>NZ_CP114598.1:1325037-1656296 GCF_030848305.1 Akkermansia muciniphila | reverse complement strand
ATGGCACGACGCAGGTTCCATCGCCGCGCCCAGGGCAGTCCTTCCGTGCTGCGCGTGGCAGGGCCGTTTTGCGGTCGTGAACGGAGAACTCAAACCCGGAAGGCGCTCTCCTGAAGTGTGGAGCGTCACCCTCCCCTGATTTTTCCCGGAATCCAACTACAAACCTCTCAACATATGCACATGACACGTTCCCTAACCCAAATTTCCAAGGCTTGCGGCTCCGCTCTGGCAGCCCTGCTTCTCATCGCGGTCCCGGCCGCTGACGCCTCCTTTTCCGTGGACGTCCGGACGTCCGGAACTGTTCCCGACCTTCCGGACCCGGCAGGCCGCGCCGGCATGGTAGCCGGAACCGTTACGGAAAACGACGGCGCCCAGTCCGTCATTGCCGCAGGGGGCTCCAACTTCCCCCATGCCGTGCCGGGAGCCTCAACTCCGGAGGAACGCGGCCCCAAAACCTACTACCGGGACATTTTCAAACTCCGCAACGGCCAGTGGAGCAAGACGGGGACATTGCCCGTCCCGCTGGGTTACGCCGCTTTTGCCAGCGTAGGAAAGGGGCTGGCGGTAGCCGGCGGCCATAATGAGCAGGGCATCCTGAAAGACGCCCTGCTGATCAAAACGGACGGCTCCGTGGAAAAGCTTCCTCCCCTTCCCGTCCCCGTGACGGAAGCCGCATGCGCCGCCCACGGGAACAAACTGTTCGTCATCGGCGGCAGAGACCGGGACCAGCCGGAAACCGCCCTCAACACTATCTACATGCTGGATACCACGCCGGATACGGATAAAATGAAATGGGTTTCCCTGCCTCCTTTCCCTGGAGCGGGCCGCATTCTCTCCACTGCCGCCGTCTGCGACAGCACCCTGTTCATCATCGGCGGATGTTCCCTGTCCAGGGATAACGCCGGAGAAACCTCCAGGACGTACCTTTCCGACATGATCGGCTACGACATGACGGACAAAGATCCTTCCAGATGGGGCTCCGCCGGCAGGCAGCAGCCTGCCGGGCCGGGAATGCCCGTAGCCGCCGCCGCAGGTCCCGCCCCGGTGCGTGAAAATTCCATTCTCCTGATCGGCGGAGACAAGCGCGGCAATGCGCCGGACCCGGCCACGCCCGTGGCGCAGTCCCGGGACATTCTGGTTTATGACGTCATCGGAAACACATGGACGCGCCAGGGGGAATGGCCCGTGGGCATCGCCACGGCTCCCGCCATCGTCAGGGGTTCTGAAATCATGACCATCAGCGGGGAAACGGCTCCGGGCGTCCGGACCCCGGCAAACGCCTCCGCCGACGCAGGTTACCACTTTGAAATGAGCACGGTTGATTACGCCGTGCTTATTCTGACCATCATCGTCCTGGCGCTCATCATCGTCTCCGCCGTGCGCAACGGCGTTAAAAACGTTGCCGCCGTCACGGACCCGAACACCAGGCCGGGCCTGTGGGCCTGGGTAGCCGTCATTGTCCTGTGGTTTGTGGTCATGCTGAACTATTTTGACCGCCAGCTCCTTTCCGCCCTGCATGAACCCATCGTCCGGGACATTCCGCAGACGGAAGCCCAGTTCGGCATGGTCACCTCCGTTTTCCTGCTGATTTACGCCCTGCTCAGCCCCGTGGGCGGCTTTCTGGCGGACCGCTACAGCCGCCGGCTGATGATCCTCTGCTCTCTCGTCGTCTGGTCCGTAGTCACATGGTGGACCGGCCATGCGGAAGACTACACTTCCCTGCTCATTGCGCGAGGCGCCATGGGCATCAGCGAGGCGTTCTACATCCCCGCCGCCCTGGCCCTGATTACGGACTACCACCGCGGCAGCACGCGCTCCATCGCGACAGGCCTGCACATGAGCGGCATCTATGTAGGCATGGCCGTGGCCGGCTTCGGCGCCACCATGGCTTCATGGACGGGATGGCGCATGACGTTCGCCCTGTTCGGCCTCATCGGCGTGGCGTACGCCGTCATCCTCATCCTGTTCCTGAAAGACCCGTCCAAAGCCCCGGCGGATACGGCCCTGGCAAAAAAACCGTCCGAACCGGAGGAAAAAACGGTTCTGCTCAATGTGGACAATGACGAACAGGTCATCAAGGAACCCGCTTCCAAGCTTTCCACCGGGGCCGTCCTTTCCAGCCTGCTGAGCGGACGCCCCATGTGGATGCTGCTGGCCGTAGTGGCCTTTGCCGGCGCCGGGAACTGGTTCCTTCTCACTTGGTATCCCACCCTGCTTCAGGATAAATACCAGCTCTCCTCCGCGGAGGCGGGCCCCGCCGCCACGCTGTGGAGTTCCGTGGCCAAATACGTCGCCGTGCTGGGAGGCGCCATCCTGGCGGACATGTGGTACAAGAGAAACGCCCGCGCCCGCGCCCTGGTTCCGGGCATCACCTTCACCATATCCGGCCCATTGGTGGTTCTGGCTCTGCTGCCTGGCATCTTCGGCTGGGACATCACCGTCCCCCTCGTGCTCATGCTGGGCCTGGTCGCCACGCAGGGGCTGGCGCAGGGATCGCTGGACGCCACCCTCATGCCCGTGCTACGCTCCCATATTGACGAGCGTTATTCCGCAACCGGCTATGGCCTCCTCAACCTGACATCCGCCGGCGTGGGCGCCCTCATCTCCTTCTTTGGGGGATGGTTCAAGGACCAGGGCGTTCCGCTGACCACCACCCTGGCAGCGGCAGGATGCCTGATGCTGTTCTGCGGGCTGCTGCTCCTGATGCTGCCGCGTCCCAAACATTAACCGCAACTATGCTCATGCCTCCCGTCTTCCCTCTGATGAAAAAGTCCGCGCGCCTCTGCCTGGCGGCGGGAACCCTGGCCGCCCTGTTCCTCACCCCCCTTGCACAGGGGCGTACCTGGACCAGCCTCCAGGGAAAAAAACTGGAAGCGGAATTCATCAGGATGGATGGCCAGAAAGCCGTGCTGAAACGTTCCGGAGGCCAAACCGTCTCCATTCCCCTCTCCCTGCTTTCCCGGGAAGACAGGGATTTCATCGCGGAACAGGAAAAAGGCGGGGCGCTCCCCTCCAATACGGCGGACAATTACCACCTGCCGTGGCCCAGGACCATCAAATGCCCGGATAATTTCAAGGTGGAAACCGTCAAGGAGGAACCGGGAGAATATATTTATGAAACACCCCATTTCCGCTTCATCTGCGACGCCAGGCTGGGAACCGGCATGATCAAGCGCCTGGGCCTTCTCTTTGAGGCCACCCACCTGGCCAACAAAACCCTTCCCATAGGGAACTCCCCTGCCCATGACGATTCCGCCAAATTCCCCGCCTACCTGTACGAAAAGTTCAGCACCTATCTGGAAAACGGCGGACGCGAAGGCACGGCGGGCATCTTCCTGGGAACGACGCGCCCCGGAGACCGCGGAAGAATTCTGGTCCCGTTCGATTCCCTGGGAGTCAAAACCATGGGAAGCACCTACGTCATTGACCGTGACAAGGACGCCTCCACCCTCATCCATGAACTGACGCACCAGCTCATGTCTTCGCAGGCCAAGCAAGCCAGCTGGTTTTGCGAAGGCTCTGCGGAATACATGGGCATGACTCCCTATGCCGGAGGCCGCTTCAACTTCGGGGCCAACCGTTCCCACATTGTCTCCCGCGTGACGGAATACGGCAAAAAAAACACGGGGGGACGGGCCCTGGGAAATGACATTGAGGCTCCCGGCCTGGAAGCTTACATGAACATGCCCTATTCCCGGTTCACGGAAGAAAACCCCAACCTGAACTACGGATTGGCCGCCCTGATGGCCTACTATTTTTACCACATGGACGGCAAGGGCGATGCCCGGCGCATCAAGAATTACATGAAAGCCATCCAGTCAGGAACCAGTGAAAAGGAAGCTCAAAAGCTCCTCCTTGACGGACGGAGCTATGAAGAACTGGCCAGAGAAATTGAACAGAAATGGCGTAAAGCGGGCGTTAAAATCCGCTTCCGTTCCTCTTCCTGAACCGTGCCGCGCGTGCCGTGGAAACAGTCCCCCCCGACGGGAAACGAAGGACAGTTTGTGCCCTGAAAAACCGTTGACACGGGAGGGAAAGGCGGCACACTTCCCTTAACAGGGATTCACAGACACGCATGGCAGAAAAAGCTTCCATATCCGACCTGATGGACAGGGTGGCCCGTACCGCTCCCTTTCACCGGGAACTGGCGAAGCTGGGCACGGAGGAACAGGCGGTTTTCGACCATACCTCCCTGCCCGGAGCGCCGTTTGTAGCGGCCCTGTGCATCAGAACCCTTCCGGACACTGCCCGGGCCTGGGTGGTCGCGCCCCATTTGCGGGCGCAGGAAGCTCTTGCGGCCCAACTGGAAACCTGGGGGGTGCCTCATCTCCTTTTCATTCCGGAAAAAGAAACGGCCCTGGGAGAGGAAATGGGCGACCCGGAACTCGCGGCGGAACGTCTCAACATCCTTCACCGCATCTCTTCCGGCCACGCGGGCGGGCAAACCATCGTTTTGACGGAAAACAGCCTGAATGATGAAGTTCCGTCTCCCGACAGCATGCAAAATCAGGGAATAACCCTGAAAACAGGGGAAACGCACGCTCCGGAGGACTTGATACGGCAGTTTGGGGAAGCGGGGTTTGAAGGTGTTCCACAGGTCATTTCCCGCGGGCAATGGTCCCGCCGCGGCGGCATTCTGGATGTTTTTCCTCTCCAGTCCTCCCACCCCGTGCGCCTGGAATTTTTTGACGACGAAATTGAATCCATCCGGGAATTTGATGTGGATTCCCAGATTTCCTTCCGCAAGGCGGAGCACGTCAACCTCATCCTGGCGGAGGCCGCGGGCGCGGGGACCCTGCGGGACTGGATCAAGCCGGGAGACCTGGTCATTACGGCCCCCTTCTGCAAGGAACGGGGGAACGTGTGCATCCTCACCGCTCCACCGGAACAGGCGGCGGGGGAAGAAGACTTCTCCCTGGCCATCCACGACAATCCCCTGGGCAGCTTTGAGGCGGGGGACTTCGTGATGCAGGAAATGCGCAGGGAACTGGCGGAACGCCAAATCCGCGAATGGCTGGACCGGAAATGGAATGTCAGCATGTTCTTCCCCAATGAAGGGGAGGAAGAACGTTTCCGGGACATCTGCGCCGGAATACCCGCCCTGCTGTCCATCACCCCCCTGCGCGGGGAACTCCCGGCAGGGTTCAGCATCCCGGAAGCGAAGACGGCCGTTCTTTCCTCCTCGGAACTGTTCGGCAGGTACCAGTCCGCCACGGCCCGCCGCCGCGCCAGCCGGGAAGACAAGGCGCGCAAGGCGCGCGCGCAGGCGTCCCTGAAAGACATCAATCCCGGGGATCTGGTGGTGCATACCAACTACGGCATCGGCAAATTCATCAACATTTCCGCCTCCCCTGACTCCGGAGACGAGGAAATGAACATCCTCTACCGGGACAACACGATCCTGCACGTCCCCCTCAGCCAGGCGCACCTGGTTTCACGATACATTGGCCTGGGAAGCAAAACGCCGGAACTCAACAAACTGGGGGACTCCAAATGGCAGCGCGCCAAAAAATCCGCTGAACGCTCCGTGGCGGATTACGCCGCCCAGCTCCTTAACGTTCAGGCGGAACGCCAGACCGGAAAAGGCTACAGCCACCCCCCGGACAGCAAATGGATGTGGGAATTTGAAAGCTCCTTCCCCTTCCGGGAAACCCAGGACCAGCTCCGTGCCATCGCCCAGACGAAAGCGGACATGGAATCCGCCCGCCCCATGGACCGCCTGATCTGCGGGGACGTGGGCTTCGGCAAAACGGAAGTGGCCATCCGCGCCGCCTTCAAATGCGTAACGGGAGGCCGCCAGACAGCCGTTCTGGTTCCCACCACCGTACTGGCGGAACAGCATTTCCGCACGTTCAAGGAACGCATGAGCGAATACCCCGTGCGTATTGAAATGCTCAGCCGCTTCAGCAGCGCGGCGGACATCCGCTCCACGCTGGAAGGGCTCAAAACGGGAGCCGTGGATATCGTCATAGGCACGCACCGGCTCATTTCCGATGACGTGTCCATGAAAAATCTGGGCCTGGTCATCATTGACGAGGAACAGCGCTTCGGCGTCAGGCACAAGGAAAAATTCAAGGAACGATTCAAGGGGATCGACGTGCTGACGCTGTCCGCCACGCCCATTCCCCGCACCCTGTACATTGCCCTGATGGGAGCACGGGACATGAGCTCCATTGAGACGCCGCCCGTCAACCGGCAGCCCGTCCAGACAAGCGTGTGCCCTTACGACGAACGCATCATGAAAAAGGCCATGGAACGCGAGCTGGAACGCGGGGGGCAGATTTTCCTGCTGCACAACCGCGTGAAAACCATCGAACTGTTCCGGGACCGCATCCAGGCCCTGGTACCCAAGGCCCGCATCGTCATCGGCCACGGCCAGATGCCTAAAGAAGAACTGGAACAGGTCATGCGCACCTTCGTGCAGGGGAAAGCGGACATCCTGCTGGCCACCACCATCATCGAATCCGGCATTGACATCCCGAACGCCAACACCATCATCATCGACCGCGCGGACCGCTTCGGCCTGGCGGACCTTTACCAGCTCCGCGGCCGCGTGGGCCGTGCGGGCCACCGGGCCTACGCCTACCTCATGCTCCCCAGATCCGCCGCCACCACGGGAGACGCCCGCAAACGCGTCTCCGCCATCAAACAGTACACGGAACTGGGTTCCGGCTTCAAAATTGCCATGAGGGACCTGGAAATACGCGGTGCGGGCAACCTGCTGGGAACCCAGCAGAGCGGCCACATCGCCGCCATAGGCTTTGACCTGTATTGCCAGCTCCTCCAGCAATCCATCGCCCAGATGCAGGGCAAACACACGGCCCCCCGTCCGGATGCGGCTCTAAGGACGGACTTCATCGTCAACAGCGAAACGCAGTTCGCTGCCAAATCCCGCAAAGACTTTCTGGGAGCCTTCCTTCCCAGGGAATACATCAGCGACGCGTCCCTGCGCATCTCCGCCTACAAGGATCTGGCCGCCGTCCGTACCCTTAAGGAAGCGGACAATCTGCTCCGCGCCTGGGAAGACCGCTTCGGCCCCGCGCCGGAAACGGTGCGCCACCTGCTGGATTCCCACAAAATCAAAATCCTGGCATCCCGGGCCAACATCTCCATGGTGGAAATCAGCGGACAGCGCCTGATGCTCACCAGGAACGGGGATTTCATCCTGCCGTCCAACAAATTCCCGCGGCTGGCAAGCGCCGCGCCCGCGGACAAACTCCGGGAAACGCTGGACATGCTGAAGAACATTTAACGCCGCTGCGGCCATCCCCGGGCCGGACCTGTCCAAGGGAAACATCATCCCCCCGTAACACCGGCTCCCGCCTTTGCCATGCCAGGGCCACGCTTCCGGCGGGAACATGAAACTTGCATATGAACCGGTACAACCGGCAGCCCGCCGCGGCCTTTCCGTCAGCCCTGCGGCTCTTTCTCGCCGGAAAGCTCCTTCTTTTTCATCATTTCCATGATGCCGGACGTATTGGCCGGAGCCATGATCACTTCGATCGACCACTCGGAATCATCCACATCCTTCGCGTAATCTTCCATGTTCATGGGCACCTCCAGAACAGGAGATTCCCAGATAAGATCCTTATAGAAAGAACGGGACATCACTTCCTGCCCGTCCCTCAAAAGGATCACCTTGTCAATCAGGCAGCTTCCTCCCTCCTTGGAAGTCCGAACCAGACGCACCCCTGAAAATTGATTTATCTTCCTGCCGGGAACGGTGCAGCGCATCCGCGTATAAGCTCTCTCCTGCTGTCCCAGAAGCTCCCAATGGGCTAAAATGGGAGCCGACAAAGTGAGGCGCGACAAATCGTAACCGGAACCCGCCAGCAGCTTGGACACCCTCCTGACCATATCCGCGGAGTAATCCACTCCCCATCCCTGGGAATACAAAATGCCCAGCATATACAGGACGGAAGGCTCCTGCGCCATAAAAGACATCAAAAGCAAATCCACCGCCTGGGAATAATTCTGGGACAGGCTGACCGGGCACTGAAGCAGATCCGGGAAAAACTCCTTCCCGCCTATAAGAAGAAACGCCAGATCCCGCTGAGCCACAATAAAGCCGCCCATGGCCGCCTTGTAAAGCCAGACGCCCCCTTCCTGACCGTATTTTCCATCCCGTTCAAAAATAAGGCGGGCCATTTTATACTGGGCGGCAGGATATCCGGCCTTGGCGAATTTCTTCAACTGGATCTTCTCCTGTTCCGTCAGCACGATGGAATCGATTTCCGTGCGGTTCCTTTTCCGGGAAGCGAGAAGCATTTCCCGGATCTTTCTGTTCTCCGGACTGTCCAGCGAAGCTTTCACCTCAGGATTATACGCCGTGCAAATGAATCTGAAATGGGGCTTCAGGGCTTTCCCGCTTTCCAAAGTCGAAACCTGGGAAGAAACAATCTTCAGCGGATGGGGAACATTATCCTTGGTCTCAAAACTGAACCTGTAAGGGACATCCACCTCCAGCGCCGGAAGATCCACAAAGCGGAAGCCGGTAAGCGTCGGGCTTTCAATCAAGGTGAAGGAAAAGCCGTTAAACGACCGGGAAACCAGTTTCCCGTCCTCATCACGTATGGTCAGATACAGGGGCGGGCACATCTTGTCTTCCTGAAGCGCCCTCAAATGAACGCATACGAGGGAAAAGCGGTCGGGCAGCACGGATGGAAGGGCGTGACGCGATAAAGACGGACTGTCCAGCCTGACGTCAAAATGATCCATGGATCTCAGAAATGACACATCCCTTGACTCTGAAATAATCTGGGGAATGGCCGTGGACATGATGCTGGTAAAATCTCCCTCATCCGACTTCTTTCCCCAGTCATAAACAAAGTAGCCCAGAGCCGCGCCAAGAAGGCCGATAACAAGAAAACCTCCAAATATCCTCTTCCAGCCCGTCTCCCATTTTTCCTGCCCTTTCGACATGAAGCGGGAAGAGGATAAGGCAAACAGATTGAAAAAACGCTTGCGGGCGGACTTGAACTCCTCAGGAGAAAACTGAATAGTTGAAATGGCGCCTCCATCAACTCCCAGATCCTTAATCCACGCTTCCGCGGACTTATAACGGTCTTCTACCTGGGGGGAGAGGGCCTTGTCTATGGTTTTCAGAAACTTCCTCGAATAATTGGCGAAAAGCTCAGAGGAGGCGGCCAGCGGCTGCATGGTGTCGTTGACCAGCCGTTCCTCCCCTCTGGGCGGCGCAACGCCCTTCAGCAGGGAATAAAACGTGGCGCCCAGGGAATAAAGGTCACTCCAGGGCCCCAAATCTTTCCTGCCCAGAGCCTGTTCCGGAGAAGAAAACCCATGAGTCGCCAGAACAGTCTGAGTATAATTGTTCTCTATATGGCGTGACGCGCCAAAGTCAATGAGCACGGGATTCCCTGCCTGCGTAAGCAGGATATTCCCCGGCTTGATATCCCTGTGGCAAATCCCCTTTTTATGCAGGTAGTCCAAAGTCTGGAGGATGTGCACCAGCAGTCCCTTCAACTTGGGTTCGGAGTAACAGTTCCCGTCCAGCAGCTGTTGCTCTCCCAGATAATCCAGGGGAAGCCCCTGAATATAATCCATGGAGAAATAAGCCGTTCCGTTACACTCAAAGATGGAAAGCACCCGGACGATGCTGGGGGAATCCAGCCTCGCAAGAATGCGGGCCTCATTCAAAAAGTTGGAAAGCGTCCATTTGAAAGACTCGGCGTCATTTCCGTTATTGGGAACTACGCGCCCCGTAAACGGATCCCTGTAGGCATAGGTGGAGGGGAAATTTTCTTTCAGAACCACTTTCCTCTTCAACATCATATCGCGGACCAGATAAGTAATTCCGAACCCGCCGCTTCCCAGCACCTTCAAAATCTTATAATGCCCCAACGTCGCTCCGTCCGGGAGTTCCTTGGAATAAACGGAAGACTCATCCCAGGACTCGGGAGGAGTCAATTTGGATTCATGTTCGGAAGCACTATGCGGACGGGCATCTTTGCCCGGAATTTCCGCATGGTGAAAACCGGGTTCTCTGTCTGAGCCGTCACTTCCCATCGCTACCGTCCTATCAGTAGCGCCATTATTATTTTTCCCGGCAGCTTTGTAAAGATTATTATTCTGACTGCCACTGTTTCCGCTATTTCTCCATAACATATTGAACAGGAAATAAAATATCGTTATCTTCCATCTCCCCATTCGGCTCCCGCCTTCCATGAAGCGGACCGGAGAGCAGCCCGGAGCCCGGCAGGAGGACCATCCCGGCCTTTCCGGAGGAAAAATTTTCGGACGCCTCCCCTCAAAAATGTAATTTTGTAATAACCGGACAACAACGGACGTATTCCGGTAAAAATATGCTTATAAAATCTCTCTTCATCATCAGCGGTATGGCAGGATGCCTCCTGCCGGGCGCAGGACAGGCGGCGGAAACGCACGCCACTCTGCCATCTCCGGACGGGCAGCTGTCCTGGATGCTCCATGCGGGTGGCCAGGCCGCTCATTCCCTGAAAAAAGGCGGCAAAACGGTTCTAGAACCATCCAGTCTGGGCATCGTCGTGAATGGGAAAGACGTTGCCGGAGGCGTCACGGAATGGAACGTGGAAAAAGTGAAAAACAACGTTTGCGACACCTTCGAAACGCGCGGCAAATACCCTTCCGCCTCCGTCCGTTTCAATGAATATGTGGTTTCCGGGAACAACTCCTCCCTCCGGCTGCGCGCCCGCATCTTCAACAACGGAGTCGCCTTCCGCTATGAATGGACGGAGGACGTAAAGAATGCGCCCTCGTTGAACATCAGTGAAGAAAAAACCGCCTTCGCCTTTCCGGAAAAAACTGTCCTGTGGACCCAGGACGCAGCCGCCGCGCTGGGTCCCTGCGAGGGGATCTGGACTCCTTCCAGAATAACGGATTTCAAAAAAGATCCCGGTAATCCCCGCAGCTATATCCGCACCATGCCGGTTACGGTGGAACTGCCGGATGGAGGAGTTGCACTCATCCAGGAAGCCGCCAACTTCAACAGACAATGGAGCGGCATCAAATTCTCCCTTCAGGATGGCGTGTGCCGTACGGTATATTTTCAGGACCCTGGCGGCTTTTCCGCCCCTTCATCCGCGGAAATGCCCTGGCGCGTCATCCTGGTGAATGACGACCTTAACGGCCTGGTCCGGAATGACCTCATCCCTTCCCTGGCTCCGGAACCGGACAGGAACTTTTTTCCGGAAGGCTCCAAAGCCTCCTGGATCAGGCCGGGCCGCTCTACCTGGACCTGGTGGGACCGCGGGAACGTCCTGGAAAACGACCAATACGCTTTTGTCGATATGGCTGCCGAATTCGGCTGGGAATACCACCTCGTTGACGAAGGGTGGAAAAAATGGGGGCCATCCCTGTCAGAAAGCATGGATAAATTGACCAGACTGGTCAGCTACGCCGCCGGTAAAAATGTAGGCATTTGGGTATGGGTACGGTGGTCAGACGTCAACAACCCTTCCAATAACTGGGAAAACATGCGCAGCTTTTTCAGCACGCTCGCCAAAACGGGCATCAAAGGGCTCAAGATAGACTTCATGGACTCCGCCTCCCAGAAGCGCCTGGCCTTCTACGACGCCGTCGCGGAGAACCTGGCGAAAAACAAGCTTATGGTCAACTTCCACGGGGCCAACACCCCTACGGGGGAGGAACGCTCCTGGCCGCACGAAATGAGCCGGGAAGGCATTCACGGCGGAGAACAGAACATCTGGAGCTCCATCGGCGGGCAGCATTACTGCGCGCTGCCCTTCACCCGCCTGGTTTCCGGCCACGCCGATTTCACGGGAGGCTACTTCGGCCACGGCCCCAAGCTGCGCGGCTCTTCCTGGGCCCTCCAAATGGCGGCCAACATCATTTACACATCCCCCATTCTCCACTGGGTCTCCAACCCTGCGGACATGGAAGCTGCTTTTCCGAAGGGTTCTCCTGAACGGGAAGTTGTCCGGAACATCCCTTCCGTATGGGATGAAACCGTCGTCCTGCCGCCGTCCGCCATCGGGAAATGCGCCGCCTTCGCCCGGCGATCAGGGAACCAATGGTATATCGCTCTGATGAACGGAGACGACAGGGAGCGCACCATTTCCATTCCTCTGGATTTCCTGGACAAAAACACGGCGTACCGGGCCACTATTCTCCGGGATCTGGCGGAAAAAAATGACGGTTGGAGCGTAGAAACCCGGAAAGCCGCTTCCGAAAATGCTCTTTCCTTTACCATGCGTATCAAAGGCGGAGGGATCGCCCGACTGACTCCTGCTGAAAAGTAGTTCCTCCTCCCCGGCAAGCGGACATCCTGCCCCAGGGAGAAAAAGGAACTCCCTCTTTTTCTCCCTTTTTTTAAGGCGCGGCGCGGCGGAAAACCATGTTTATCCGCCGTTGCTCCGTCCGCTCCGGAAAAACCGGTAAAGGCGGAACAAAAATCAGGCTTCCCCGCTCTGCCCGTCCGCGCGCTCTTCCTTAGTGCTCCACGCCGGAAGCCAGCGCACCTCCCGGAGACGGTATCCGCGTTCCAGAAGCGCGCCGTGCAGACCGGGAAGATGTGCCGCTCCGTAAAAAATGCCTATCCTGCGCACCCCTTTGCCGCTCCAATAGTCAAACACTTCCATGCACTTGGCATTCCGTCCTTCCAGAATCACGGTATCCTCCAAATCATGAGGAGCATTGGCCATCATGCCCATCAGCTTATTCTTCAGCCCCGTTTTATTTCCGGCCAGGAAATCCGCCATCAGCCCCCATTCATCGGCCCGGTTCGCCCCGGTTTTCTCCACCAGAGAGGACAAAACGGATTTAAGCATCAGGCCGGCGATGCTTTCACCCTTCCTGGCCTGCGCCTTGCGGAATTCATCCATCGTCATGTCCGCATGGACGAAATGAGCTGCGGAATAATCAATGCCCTGACGCTGGGTCTGAAGCCCCAGCATGTCGCTCAATTCCTGGTAGGCGCCCCCCAGCAGCCCCATCAGAAAAGATTTTTCTTCCTGCTCGCCTTTCTTCCTCCATTCCACAATCCGGTTCCATTCCCGCGCCTCTTCCAGCGTCAGTCCCCCCAGCGGCTTGCTGCGGTCTATCCTGCGGCGCAACTCCTCCTCCCGCCGGAGCCCCTCCCCGCCAACCATTTCAAAAAGCAGCACGTCGTACCTGCCGAACAACTTGTTCAGCCGGTCATAATATTCCGGCTCCGCCACATGAATAGCGCCAATAAGAGCTGCTTCCACCCCATTGTCATGGACATAGACAGCTACGGGAGTGGACAGGCTCTGCCGGTCCCGTGAGGAAGAATCCAAAAGCACGTACCGTCCGGGATACCCGCCATATTCCGCCTTCTCCGCAGCGGAAATGTCCTCAGCCGGCGCGGGAGAACACCACCAAAGGGCAGCCAGAAAACAATGCAGCAGTCTCATATATATTCAGCCTAGCAAGGACCATATGAAGGGCAAGCTCAAAAAAGACGGTCTTCCTTTCCGGAACGGAAAGACGGCATGAGAGGGGATGCCCCCTTCTTCAAAACGCCGGACCCGCAGAATTTCCAGGCTCTTTTTCAATGAAAGCCGGCAAATCAAAAATCCCCGCGCCCGAAAACGGGCGCGGGGAATGAAAAAACCATTCTGAACGCCGGGCGGAAAACCATCCGCCCGGCCATAAACGGTTACTTGCCGCAGCAGCACTTGTCGGTCAGGGCTCCCACACCGGGAAGAACCTTGCCTTCCAGCAGTTCCAGGGAAGCGCCTCCGCCCGTGGAACAGAAGGAAAGCTTATCCTGCACCTTGAACTTCTTGGCCGCCGTCACGGAATCGCCGCCGCCTACGATGGAAATGGCGGAGGAATCCGCCAGGGCTTCCGCGACTTCCTTGGTTCCCTTGGCGAAGCAGTCCATTTCAAACACGCCCATCGGGCCGTTCCACAGAACGGTCCTGGCATCCTTGATGATGGCGGAGAACTCTTCAATGGCTTTGTCGCCGATGTCGATGGCCATGCCGCCTTCCGGCACCTTGCCGCCTTCAGCAAAGGGAGCCGTGCAGAAGGTTTCGGCGCCGTCTTCAAACTTCATGGCTACGCGCACGTCTGCGGGAAGCAGGAACTTCACGCCCTTAGCCTTGGCCGTCTCCAGAATTTCCCGGGCCAGGTCCAGCTTGTCCCCTTCAATCTTGGAAGCGCCCAGGTCATACCCTTCAGCAGCCAAAAACGTGTTGGCCATGGCGCCGCCAATCAGGAACGTATCAGCCTTCTCCATCAGTTTGGAGAGCACTTCAATCTTGTCGGACACCTTGGCGCCGCCCATAATCACCACAAAGGGCTTTTCCGGGTTTTCCAGCTTGCCTTCCAGATATTCCAGTTCACGTTCAATCAGGAAGCCCATGGCGCTCTTTTCCGCAAAATGCGTCACGCCTTCCGTGGAAGCGTGGGCGCGGTGGGCTGTGCCGAACGCGTCGTTCACGAACAGCGTGGCATTGCCCAGCAGGGACTTGGCGAATTCCGGATCGTTTTTCTTTTCACCGGGATAAAAACGGACATTTTCCAGCAGGACTACATCGCCGTCTTTCATGGCGGCGCGGGCGGCTTCCGCTTCCGGTCCGATGGCGGCGGGGACGAATTTCACGTCCTTGCCGAGCAATTCGGAAAGGCGGGCGGCAACGGGCTTCAGGGAAAAAGCGGGATCGGGTTCGTTTTTGGGACGGCCCAGATGAGAGGTAAGGACGAGGCGGGCGCCCTGGTCCAACAGGAACTTGATGGTGGGGAGAGCGGCCACGATGCGGGCGTCATTGGTAATTTCCCCATCCTTGAGAGGGACGTTGAAATCCACGCGCATGAGGACTTCCTTTCCCTTGGCGTCAAGGTCGCGAACAGTAAGTTTAGCCATATCGGTTTATATTGTTTGGTTCAATGAATAAAAAAGGGAGGGCATTTCTGCCCTCCCGGATAAATCCCCGCCCGCCCGGCGAACCCGGCCAGGAAAGCCGGAGAGTTGAAACAGGCGGACGGCAAGACTTGTCGTGCAACTGAAGAGCAAGCGTTGTCCGAGGGGACTTACTTGCCGCAGGAGCAGCCGCAGCCCAGGCTGTCGCCCAGCTTCTTCATGGCCTGGGCGGCGCGGTTGGAGTAACCCCATTCGTTGTCGTACCAGCCGCAGACCTTCACCAGGTTGCCGCCGACCACATACGTGAAGCCGGAGTCAAAGATGCAGGAGTGGGGATCGGAAACGATGTCCTGAAGAACGAGGGCTTCCTCGGAGTAAGCCAGAATACCCTTCAGCGGGCCTTCAGCGGCTTCCTTCATGGCGGCGTTCACTTCTTCCACGGTCACGTCCTTCTTGAGCACGGCCACGAAGTCAGTCAGAGAACCGGTCGGAGTCGGAACGCGGAAGGAAGCGCCGTTCAGGGAACCCTTCAGGTTCGGCATTACTTCACCGATGGCCTTGGCGGCGCCGGTGGTCGTCGGGATGATGTTGATCGCGGCGGCGCGGGCACGGCGGGGATCCTTGTGCGGAAGGTCCAGAATGCGCTGGTCGTTCGTGTAGGAGTGGATCGTGCTCATCATGCCCTTTTCAACGCCGAACTTGTCGTCCAGCACCTTCACCATCGGAGCAAGGCAGTTGGTGGTGCAGGAAGCGTTGGAAACGATGTCGTGCTTGGCGGGATCGTATTCGCTGTCGTTGATGCCCAGAACGAAAGTCAGATCCGGATCCGGGGAGGGAGCGGAAATAAGAACCTTCTTGGCGCCGGCGTCAAGGTGCTTCTTGGCGGCGTCGCGCTTGGTGAACAGGCCGGTGGATTCCAGAACGACGTCTACGCCCAGGTCCTTCCAGGGAAGGTTGGCGGGATCGCGTTCCACAGTAATGAGGATCTTGTGGCCGTCAACGACCAGATAATCACCCTCGATGGAAATTTCACCGTCAAACTTGCCCTGCGTGGAGTCATACTTAAGCAGGTGGGCGATCGTTTCGATAGGAGTCAAGTCATTGATGGCAACAACCTTGTTGCGTTCTTCCTTGGACATGGCGCGCAGTACGTTGCGACCAATGCGTCCAAAACCGTTAATAGCATATTTGGCCATAAGATTGAGGGCTTCAGATTTGATTAATTACTAGTCCCGGACTTATTCAAGTACCATGGACGCTGCAAGTTTAGAAATGTTTCAACCAGCCGTCAACACTATTGTTCCCCCATCATGGCAGTATGCTCCCGAGCTTCCGCAAACAGGGAACGCTCTTTCAGGCGAACATGCTCCCCCATGAAAATCAAAAACTTGCAAACACACACGCCTTATGCAGGAAGCTCCTTCAATTCATGGAGCGCAGGGCGGCGCGTATCAGCGCGTCCACATCCGCATCCGGATGCTCCTTCAGGTGGGCGGCAATCGCCTTGCGGGATTCCGTCTGCTTGAACCCGAGCGCAATCAACGCCAATTCCGCGTCCCCGGCGGCCTGGGAAGTAGCGCCCTGGGCCTGGGCCTCCCACGTGGCGGCCAGGCCCACCTTGTCTTTCAGCTCCAGAACGATGCGCTCCGCCGTCTTCTTGCCCACTCCCTTGGCCCGCGCAATGCCGGAAACGTCTCCGCCCACAACCGCCTGCTTGAACTGCTCCACGGACAGGGACCCCAAAATGGCAATCGCCGTGGCCGGGCCTATTCCGGAAACGCGCTCAATCAGCAGCAGGAAGATATCCCTCTCCGCATCCGTGGCAAAACCATACAGCACCTGCATGTTCTCCCGGACATGCAGGTAGGTCTTCAGCGTCAGCTCCCTGCCGGGAAGGGGATTCAGCCTGTCAAACGTGGACAGGGGAACAATCACTTCATACCCCACCCCATGAACATCCAGGATCAACCGCTGGGGATACGA
This sequence comes from Akkermansia muciniphila, assembly GCF_030848305.1. Lineage (NCBI taxonomy): Bacteria > Pseudomonadati > Verrucomicrobiota > Verrucomicrobiia > Verrucomicrobiales > Akkermansiaceae > Akkermansia > Akkermansia muciniphila. The sequence goes on along the minus strand of NZ_CP114598.1, from coordinate 1,639,468 downwards.
TTCCGCCACCGTGCCGCGCAGAAAAGCTATCATGCCCTTAACGTGACACAATCCGGCCCGCGCGCAAGCCAAAAACGCATCCGCCGGAACTGCTTCCGTCATCTTTTCTGGAGCACATGCAGCCTGACGTGTTCCAGATCCTCCCGGTGGTAAAAGCAGCGCACGCGCAGCCCGCGGGCTGTTTTCATCCGGCACCTGTATTCACGCAACAACCCTTTTTTCACCAGCCTGTAAACATAGCTGCGGACGACTCCCAGCATGCTGACGGCCCCGGCCATATCCATATAACACGGGGGAACGCGGCGGCGCACGGGCTCCCGGCCGGCAAGAACCCGGTCCACATCCAGCCGCCGCCAGTACAGGGCCAGGGAACCCGTGCCCTTGCGGACTACCCGGAAACGGACGCCGTGGCGGTGCAGATACTGGCGCGCGGCGGACGCGCTGCAGCCGAGCCGGGCCGCGACGGCGGACGTCTCCACAAAGGCGCTGCCTGCCTCCGTATAAGGCTGCCCGGACCTGGGGTTCGTTCCGCGGCGGCGGATTTTGACATGCTCAGGGAAGCTCAATTTAGGATTGCTGATATATTCACGCCCTCCCACGCCGATGAATGTTTTCTTGAAACGGTATATCATGACTAACGGGTTTTCATATTGGAATTACGAAGCTTCATGCAGCCGTTCCGCACGAAACTCTAACATATTTTGGAGATTCCAAAAATGCATTGAGTTTAAGAATGTTCAACATTTTTCTTTGTTTTTCTGTTTTTTACATTCATGCTAAACTCATTTCACCGCAATATATGCCCGGAGACCATACCGGCCAATCATGTGAAAAGGGCCTACGCGCCAATCGGGAAACTTATCCCCCTAAATTTTTTCAGGCTCTTAAGCCTTTCCTCCCTATGAACAAAAGAAACTGGAGAAAAATCTCGCCTCCATCCTTTTTTCAGGCGTTCCTTTCCGATGCCGCAAATCTTCTGGGAACAACTTCTTTCTCCTCCTGATTCCGCCATGCGGCTTCCCCAAAAACGGTTCATTTCCGGCAAAAAGCCTGAAAAAGAGCCATGAAAAGCTCTCCTGCTTTCATTAACCGCTGACGATAAGCACCTTCACCCCAGCCCATCCGTTTCCCTATCCGCGTTTTTTCCTATATTCCCCCTGCCATGGCAACCGGCCCCAACAAAAAAACCCGGCTTCCTTGCGGAAAGCCGGGTATGAAAAAAAATGCCTCAGGGAAGAAGTTTGGCCGGGCGCCCTTCAAAAATCCCGCGCTGGGGAACGAAAATACGGTCATTGGGCTGGATGGGAATCGCCCTGTCCTTGATGGAAAAGTAATCATACGTCACGGTTTTTCCGCCGCGCGTCACCTGCACGTACCGGGAACCCCAGTCCGTGATATCGCCGGCGCCCACAATCGCTTCCAGAAGCGTCATGCCGCGCCGCCATAAAACGTTCTTTTTCATAGCCACGCCGCCGCTGACCAGAACGATGTGTTCCGTCAGCCGCGCATCAGAACTCTGCACCTTCACCAGAAACGTAGGAGCCGTGTACAACTCCGCCTTCTTATAGGCGGCCATCAGCATATCTTCAATCTGGCGCGCCGTTTTGCCTACCACGCGCAGCACATCCTGCCCCGGAGGAAGCTGGGGCATGCGTATCGTCCCGTTCCCGTCCAACAGATACTGCCCGGAAATGGCGGTAGCGTCGTCAGCGGGAATGCCGCGCACCTGGATTTCAATGGTGCCCTGGGGCGGCACGGCATCCGGAGACTGGGCGCAGACCAGCCCCGCCGAACCCAGCATAAGGCAAAGGATGGAACAAATATATTTTCTCATGGAGCAATGGGTTAATACAAATCTTCACTATCATGGGACTGGGTGGCCACCAGTTCCTTGGCCTTTCCGGAACGTTCCGCCTTCTTCATGGAAGAGGCTTCCGCGTTCTCGCCGGAGGAAGAGCCATCCGTAGAATAGTAGGAATAGTAAGTTGTGTAATACTGATACTGGTGATCAGACGTGATGTCCACATTATTCATCACCACGCCGGCCAGATTGCCGCCCACGGACTCAATTACCTGCTTCTGCCTCAACAGGGCTTTCAGCGGCAGTTTGCGGGGCTGGACAACCATGAGAGTCATGTCCACCTCGCTCACAATGACGGCGGAGTCGCTAACCCCCAGGATGGGAGGGGAATCCACCAGCACAATGTCAAAACGTTGCTTCACTTCCTGCAGCAATTCGTTAAACTTGCGGGAATTCAAGGCGCCCGAAGGATCAAAGGGAGTGGGCCCCGCAGGCATGACATACAGGTTTTCAATGGGCGTCTGGAAAATTACTTCCTCCAGCGGATAATCTTCCAGCAGATAGGAAGTCAACCCCAGCTCATTGTCCAGCTCATAATACCGGTGAAGCTTGGAACGGCGCAGGTCGGCGTCGATCATCAGGGTGGCATATCCCCCCTGGGCGCAGATATAGGCCAGGTTGCACAGAGTGGTGGTCTTCCCTTCCCCGGCGCTGCCGGAAACAAAGGTCAGCGAAATTTCCTCCAGCCCTTTCTTGTTGAATTCGATGTTCGTCCGCAAAATGCGGTAGGCTTCCGCGTCCGGCCCCATGACACCGGAAGAATGCAAAATCGGCACATTCTTGGGAATAATGCCCAGTACGGGAACCTGAAGAGCCCGTTCCACGTCTTCCATGGTCTTCACGGAAGTATCCATGAATTCCAGAAGCAGGGCCAACCCGATGCCCAGCAGCAGCCCGGCGCCCGCTCCCACCGCCAGGTTAATAGTCACATTCGGCTTGTAAGGAGCAACAGGATAGGTCGGCAGCTGATACATTTCAATCGCTTCACGGGGTACGCGCAAACGGGCAATCTCATCCTTGTACCGGGAATCCAGTTCCTTAAGCTGATCCAGCGCAGCGTCATAATCACGGCTGGCCTGTTCATACATGGGCACCTGCAGAACGTGCTTCTGGAGATCTTCCTCTTTTTGGGCAACGGTCGCCTCCCAGTGCTTCCGGCTTGCGGCAACCATTTCCAACTTGCTCTTCAGGGAAGAACGCAGGCCTATCAATTCCTTGTTCAGCTTATCCCCCAGAATTCTTTCCGTTTCCAGCAATGCCAGCATTTTGGGATGCTTGGGGCCGATATTCTGGGACTTCAGATTTTCCTTTTCCTTGAGCTTGTCGGAAAATTCGGCATAGGTCTTACGGAGAGCATCCGCCCCCACAGTCTCCGCATTCAGCAAATCGGAACTGATTACGTAATCCAGCAACTTGTCGTCGGGCAGACGCTGCAATTCCTGCACATAGGAAGCCAGTTCCTTTTCCCTCCTTTCAAAATCCATGGCCTGCGCTTTGGCGTTCCGGAATTCCTCCTCTTCCATGCCGGCCGTCAGGGTGCTGCGGTGTTCGCCGTTTCTCCAGGACGTAGGCAGGTAGGAACTCTCCGCAATCAGCTTTTTGAGAGCCATCATCTTTTCATTGACGGCATCCTCCTGTTCCCGGAGGACATCCTTCAGACTTTTGATGGCAGTTTCCACCAGACGGTTCTCGCGCATTTCACGGTCCTGCTTGTACGCCTCAGGCACCGCTTTGGCGATATTCTGCACCAGTTTGGGGTCCGGACCGGACACAATAACGTCCACAAGGTCCGTGGCGCGCACGGGGGCCACCTTGATCATGCCGAACAGATTGGTCGCCGCCATTTCATCCGTCATCCCCCATTCCGCGGCAAGGTTCAGTTTCCTGGATACCACCTTAAGCACTTCGGCGGAAGTCAGCACGGAATACTGCATGGGAATGTAGTTGGCCGTCACATTGGAAGTGGCAACTACGTCCCCCCCTCTGCCGATATCCATCACAGGCTTGGGCAGTTTAATCTGGAACTGGCTGGTCGCCCGGTAGGAGGGCGGCATCAGGAAAGTCACTACCACGGAAATGACCAGCACCAGAAGGAAGACAAGAAAGACTTCCTTCCAGCGATTTTTTAAAACCTGCAAATAGTCAATATTGCGTACGATGCGATCACTGTTCTGCTGATCCTGGGCACTCATGAAATATAGTAAGGCAGTAAGATAAAAACTCCTCTAATTGTGAATGAAAATTCGCAATTAGAGGAGTAAAGGCATTAATGGTCAGTCAAGACTTAGAAGCTGTAATTCATGCCGAAGGAGAACACATTGCGGTTGTAGGAGGGCATCGGGTAGTTATAGCCGCTGTAGGAACCGTTAGTGTAGGAATATTGGGCCGTAAGAGCCAGGGCATTCGTCAGCAGAAGCTTGATACCGGCGGTAGCATTGAAGGTCAGGTTGGACGTGTCACTGTTGCCGATGGAGCTGGGACGCGTATAATCGCTGGCAATCAGGTTCGCTCCGCAATTCAGACTGACGCGGTGCGTCAGCTTCAGCGTGCTGTGTATCCCAAAACGCCACGTTTCATTGGAGTAATAGCTGGCGCCGTTGTAAGGGATATAGGTATTCACCGCTTCGTTGGAATAACGGACGAACGTCCCCAGCATGAAACGGTCGCTCACACGGTGGTTTAAGCCGAATTCCGCAGAAGGATAGGTTTTTGTCCCGTAATTCTCAACATATTTGAATTGCGGACCTACGCGCAGCGTGGCGGAGGTATTTTCACTCACCGCGTATTCAGCGCCGGCCATGACGAAGTTGGAAAATTCGTTGTTGCCGTATTCGCGATTACAGTAGGAACCGTTCCAGCCCAGGGAAATAGCCAGGCGTTCCGTCCACTTGTACCGGTTGGTGAAATTCATGCCGACATAATCGCGGTTATCCGTCTTGGCGGAGTCTTCCTGATAGTCGATCATGGAGAAATTGGCGCCCAGCGTTGTGGAATAACGGGAAGTCCACGCCTTGCTCACGGAACTGGAGACATATACGTAAATGTAGTCGCCATCCCGGCGGGCATTGGCAATACCGTTGGAATAGTTGGGTTCCGGCTGCCACGCGAAGGAGACGGCGCCGTTATAGCGCAACGTCTGGTCAAAACTATGGGAAAGTTTGGCGGACAGCGTGGAATTGGAAAGGGCTTCATTCGTTCCTCCATCAAGATCCTTCAGGTAAAAAATACCCCCGAGCTTGGCGGAGAAAGAATACTGGGTCACGGCATCGTAGTTGGCCAGGGAAGCGCCGATGTCCGTGCTGATGAACGCGGATTCCTGCTGGTTGTAATTGGAGGCGTTGACATTATCGTCATACCCTCCCGCCAGATTGAAAGACCACTTAAGAGGAAGGGACTCCTCCAGGCCAACCGGACCTGCCAGCGTGTACAGAGACTGCCCGTTGGCATGAACGGCAAACATGCCGGCGCCCACCAGGGAGAGATAAAAAAGGCTCTTCATGTTATTTGCTAAATAAGAATCAGGTTAATTGCCGGCAGGATTGGATACGGGCGCAGGACCGAAGGGCGTGCCGCCTATAGGAAGACCGCCCGGAAGAACCAGAGAGCCCCCGGGGACATCTTCATTAGGTCTTACCAAGCCGCGTTCCTGAGCCGTTACCCCTGTGAGGGGATTATCGGGAGTCTGCTCCGCCACGCCCACAGCAATGGAAGGAACAGCAGCGGCTACCGGAGAATTGCCCAAAGCTTTTTCAACCGCTTCCGAAATAGGAGCCACAGACACATAAGGGCGGGGCTGGGAGGAAACGGCGGAAGCAATCACATTGCGCACCTGTTCTTCCTTCACGTCCGGCCCATAACTCTGAACAGCGGCGGAAGCGACGGCAGGAGCATTGGACGGGAAAGCGCCCGCTGCCATAGACACCATAGTCCCCATCACATGATCAGACACGCCGGCCTTGACAGCTTCATTCAAAACTCCGGACACCGCCTTCATATCCAGAGCGCCAGCTTTCAGGCCAGCCTGAACAATATCCGCCATTTTCTTCATAAAAGCCTTTTCAACAGCGGAGGCTTTAACCGAATCAGCAGCCGGAGCGGCTGCCGGAGAAGCAGTTTGCTGAGCTACACCGGGAAGAGCGCCCGCAAACGCAAGTGCCAGCGCACTAAGCGCCGCCTTTGTCATAAACCTGGCTTTCATAAAGGAAGTATTTAGCAGGTGAATTTAATAAAAAGATGGAGCGGGTAACGGGAATCGAACCCGTATAATCAGCTTGGAAGGCTGGAGCTTTACCATTAAGCTATACCCGCGCAACGGACGTATTATGTTCAAATCACGGAATAAGACAAGTTTTTTTTCATTACTGCGTTAAAATAACAAAAAAGAGGACACGTTTTTTCTGTGGTCTTGACATCCGGGCCTTCTGCCGCTAAATAGGCATCCGCATTTCATGCGGGCGTCGTTCAATGGTAGGACGCGAGCTTCCCAAGCTTGAGACGTGGGTTCGATTCCCATCGCCCGTACCAGTTTTATACCGCAAGTTATTGTTTATCAAGACTTGCGGTTTTTTGTTCCCTTGGGACGGCAACATACATGGCAACGCCTGGAAACAGATTTTCAAGACATTGCGCCCACAGGCAGAAAACATGCTCTATCCGCAAAGAAGCCTTTTTTCATATGAATAAAAAAGGCACGGCCGCCGCTCCCCATACGGGAACAGCCCAGGCAAAACGTCCGCGCCGGAAGCATTCGCCGTCGGCACGGCCGTGAATGACAGGGAGACGCTACCGTCCAAGAACAAATTTCCTCTGGATTTTAGCAAGAAGAAGCGCTTTGCGGATCATCGTCCGGGTTTCATTAAGAAGGTTGAGATAGAGAAGCGTCCGTCGCATATCGGAAGCATCTTCCGGACGCAGAATGATCTGCTGTTTGACGGCATCCGCAAATTCTTCATCCAGAGCGTCCATGCCTGCCAGGCATTCGTCCAGCCCGGTATAGTCATTGCTTTCCATCATTTCCCGGAAACGGGGGTAGAGGGAGGAAACACGGCTGTTCATTCCCCGCAGAAGCTCTATCCTTTCCAAATCCAGACCTTCATGGTTGTTGTCGATATAGGCATGGCTGGCCGCAGTAATATTGGAGAGGGATTCAAAAACGGAGGCAGCGTATTCCACCATCTGCACATAGCGCTTGCCGCGGTCGGCCTTCTTGTCCGGGAGTTCACGGACGACGGGCATGACTTCCATCGCCATTTTATCGCTCAGGGAACGGCGGATGCCGCGCGCTTCTTTCCGGAGTTTTTTCAGACGCTTCCGGTCCTCCACGTTCAGGGCCTCCAGATTCATTTCATAGATTTCCGCCATGCGCTTCATCAGCTCGATAATTTCCTCATTGCAGCGCGCGGCGGCGGCCGGATCCCGGTAATCGGCGGTCTGCACCTGGGACGCAGCCCGGGTTCTTTGGCGATGGAGCCTGGAACTTTTCAGAAGCAGGAAAGCCGCCAGAGAACATATGGCGATGATGCCGAAGAGGCCGCCATACAGGATGCAGGCCGCTACAATGAAGCACATGGAAAACGCGGCAAAGGCCGTGAAGAACCACCCTGAAATCACCGTAATCACCCCGGTGATGCGGTACACGGCGCTGTCCCGCCCCCAGGCCTTGTCCGCCAGGGAGGAACCCATCGCCACCATGAACGTCACATACGTGGTGGAAAGAGGAAGCCGAAGGGACGTGGCCAGAGAAATCAGCAGGGCAGCCACCGTCAAATTCACGGAAGCGCGAATGAGGTCGAAAGAAGCGCCGTTATCCGGCCCTTCCGGCACAGGCCGGAAGCGTTTTTCAATAAATTTCCCAACGCAGGCGGGCATGATTTTTTCCACGGCGCGGGAAGCATTCAGGGCATAGCGTACCGCCATGCGGGCCGGAGGGACGGAGCCGAACCGCTCTACTCCCCCGCCCTGCCTCGCCAGATTGACTTCCGTATCCGTAACGGTTTGCGCCTTTTTGGAGAACATGAGGGCCAGAACCATGATGACGCCCGCACCCAGCAGGTAACGCCAATCCGCCGTGACGGGGGCCATCAGGCCGTCCATGGACAGAGTGGAAAGGTCCGCCCCCTGCGCTGCGGCGGCAGCCGCAATTTCCATGGAAGACTGCCCCGCCATGAAAACGCCGATGAAGTTGACCAGGTCATTCCCGGCAAAGGAAAGGGCCAGCGCCATGGTGCCCGCGAGAACGGATACTTTCAGGATGTTAATTTTGCAAAGATACTGGAGCACGGCCATCAGGACGGTCCAGAATGCCAGGCTGCAGCCAACGTACAGCCAGATATGGGCGTCCAGGTGGCGAAGCATCTCCTTGGTGACCAGCGTGCTTCCCTTCAGCCCCTTGAAAATGGCAAAGTAAGTGATAGCCGTCAGGGCCGCGCCGCACCAGACGGCTCCCAGATAGTTGAAGGACTTTTGATAGTTGAAGGAGAAAATGAGGCGGGAAATCCACATAACCGTTATCCCGCAGATGAAAGCAATAAAAACGGAGGAAAAAATGCCTGAGATGATTGCCAGAGCTTTGGAGGAATTAATGTAGCCGGACAATTCCTGCGCAACGCCCGGTTCCCCGGACCAGATTTTAAAGAGGGCCGTAGCCACGGCGCCGCCCAGAAGTTCAAAAACAATGGAAACCGTAGTGGAAGTGGGAAGGCCGAACGTGTTGAAAACGTCCAGCAGGATGACATCCGTCAACATGACCGCCAGGAAGATCAGCATGATGTCATGGAAAGAAAACCGGGCCGGCATGAATACGCCGCTTCTGGCTATTTCCATCATGCCGCTGGAGAACAACGAGCCGATGATGATGCCCACAGCGGCCACCAGCACAATTGTCCTGCGCGGAGCGGCCTTGGAACCGACGGCGGAGTTCAGAAAGTTGGCGGCGTCATTGGAAACTCCGACAACGAGGTCGAAGCAGGATAACGCCAGTATCAATCCTATGATCAAGTAATAGATTGGGTCCATATGCGTAATAAACGCCCCTTTATTACAGGAGGACGCTTCCGCACGCCCGTTTTAAAACGTGAACATTTCGTTACATTTTCCACACACTTCCCCGGCCTCAAAAAAAGAGGAGAGCGGACTCATCCGCTCTCCTCCCGCTTTCGTCAAATGAACAAAAATCCTAACGGTCTATATGGAGGATATTTCCGTCAGGGGCAATCAGCACATCATAATCATCACGGCTGTCCTCCACTTCCACCTTGTAACGGACAAGTTCTCCTTCAGTAATTTTTTTCGCTTCCTTAATCCGGCACCCCGGATAACGCTTCAAAACGGACGAACGAACGGCTTCCGGAAGAGAGGAAACAGCCATTTCTTCCTTAATCCGCACAATTTTCCCATCAGGGGCAATCTTCACGTCAAACTGGAATCCGTTAATTTTGAATTCGGCTTCGTAAATCTTTTTCAAGCCATGCATTTCAGAGTCCCATTCAATGAAACCGGCGTTCGGATAAGCTCCCTTGATACTGGAAACGGCGGCAGCCGGAACGGAAGACTCCGGGATATCGGCCAGGGCGGAAGGCATGACCAATGCCACGGCCGCAAACAATATATTCTTATGTAACTTCGTCATGTAATGATTAGACAGATATTTCCTGTCATCATTCAATATTCTTCCATTCCCCGGACATTCTGTGCAGCCTCTTTCCTGAAACCGCCTCCTGATGAAGCAATATAAAAAAGGCTCCCCGGAAAACCGGGGAGCCTTGAAGCCGATTGCCTTGTTTCAAAGAAACGGACGGGGCTTACATCATGCCCATGCCGCCCATTCCTCCCATGCCGCCCATGTCGGAAGCTCCGGAGCCGCAACCGCAGCTCTTCTTCTCGGGCTTGTCGGCGATGACGCATTCCGTGGTAAGCAGCAGACCGGCGATGGAAGCCGCATTCTGCAGAGCGGAACGGGTCACCTTGGTCGGATCCACCACGCCGGCGGCAAGCAGGTCTTCATACTTGTCCGTGGCCACGTTGTAACCTTCGGAAGTATTCTTCATGCCTTTCACGTTGGCGACAATGAGGGCCCCTTCACGGCCGGCATTGCAGGCCAGCTGGCGGAGCGGAGCTTCCACAGCGCGATAAACGATCTGGGCGCCCGTTGCTTCATCACCTTCCAGTTTGAGAGTGTCAATGGCCTTCTGGGCGCGAATCAGCGCCACGCCGCCGCCGGGAACAATGCCTTCTTCCACCGCAGCGCGGGTAGCGTGCAGGGCGTCGTCCACACGGGCCTTCTTTTCCTTCATTTCCGTTTCCGTCGCGGCGCCCACATGAATGACGGCCACGCCGCCGGCCAGCTTGGCCAGGCGTTCCTGGAGTTTTTCGCGGTCGTAGTCAGACGTGGTGTCCTTGATCTGGCGGCGAATCTGGGAGATGCGGGCTTCAATGTCGGAAGATTTTCCGGAACCTTCCACGATAACGGTTTCATCCTTGGAAACAACCACGCGCTTAGCCTGGCCGAGGTCTTCAATGCCCACGTTTTCCAGCTTGATGCCCAGGTCTTCCGTGATGCACTTGCCGCCGGTAAGGATGGCGATGTCTTCCATCATGGCCTTGCGGCGGTCGCCGAAGCCGGGAGCCTTGACCGCGCAGATGTTCAGCACGCCGCGCAGACGGTTGACCACCAGGGTGGCGAGAGCTTCGCCTTCAATGTCTTCCGCAATTACCAGGAAGGGACGGCCGCTCTTGGCCACTTTTTCGAGAAGCGGAAGGAAGTCCTTCAGGTTGTTGATTTTCTTTTCGTGGATGAGGATGTAGGGGTTTTCCAGCACCGCTTCCATCGTTTCCGCGTTAGTCACGAAGTAGGGGGACAGGTATCCCTTGTCAAACTGCATGCCTTCCACCACGTCCAGCGTGGTTTCAATGCCCTTGGCTTCTTCCACGGTGATGGTGCCGTCCTTGCCCACCTTGTCCATGGCTTCCGCGATGATGTTGCCGATTTCAGCGTCCCAGTTGGCGGAGACGGTAGCGACCTGGGCCACTTCCTTGCTGGAGTCAACAGGCTTGCTGATTTTCTTGAGTTCTTCCACAACGGAATCCGCAGCCTTCATGATGCCCCTCTGGAGGGAGATGGGGTTGGCTCCGGCAGTAACGTTGCGCAGGCCTTCGCGGTAAATGCTTTCAGCCAGCACGGTTGCGGTAGTGGTGCCGTCCCCGGCCACATCATTGGTTTTGGAAGAGACTTCCCGGACAAGCTGGGCGCCCATGTTTTCAAACGGGTCTTCCAGTTCAATTTCCTTGGCCACGGTTACGCCGTCCTTGGTGATGAGGGGGGAACCGAATTTCTTGTCGATCACTACGTTGCGGCCGGCAGGTCCCAGCGTGCTCTTGACAGCCTTGGCAATCTGTTCCACGCCGCGGAGCAGAGCCTGGCGGGCGGTTTCGTCAAATTGGATTTGTTTAGCCATAATATTAATATTTAAAATGATGTTGAGTGTGTGTGCGGTGCCGTTTAGCCGATGATGGCCAGAATATCATTTTCAGACAGGATAAGGTAGTCTTCTCCGTCCAGTTTGATTTCCGTGCCGCCGTACTTGGAAATAAGCACGCGGTCTCCGGGCTTCACGGTGAATTCAATCAGGGCGCCTTTTTCATCGCGGCCGCCGGTGCCTACGGAAATCACTTCGGCTTCCTGGGGTTTTTCCTTGGCGGTGTCCGGCAGGAACAGGCCGCCGGCCGTCTTGGTTTCAGCTTCAATGCGCTTGACCAGCACACGTTGTCCTAGGGGTTTGATGTTTGCCATAGTATGTTGTTTTGATGTTGTTGTAGATGAATAATACGGGATGTAATGTTCCGCCGGAGGGGGAATCGCTTCCCACTCCGGCGGGAAGGGGATTGCTTATTTGTCGTCGTCCACGATTTCGGCGTCCACCACGCGGCCCTTCGCCTTGCGGGGACCGTCGGAAGATTCCTCTTCGGGAGCGGCGCCCGGCATGGGGCCGGCGGCCCCGGCGGACTGCTGGGCGGCTTCCGCCGCTTTGTACAGGGCTTCCAGGCGGGATTCCAGGTCTTCCTTGCCAGCCTTGATCGCCGTGATGTCTTTCTTGGAGACAGCTTCCTTGAGACGCGTTACCTTGTCTTCAATTTCGCGCTTGAGTTCCGGGGGCAGCTTGTCCCCCATATCCTTAAGCTGGCGCTCCACGGAGAAGCAGAGGGAGTCAGCCTGGTTAATGGTGTCAATTTCCTCAGCGCGTTTCTTGTCTTCTTCCGCGTGGGCTTCAGCGTCGCGCTTGGCGCGCTCAATTTCATCCTTGGAAAGGCCGCTGGAGCCCTGGATGGAAATTTTCTGCTCCTTGCCGGTGCCCTTGTCCTTGGCGGATACGTGCAGAATGCCGTTGGCGTCAATGTCAAAGGTCACTTCGATCTGCGGTATGCCGCGCGGAGCGGGGGAGATGCCGTCCAGCTTGAAGTTGCCGAGGAGCTTGTTATCCTCAAACATCTTGCGTTCGCCCTGGCAAACGCGGATGTCCACGGCGGGCTGGTTGTCGGCGGCGGTGGAGAACACCTGGCTCTTGCGCACCGGGATGGTCGTGTTGCGTTCGATCATCGGAGTGGCGATGCCGCCCATCGTTTCAATGGACAAGGTCAGCGGAGTCACGTCCAGCAGAAGCACGTCATTCACGTCCCCCTGAAGCACGCCGCCCTGAATGGCGGCGCCCAGGGCCACCACTTCATCCGGGTTCACGCCCTTGTGCGGTTCCTTGCCAGCCAGCGTATGGGCCATTTCCTGAACGGCGGGCATGCGGGTCATGCCGCCCACCAGCACCAGCTCGTCAATGTCTCCGGTTTTCAGCCCGGACGCGGCAATGCAGTCCAGCACAGGCTTGCGGGTGCGGTCCAGCAGGTCTTCCGTGAGCTGTTCCAGCTTGGGACGGCTCAGCGTCAGCTGGATATGCTTGGGGCCGGAAGCGTCCGCCGTAATGAACGGCAGGCTGATGTCATAGCTCTGGGTGGAGGAAAGGGCGATCTTGGCCTTTTCCGCTTCTTCCTTGATGCGCTGGATGGCGTCAGGCTGGTTGGAAAGATCCATGCCGGAGTCTTTCTTGAACTCGCCTATAATCCAGTTGATGATTGCGTTGTCCCAGTCGTCGCCGCCCAGGTGGGTGTCGCCGTCGGAAGCCTTCACCTCAAACACTCCGTCGCCGATTTCCAGCACGGAAATATCAAAGGTGCCGCCGCCGAGGTCATATACGGCAATGTTTTCATTGGACTTTTTGTCCAGGCCGTAGGCCAGGGCCGCCGCCGTCGGTTCATTGATGATGCGGCGCACTTTAAGGCCGGCGATTTCACCGGCGGCCTTGGTCGCGTTGCGCTGGGCGTCATTGAAATAGGCGGGGACGGTAATCACGGCCTCCGTGATGGTTTCGCCAAGTTTGGATTCCGCATCGGCTTTCAGCTTGGCCAGCACCATGGAAGCGATTTCCTGGGGAGAAAAGGTCTTCTTTTCGCCGCCCACGTCCACGCGGATATAAGCATCCCCGTTGGGAGCTTCCACAATTTCGTAAGGCACCTTTTTATCTTCTTCCGTCAGTTCGCTGTATTTGCGGCCGATGAGGCGCTTGGAGGAAAACACGGTGTTTTTCGGGTTGGTTACCGCCTGACGTTTGGCGGCCTGCCCCACGAGGCGTTCACCGCTTTTGGTGAAAGCGACAATGGAGGGAGTGGTGCGCGCACCTTCGCTGTTTTCAAGTACGGTTCCCTGACCGCCTTCCATCACAGCCATGCACGAGTTGGTCGTGCCAAGGTCAATTCCTAATATTTTAGCCATATCGTTATTTTAGATTGTTTTGAATGGATTTCGTTGAGATTTGATTTCCTCATGACCTGAAGTGTCATGCAGGCAAACTCATATTCTTGCCTCTCTTGTTGCAAATGGCATGCCAACCTGGCAAGGCATACAGAACAATAAACATAAATATCATATTATGATGATATTATATCGTTTCTTCCTTCCTTTCCACTATTTCCCTGACAGAGGAAAACGGGACATAATGTCACACCAAAAAGAGACAAAATGTCGCACCACGCCATTTTGTCCCACTTCCGGAAAGACAGGATGGACGCAAGGCCGTTCTGAAATTCCCCGCGCCGGGAGAAGTTTCCGCATCCCCCATGGTTCCGCATTTTCCATACAAAACGCCAGGCGTCAGCAGATGCGGGGAAGCTGCATTCCTGAAGGCATCGTCAGCACCCGCTCCACACCAAGACGCCCCGTCATCAGCAGGGGCGCCGTCCCCAATTCCGCCACATGGCCTATGACGCAGGCTCCGGCGGATACGCCGCAGCCGCGCATCAGGTTCAGGGCCTCTTCCTCATACTCTCGGGGAAGAATAGCCAGATAACGCCCCTCACAGGCCACTTGAAGCGGGTCCAGCCCCAGCAGGCCGCACGCCGCCCTGACATCCTCGCGCACGGGAATGGACATTTCATTCAACTTCACCGTCAGGCCGGCAGATTCCGCAATTTCCGAAAGAGTGGCGGTCAACCCGCCGCGGGTCACGTCACGCAGGCAATGCACGGGAATGCCGGAACGAATGACGGCAGCCACAGACTCGTGCAACGGAGCGGAATCACTTTCCAGGCCATCTCCGAAAGACAGCCCGGCGCGCAGGCTCATAATCGTCATGCCGTGCCTCCCCAAATCCCCGCTGAGCAGCACGGAATCCCCCGGACGAACGGAAGAAGGGCTGATCTCCAACCCATGGCGCACGATGCCCACCCCGGCAGTATTAATATAAATGCCGTCCCCTTTTCCGCGCTCCACCACCTTCGTGTCCCCCGTCACAATACGGACGCCCGCCGCACAAGCCGCGGCAGCCATATCCTGCGCCACGCGGGTCAGCACCTCCATCGGAAGCCCTTCTTCCAGAATAAAGCCCGCCGTCAAATACAACGGCTCCGCGCCGCTCATGGCGAGATCATTCACCGTTCCGTGCACCGCCAGTGAACCGATGGAGCCCCCGGGAAACTCCAAAGGCTGCACCACAAAGCTGTCCGTCGTCATCGCCAGCCTCCCCGGAGGAACCTCCAATACGGCAGCGTCATTCTGCACGCCGCCGGAAGGGGAACCGAAGGCGCTCAGAAACACGGAACGAATCAGCTCATTCATCAAACGGCCTCCGCCGCCGTGAGCCATCTGGATACGGTCGGAGACAGGTTCAGGAACAGGACACTCAAACATGGCATCAACTTCTTTTATAATGATAATAAGCGGCGCATGCTCCTTCCCCGGACACCATGGGAGCGCCCAGCGGGGTCAGCGGCGTGCAGGACGAGCCAAAAAAAGGGCATTCCCCAGGGCGAATCAGCCCCCTCAGCACCTGCCCGGCCAGGCATCCGGAAGCTTCATCCGCTCCCGGCCTCCCCGTTCCGCATTCAAAACGAAGAACGGCATCCATAGCACGCCACTCCCGGCGCAGCCTCATGCCGCCGCGGGGAATCAACCCCAGCCCGCGCCAATGACGGTCTTCCGGCTCAAAAACTTCATTCATTCTTTCCTGCGCCGCCCTGTTTCCACCGGGTTTCACATAACGCCCGTACGCATTCCGCACTGCATATTCCCCGGCTTCCAGCTGACGGACGCACATCAGAATGCCGCGGAGCAGGTCCGGAGCCTCAAACCCCGTCACCACCATGGGCGTCCGGTAACGGGTGGCCAGACGCCCGTAATCCATTTCCCCCGTGACGGCGCAGACATGGCCGGGGGCCAGGAAGGCGTCCGGCCTTCCCTCATCCTGCTCCATCAGCCATTCCAGAGCCGGGGGAACCAGCACATGGGCGCAGAGAACGGAAAAATTGGCATACCCCAGCGCGCGGGCCTGCTGCAGGGCAAGCGCCG
Organism: Akkermansia muciniphila; assembly: GCF_030848305.1. Lineage (NCBI taxonomy): Bacteria > Pseudomonadati > Verrucomicrobiota > Verrucomicrobiia > Verrucomicrobiales > Akkermansiaceae > Akkermansia > Akkermansia muciniphila. The sequence continues at coordinate 1,623,725 of NZ_CP114598.1, read as the reverse complement.
TAGCCGGGGCCGTCGTCTCAAACCCTACGGCGAAAAACACCACTTCCGTATCAGGATGGGTTCCGGCATAAGCGACCGCTTCCAGCGGAGAATACATCAAAAGCACGTCTCCCCCCCTGGCCTTGGCGGAAAACAGATCTCCGCGGGAACCCGGCACCCGCATCATATCCCCGTAGCTGCACAAAACTACGCCGGGCCGCAGGCTCAATTCCACGGCCTGGTCAATCAACTCCACCGCCGTCACGCAGACCGGGCAGCCGGGGCCGTGAATCAGGCGCAGGCCGGGAGGCAACAGCTCCTCCAGCCCCAGAGAGGCAATCGCATGCGTCTGGCCTCCGCATACCTCCATGAGCGCCCACGGACGCGTCACAGCGTGGCGCAATTCTTCAATCAGCTGCCGGACTTCCTCCTGCATAAACCATTAATTGAATTCGGGAAACGCCCCCTTACAGAGGATCCGTATTTTCCACAATTTCCCTCATTTCCCTGCGGGTTTGAAGAGCGGTTTCCTCATCCAGCACGCTCAGGGCCATGCCCACGTGGACGATGACGTAATCCCCCGGCACGGCTTCCGGCACACAGGCCAGGTTCACTTCACGGGTCACGCCGCCAAAGTCCACCACCCCCAATCTGAACAAAGGGTCCGTCTCATTAACGCTCACAATCTTTCCGGGAACGGCCAAACACATATTCTATCCTTTCCATTGGCGTACGACCGCCGCAACCTGCCCCAGCGAAATTCCCCCGTCATTGCACGGCACCCGCTGGGGCAGAGCCAACTGGCACTTTCTAGACTGGGCCATTCCCGCCAGGCCTTCAAGCAAAAAGGCATTCTGAAAACATCCGCCGCCCAGCACCAGCCTGTCCAGGCAAAAACGCTCCGCCACGTCAAATGCCAGATTCGCCAGGCTCTCATGAAACTTGCGGGCGATGCAGCCGCGGGAAACGCCTTTCAACAAATCTTCATCCACAGACTTCATCAGCGGCCGCCAGTCCAGTTCCAGCAATCCCTCTTCTTCATGCATAACCCATTCATACGCTTCCCCCCGCATTTTTTCCCCGGAAGCTTCCGCGGCCCATGATTCCAGCATCATGGCGGCATGGCCCTCACACCCCGCCTCACCGTCAAAACCGCACCAGAAAGCCACGGCATCAAACAACCGCCCCATGGACGAGGTAGCCGGGCAATGGATATTCCGGGCCATCATCGCCTCCAGAACCTCGCGTTTCCGCACAGGCATCCCCCTCTCCAGACGATTATCAAGACCCTCCGTACGCCACGGCATCATCTGGCGGGCCACGGAACAGGCGCACCGGGAAGGGTCCCGAACCGCTTCATCCCCGCCGGGCAGAAGAAACGGCCTGAGCCGCGCCACCCTGCGCGGCTCACCCTCTTCCTCCAACACAAAAAATTCCCCTCCCCATACCGTTCCGTCCATACCGAACCCCGTCCCGTCCCAGGCGATGCCCAAAGCAGGAAACGGCGTTTCATTCTCCACGGCGCAGGCCAGCACATGAGCCTGATGATGCTGCACAGGGACAACCGCCGCATTCCACTTCCGCGCCAGACGCCGACCAAGGGCCAAGACAGGGCCGTCCGGATGGGCGTCCACGGCAATGACCTGCGGAACGGCATCCAGGGTTCTGCCCAGCGCCTCCACCGTCCGCTCAAAAGCACTCAGGGAAGCCGCACTGCTCAGGTCACCGAGATGCTGGCTCATGACAGCCACGCCTCTTTTCAGCCAGCAGATGGTATTCTTCAGTCCGGCCCCCAGGGCGAGCACGTCGGGAGCCGCCGCGGATGTGCGCCACACGGGCCGCGGGGCATATCCGCGGGCGCGGCGCACCATCATGGCCTTGCCGTCCGTAACGCGGACCACGGAATCATCCACGGGCCGCACTACCGGGCGGTCATGCACAAAAAACACATCCGCCACACGGCCCAGTTTCTCCAGCCCCTCCTCCACGGAGGTGCACAGGGGTTCGCCGCTCAGGTTCCCGCTGGTCACCACCAGAGGCTTTCCCCACACATCCATCAGCAGCGCATGAAGAGGGGAAGACGGAAGCATTATCCCCACAAAACGGCTGAACATGCACACGGAAGGAGCCAGATCCGCACCCTTCCTCCCCCGGGCCAGAACAATGGGGGCGGCCGGAGAAGCCAGCAGGAGCTTCTCCTCCTCCGACAGGCGGCACAGCCTCTCCGCCGCAGCCACATCCGGCACCATCACGGCAAAGGGCTTGGCGTCACGCTCCTTCAACTGCCGGAGACGCCTGACGGCAGCTTCCGAAGAAGCATCCGCCAGCAACTGAAACCCTCCCACGCCCAGCAGGGCCACAATCAAACCGTCCGCCAGCACCCATGCCACCTGTGCCGCGGGGGTATCAAACCCATGGCCGAACCCCAGTTCGGAACCATCTGAAAACAGCACCTTCATGGAAGGGCCGCAGGACGGGCAGCCGATAGGCTGTGCGTGAAAACGCCTGTCCTCCACATCCTGGTACTCCCTCCGGCACTCCGGACACATTCGGAACCCCTTCATGCTGGTTCCCGCGCGGTCATACGGCATTTTCTCAATAATGGAATAGCGGGGGCCGCAGTGCGTGCAGTTGGTAAACGGATAATGATACCGGCGGGAAGACGGGTCGCGCATTTCTTTCAGACATTCCGGGCACGGAGCCAGATCCGGCAGCATCATCGGAACGCCTCCGGGGGTGGAATCGCTTTCCTCAATGCGGAATTCCTCAAACCCGGCAGGCTCGCATACGGTCCGCTCCACTCCATCAACCCGGGCATGCTCCGGCAGACCGTCCATCAGCGCGGAAAAAAAACGCTCCGGAGCGCCGGACTCCCCTTCCACATGAATCTCCACGCCGGACTCCGTATTGCGCACAAACCCCTTCAATCCGTGCCGTACCGCCAAACGGTACACATGGGGCCGGAAGCCGACCCCCTGAACCATGCCGGCTATCTCCAATTTCAATGCCGCGGCGGCCTGTTCAACGGTGGTGATGGCCATGATGCTGAATCGTGCCTTCCCGGGCGCGGCGCGCACGCTCCACAATCTCCTCGCACCAGGCCTCCATTCCCTCGCCGGTCTTGGAAGACACCTCCATCACGTGCGCATGATGAGCCACCTTGTTCAGGGCGGCCAGGGCGGCGTCACGGTTAAACTCAACGGCATCCGCCAGATCGGACTTGGTCACCAGGGCAACATCCGCAGAATGGAACATGGGAGGATATTTCAACGGCTTGTCCTCCCCCTCCGTCACGGAAAGCAGCACCACGCGCGCGCCTTCCCCCAGGTCATAGGAAGCCGGGCAAACCAGATTGCCCACATTCTCAATAATCAACACGTCGAGATCGTCCAGAGGCATTTTCTTCATGGCCTCCGCAATCATGCGGGCGTCCAGATGGCACATGGTGCCCGTTGTAATCTGCACCACGGGAATATCCGCGCGGCTCAGGCGCTCCGCATCATTATCCGTCGCCAAATCCCCTACGATAACCCCCATGCGCACACGGCCGCGAAGCATCTCCGCCGTCTTTTGCAACAAAGAAGTCTTTCCTGACCCGGGAGAAGAAAAAACATTGATAACCAAAAGGTTTTTTGCCGCAAAAAAACCTCTGTTGCGCTCAGCCAGCCGGTCATTGGCATCCAATACCGGAACATGGACGTCCATGCCGTGGCCGTGACTTTCATGGGAGAACTCCCCCCCGCATCCACATTCTTTACACATAATCAATACTGCTATTAGATTCTCAAAGAGGAAAAAAACTCATTCGTTTCACGTCATATCCCTATGAAATCAAACAAAACTGCCCCGGTTTTCTTTTTAGCGCGGGAGGAAAACACTTTTCTATAAAGGGAAAGATGCAATGCTCCATACGCAGAAAAACTTTTGAGAACACCTTCTTATCATTTCCCCTTGCTGTTCAATATTGTTGTTTGACATCCGATTACAAATCCCCAGCCACTTAAACCCGCCTGCCCCACAGCCCGCGCCAAAAATCCGGATAATTTATAAAAAACAATAAATTCCCCAATAATCAATCCTTTCCCGCCCTTCCTCATTTCATGTAAAACCGGAAGAACCATCCCCATCTGCCGGCATAAGGCCATTTATATGATTTCCACCGAAATTCCTTCATCATAAGCATGTGGACTTGCCAAGGCATAGGAATTCTGTAAACTGTTTCGTCCTCAGACAACATCCTTTTTCCCAGGTTATGCCAGACGCTCGCTTTCAACCACTTCCCGGATTCCGCGATTTTGCACCGGCGGACTGCGCCGTGCGCAACTATCTTTTCAACGCATGGAAGAAAGTGGCGCACCGTTACGGATTCCTGGAATGGGAGGGCCCCACTGTAGAAGCCACGGAGCTTTATCTTAAAAAGAGCGGGGGCGAACTGCCCACCCAGCTCTTCCGCTTCACGGACCAGGGGGACCGGGACATCACCATCCGCCCGGAACTCACCGCCTCCCTGGGCCGCATCGCAGCCGCCTACCAGCGCGAATACACCAAACCGCTCAAGTGGTTTGAAATCGGTTCATGCTTCCGTTACGAAAAGCCCCAGAAAGGGCGTCTGCGCGAATTCTACCAATTCAATGCGGACATTCTGGGAGAAGCCTCCGCGTGGGCGGATTCCGAACTGATAGCCCTGGCCATTGACTGCATGAGGGAACTGGGCTTTACGCAAAACGACTTCATCGTGCGCGTCTCTGACCGGGAAGCCTGGATCAGGTTTGCTTCGGAACACGGCGTGAAGGAACAGGATATTCCCGCTTTCCTGGGCATTGTGGACAAATTTGAACGCGACCGCCCGGAAGAATGCCAGCGCAAGCTGGACGCCTTCCATATCAGCCGCGACGATCTGGTGGCCTTCATTGAAAACCCGCCCGACGGAGCGTCCGAACGCTATGACATCCTGATGAAAGACCTGACGGCCCGCGGGCTGGACGGCTATGTCAGGCTGGACTTATCCGTAGTGCGCGGGCTGGCCTACTACACCGGCCTGGTTTTTGAAATCTTTGACACACAGCGCAGCCTGCGCGCCGTAGCCGGCGGAGGCCGTTACGACACGCTGGTAGGCGCCCTTTCCAACAACGCAGTGGACATGTCGGCAACCGGCTTTGCCATGGGGGATGCCGTCATCACCCACCTCATTGAACAGACGCCCCATGCCAAAGCGCTGAAAGATGCGGCGCTGGCCTCCGCAGGCTGCGACATCTTCATGGTTCAGGCGTCTGAGAGCCGCCGCGCGGAAGTTCTTGCCATCGCTTCCGCTCTCCGGGACCAGGGATACAGTGTAGACCTTCCCCTCACGCTCACCAAAGTCAACGGACAGCTCCAGAAAGCCGTCAAATCCGGCGCCCGCGCGGCCTTGATCGTGGGAGATGAATTCCCGGGCATGGAACTTCGCGACCTGGGAGCCCGCACCTCATCCTCCGTCGCCATGGACGACCTGTTTGACGCCGTGGCTTCACTCACCGGAAGCAATTGACGCCTTTCTTTCCCCCCCCTTTCTTCCATTTTCAATAAAGATGAACTCATACCGCACTCATACCTGCAGCGAATTGCGCGCTGCGAACATCGGCAAGCCGACCACCCTCATCGGCTGGGTAGATTCCGTCCGGGACCATGGCGGCGTCATATTTATCGACTTGCGCGACCGCTCCGGCATCACGCAGGTAGTCTTTCACCCGGAAGTCAACCAGGATGTGGCGAAAGCCTCCCAGCAGCTCCGCTCCGAAGACATGATCCAGATTTCCGGCACCGTGGCCGCCCGCCTGAAAACGGATACCGTGGACACGACCAACGCGGACCTTCCCACCGGGGAAATCGAGGTCTCCGCAGACACCCTGAACGTCATCAACAAGGCTGACGTGCTCCCCTTCCAGCTGGATCGGGCCCTCTCCAACGAAGACCTGCGCCTCAAATACCGCTTTCTGGACCTGCGCCGCCCGGCCATGGCCCGCAACATGCAGATCCGCCACCGCGTCACCAAGGCCACGCGCGACTATCTGGACGAGCACGGCTTTCTGGAAATTGAAACGCCCATCCTCTCCAAATCCACGCCGGAAGGCGCACGGGACTTCCTGGTCCCCTCCCGCCTGGCGCCCGGCAAATTCTACGCGCTGCCCCAGGCCCCGCAGCAATACAAGCAGCTGCTCATGGTGGCCGGCATGGAACGCTATTTCCAAATTGCCCGCTGCTTCCGTGACGAAGACCTGCGCGCGGACCGCCAGCCGGAATTCACCCAGGTGGACATTGAAGCTTCCTTCATCACGCCGGAAGACATCTACAACCTGGTGGAAGGCCTGCTCAAACGCGTATATAAGGAATCCCTGGGCGTGGACATTCCCACCCCCTTCCCCCGCATGACCTGGAAGGAAGCGATGGATCAGTACGGTTCCGACAAGCCGGAACGCCGCTTCGGCATGAAGCTGACGGACGTCTCATCCATCTTTGAAAACAGCGGCTTCAAGGTATTCGCCTCGGCCGTAAGCAACGGCGGCGTAGTCAAGGCCATCAACGCCAAGGGATTCGGTTCCGCCTCCGTTGGCCAGATTGACGCCCTGACGAAAACAGCCGTGGAAGCCGGCGCCAAAGGCCTGGCCTACATCAAGGTGCGCGAAGAAGACTGGAGAAGCCCCATCTCCAAATTCCTTTCCGACGAAGAAAAGCAAAAACTCACGGAAGCCCTGGACATCGAAACGGGAGATCTCGTTCTCTTTGCCGCCGGCCCGTGGGAACCCTCCTGCGATATCCTGGGCCGCGTGCGCCTGCAATGCGCCGAATTCATGGAACTGCTCAAGGACAACAAGGAACGCGACTTTCTGTGGGTTATTGAATTCCCGCTGTTGGGCTGGGATGAGGAAGAACAGCGATGGGTCGCCATCCACCACCCCTTCACCCGCCCCGTCAAGGAAGACGAACAAAAACTGCTCAGCGGAGAACTCTCCGCAGACCTTCGTGCGCAGGCCTACGACGTGGTGCTCAACGGCACGGAGCTGGGAGGCGGGTCCATCCGCATCCATGAACGCGACTTGCAGTCCGCCATGTTCAAGGCGCTCGGCATCACGGAGGAACAGGCCCGCGAACAATTCGGACACATTCTGGACGCTTTCAGCTTCGGCGCTCCGCCCCACGGCGGCCTTGCGCTGGGACTGGACCGCCTGGTCATGATGATTTGCAACGCGGAATCCATTCGCGAAGTCATCGCATTCCCGAAAAACAACCGCGGAGCGGATCTGATGAGCGATTCCCCCGCCGCCGCGGAAGACCGGCAGCTGCGCGACGTTCACATTCAAGTGAAACTGCCCGCTAAAAAATAGCCGGAACCTTCAAGCAAACCCCCGGATGGCTATCATTCCATCCGGGGGTTTTTTCATGCAGAAAAAACAGGCCTCCCTTTCCCGGCAGGCAGCACGCCATTCCTCCCGGCCTTTTTCCCGAGCCTTCACCTCGGATACGGCAACCTTCCCGTCGTCCATGACGGCCAAATAAACTCCGGGCCGGGCATGCCGGACATTCGGCCCAATTTCCCAACCGGAACGTGGCGGCCTCCGAATAAAACCAGAATAAACCGGTATCTGAAACAATCCGTTTTCCTACCCTTTCAGCACACATTCATCCCGGGGCGCCGTGAGAGGACCTGCTCCGATTTCAATATTCAAAATCCGGCAAGGATGCTGGCGCTGTTCCGAGGCGCAATGCCGCATCCCCTGAATCAACACCCTCAAATCACCCGCCCGGTCATCCTTCCTCCATCCGGAAATAAGCAGACGGAGGCACTGAACCCTCCCATCTCCATTCGTCTGGAACCAGATAGCCATGGTCTCATCCGCGGCCATGCGGCATCCCCTTCCGGTAAGCCTGAACATTCCGGAATCCCCTGAACACTCCATGCTGTCCCAAACAACATCCTTGATGCCGCACTCGGCTGAATTCCTGACGGCAATCTTTCCGCCGGGAAACCATCCCATATGAAACAGCAGGCATCGCATCAGGTAGGCACGTCTTAAGGCGCAATCCTCCCGGTGGGTACCGAGCCCAAGAGATTTCCTGGCTCCGCAAAACTTGCTTCCCCGGTCGATAGTCAGCCGGATTTTATAACTTCCGGATGCATTCTTCCGCAATTCGATTGATCTATAGATGGACATGCAAATATTCATACAATATCCAAAAACTATATATATAAAATCAGGCGGGCCTAGAATAAAAATGTTAGAAAATAACACAACTACATAAAAAACAATATTATCAGCAAAACATTAAAATGAGAAAAATCCAAAATATTCCATAACGCGGATACTTCTTTCCATGAACGGCAAAAACGGCCGTTTTCAGAAAAGCTATTTTCCTTCCTGACAAAAAATAACCCTGGGGAACGAAACAACAGCCCCGCATTCCCCTCTCCAAAAACCAGCCCCCGTGACAGGGAATAAACAGGCGGCAGAAGAACTTCCCACGCCCCTCTTCAAAACCTTCGCCGTCCCATCTGCCGGGGACAGGTAGAACTGTTTCTTCCAGCCCGGCTGCCCCTCCTTTCCGAATGGTCAATCAATGGGAGTTGAAAATAGACATGATGACCATCTGGTTAATTCATCCGTCCTTTCCCGGAGCATCTTTTTAACGTGCCGAATTCATGACGGAAAAATCATCCTGACTGGCCGCATCCCGTAAGAAACTATTTCCCCTCCCTTTCCTGCCGGATTTCTCCACAGGAGAGCCATTTATCCTTTTTCCGGCGCATGGCCCTTCCCCGCCAGAGCCATGCCAAATAAACCACGGCAGCCCCTCCATTGAGCAGTCCTGCCATAAACCAGACCGGAGCGCCGCGGTTCCATCCCCATGCGGCGCGGATATTCCCGCGGGCCATTTCCGCATACCCCCGCGTCATGCCGCACAACGGGCATTCACGATGCGGCACGGCAACAGAGGCCGCCAGAGAATTCATCCCGTCAGGGCTGATTGCCAGCGCCATGAGGGAAGGCGCCAGCAACAGGCAGGACAGAACAGCCCATACAGGCAGCCACACTTTCCTGACCATCATTCTATTACGGCATGAACGCCATGACGAGCGCACGCCATTCATCGCCGATCTTCCTGAAAGGTTCAGGAACTACAGTTCCCGGGAGCCTGTTCCGTCCGCGGGGGACATTCCATCCGCCTCAACGGACCGCCTCAATGCCTCCTTGTTTTCCTGCTCCATCTGCCGAAGCTCCTTCTGAATTTCCAGAGCCTTCTTTTCCACATAATCCTGGTGCTGTTCCATGTAGGTCACGGTAACGCTGGCCATCCATGCCTGGACAATTCCCGCCACGGCGGACAAAACCAACGCGATAATGGCAACCACCAGAGCCCCTTTGGGTGAACCTTTACTGACAGCCACAATGCTCATAATCAGCGCAATAATGGCAAGCAATCCCGCAGGAATCAGGGTAATCCAGCCCAGGCACGGGAAAAAACCGACCAATGCCAATACCAGGGCAATAATGCCGAGCACAAGAGCAGCCGTGCAGGAAAGTGAACCGCTGCAGCAGGACGAAGGAGAAGAAGAGTCGTAAGTATTCATCATTACATTATTTTATAGGGTTCAGTGAAAATTCCTTTGGGAACCTTCATTCTTTCCCATTACAAGGAGAAAAACTTTCCTGTCAAGAGGCAAGCTCTGCCATTCGGGACATCAGGATGTCATCCCATAGTAAAGAACATCAGATACCCCGCCACGACGGCAGATGTCCCCAAAACGGCGCTGACCAGCATCAATTTCCGTTTCCTTCTGTTCCTCCACATCAGAAGAATGCCGGAAATATACAACAGGATCAGGGAAATGGCCGAGCCATATCCCAGCGCGGAAAACCACCACCCCGCCTTCCCCTTATGAACCAGCAACAGATTGGGGTAAATGCCAGGCTTCACCACCTCGGCCCTGAGGGAATTTTCCGTTTTTAGAAACAGCACATGCGTACCTGTTACCAAACCCAGAATGTAATTCCCCTTAAACGGCCTGACCTTTCCTTCCGGTAATTTCACGCCCAGACGCTCCAGTTCCCGGCAGGAATCCGCATAGGGAGGCTCATCTCCGGAACTTAATTCATACACTTCCACATGGGAGGTAAAATGCTGATCCGCGCCACCCATATACAATAGGCCTGTCACGGCATATACCATGATCATCGGCAGAAAAAACAGGCTCAGGACCAAATGCAGGGAAAGGGAAGACAACGCTTTCATGATTTTCCAGCTGACAATCCTATTCTCCGTGCGGCAGCTCCTCCAATATTTGCCCCAGCCGACGTATCCAACCGGAGTGATGAGCCGCCGTCACCGTAATGCGCAACCGGGCCGTTCCACGGGGAACCGTGGGATAACGGATGGCGGGAGCCAGAAATCCCTGTTCCAGCAGAGCGTCCGCCGCAGCCAGGGCAGCCTCGTTCTCTCCCGCGACAACAGGGAAAATGGAAGAAACAGGCCTTCCCGGCATCCCCAGGGCGGCGGACAAAACATTCGCCAGCACGGAAACACGGCGGCGCAATTCCTTTCCCTCCCCGCTGCGGATCACTTCCACCGCGGCCAGGGCGGCAGCGGCCAGAGCGGGGGGCGGAGCCGTGGAATAAATCAGGGACCGGGCGGAATTAACCATGACATCCGCCCAGGCGCGGGAACAGGCCACATATCCGCCGCTTACTCCGGCGGCCTTGCTTAAAGTCCCCATTTGAAAATCTATCCGGGAGGAAACGCCCAGCTCTTCCGCCAGTCCGGCCCCGTGTTCCCCCAGCACGCCGAATCCGTGAGCTTCATCCACCAGCAGCAACGCGCCGAATTCATCCTTCAGACGCACGATTTCCCGGAGAGGGGCACGGTCTCCATCCATGCTGAAAACGGATTCAGTCACTATCAGAATCCCTCCGGAAGGATTCGCGTTCCGCAAATGTTGCAGTTTTTTCCTTAATGACTCCATATCATTATGCAGGAAGGTAGACAAACGCGCCCCGGACAAACGCGCCCCGTCAATCAGGCTGGCATGGGACAGCTTGTCCATCAGCACCGTATCCTCCCGGTCCGCAATAGAAGTAATCACCCCCAGGGAGGTAGCATAACCGGAAGAAAAGCTGACCGCCGCCTCAGTTCCCTTCAGAGCGGCCAGGGCCTCTTCCAGACGGGAATGCGCCCGCCGCGTCCCCGTCACCAGGCGGGACGCCATGGCCCCGGCCCCTTCATCCCGCACCACACGGGAAAAAGCCTCCGCCAGAGACGGATGGTGGGCCAGCCCCAGATAATCGTTGCTCGCCAGATTGACCACTTCGCGCCCATCCGCCAGGCGGGCCATCCCTCCGGGCAGGCATTCCACATCCCGCAGGACGCGCAGCAGCCCCGCAGACTGCAACTCTGACAAAAACTGTTCAGGATTCTTCATAAGCGTTCACTATTCAACAATATTCAGCCGTCCACGGCCAGACTCAGCACCACATTATGGCCGCCCATGGAAGCGGCGGATTTGACCAGCATCCGCCCCCCGGCCAACGGCAGTTCCTCCGCAGAACAGGCGCTGCCTTCCAGGAAGGTGACCCAGGAAGGATTGGGAGGCAATACCCCCTCTCTGGCAAAGGCAAGCATCAGAGCCAGTTCCAGAATTCCGCTGCCTCCAATGGCATGCCCCGTCCACGGCTTCATCATCCTCAAATCCGGCAGTCCGTTTCTAAAAACCCTTTTCAGAGCAGCCCGTTCGGACACGCTATTCCCTGCCGTGCCGCTGGCATGGGGACAAACGGTCAGAGGGACCTCTCCATCCCAATTTTTCAAAGCAGCCTCCAGCAGGGCGGCAATGCTCTTTCCGTCCTCCGGCATGCCCAGCGGGCTATAGGCATCGGAATTCACCAGATAATCCTTCACATAAATACCGGGTTCCGAAGACAACTCCAGGGCTATGGCCGCCCCGCCCTCGGAAATGCACATGCCGTCGGCCAGGGGGCCGTAGGGATCATTCAAGCCATTGCGGGAAAGCATGCCGGAGGCCCAGTACGTTCCCAGCAGCTCCCGGCACAAGGGCAAATCCAGACCGATAGCCAACGCTCTCTTGACAATTCCCTGCCGCATCAGCATGGCGGCCATGCCTACGGCATCCAGGCCGGCGGCACAGCCGCTCGCCAGGACGTGATAAGGCCCGCAAATTCCCAATTCGATGCTGACGCAGGAAGCAAGCTCGCTATGCAGGGAATTGGGAACGGCCAAAATTTTCATGGCCCGCCGTCCCGGCCACGGGCTCAGCCACCCGGAAGCGTTCCCGCGGGAACTGCCTACAATCAGGGCGGCGTCCCTCAATTCCTCCTTTCCCCATCCGGCTTCCTCCACAGCCTGTCGCGCCAACAGCAGCGCCAGCTGGGAGGCAGGGCCGTTCCTGCGGCTGCATAACAGCCCCCTGTCTGGAATCCATCCGCTTAATACATAGTCCCAGGGATTCCCCTCGCCCCACAACTCGCTCAACGGCTTCAACACTCTGCGTCCTTCCCTTACCCCGGCAAGATGGGCTTCCGCCCCCATGCCGAAGCCGGAAGCCAGGCCCAGGCCGCATACCCGCGGTTCCGGGCTTCCAGGACTCTTACCCCCCGTCATCATGACGGCGGCAAAACTACCGCCCTGCCCGGAAAAACTCAAGCTTCCGGTGCGTCAGGAACAACCTGAAAAGACCACTGCCGCAACCTTGCAACGGGAGCTCCTTTTATGGCAATCTGGCTTCATGACTATTCAGCCCGCCGTTTTCTTCTCTCTTCTGTTGGCAACCCTTTCTCTTCCCTCCTTCTCCCTTTCCCCGCCCAGTGAAAAATTCCGGGCGGAAGACTGGGCGGTGCTTCATTCCTCCCGGAGCGACCAGCGGCATGTTTCCTCACGGGGCGTCGTCCAAACCATGCTGGAGCAACTGCGTCCGGCATGCGAGTTTTCTCCGGATATGGCTCCAAAGGATTTCCCCGCCTGGCGGAAAAAACTCCGGGAAGCCATGAAACAACTGATGAAATTCCCCCTTCAGGCGGATATCCCTACCCCCGTTCTGGTAAAAACCGCGCAAAGAGAACACTACCGGGTGGAAAAATGGGAAGCCTATCCCTTCCCGGGAGCCGCCGTACCGTTCCTGGCGCTCCTGCCGGACAACGCTTCAGACAAAAATCCGGTTCCCGTGCTGTTCTGCATTCCCGGTTCCGACCAGACCAAGGAAGAGCTGGCGGGGGAAACATCGCCGGATCTGGACCAGCCTCCCGTACAGCAGCCGGGCAACAACGCCATGGCGTTCCATTATGTCAGGCAGGGATGGGCGGCCATTGTGGTGGACAACGCCGGAACGGGAGAGGAAGGAGACGCGGAACGCGCCGCAGGCCGTTCTTCTCACGATTATGAAAACCTGGCCCGTTTCCTGCTGGAAATGGACTGGAGCTGGCTGGGCTACGCCTCCTATGCGGACCAATGTGTTCTGGATTGGGTGAAAACACGCCCCTGGGCGCAAAAAAACCATATTATTCTCAGCGGCTTCTCCCTGGGAACGGAACCCATGATGGTTCTGGGCATCCTGAATCCGGATATCTTTGCCTTTGTATATAACGACTTTCTGTGCCGCACGCTGGAACGCGCCAAAACCATGACCATGCCCAACGGCAGGGGCGTGCGCTCCGCGCCCAACTCCATCCGCCACCTCATTCCGGGCTTCTGGAAACAATTCGACTTCCCGGATATTGTGGCGGCTCTCGCCCCGCGCCCCGTCATCTGCACGGAAGGCGGCCTGGACAGAGACTTCCGGATCATCTCCGCAGCTTACCGTATGGCCGGAGCGCCGGATCATTTCCAATACCACCACCAGCCCCGGTTTGCGGACCCTGCCCAACGCTGGAACGGCAGCCACTTGCCCGCAGGACTGGACAGAGACGCTTTTTTCCGCCTCGTCAACGTGGACCCTCGCAACCACTTCTTCAAAAAAGACCTGGTTATTCCCTGGCTTAAATCCCTCCTGGACAAAAGCCATCATAACAACTAGCCCGGCTTCCGGACAAAAACCGCCCGGAACCGCCGGAACAGAGCATTTCCACGTCCTCAGGGACGCGGATTTATCCGGCGGTACATCTGCCGGAACGCGTGCCCCAGCTTTCCGCAAAAGCCCGTTACTGACCGGGCGCCTCTTTCCACGTTTATCAACCTGAACAAATAACGCCTCACGGAGTCCACCAGGGCGCATCCAGCGTAAACCGCGGCGGCGGCAGCCAACACTTTCACAACCATCAGCGCTGTGGAAGAAGACGCAGTCCACTCAAAGACATCCCATAAAAACCACTTTCCTATCAAAGCATTGCAATGCAGCACATAAACGCTGAACGACGCTGCCGCCAACCATGAAACGCAGGAGACATATCTTCGGGATGAAAAATGCATCCGGGAAAAAATCAGCAGCAGGGCAACCGCCGTTCCTACAATAAAAGGAGAATTATAGTGAACAAACATTCCACCGCCCTTGACCTGCCCAATCAGGTATGGAGACACCACGTTAAGAACCATCCTGAAACCCCAGGCGAAACATACGCATCCGGCATAAAACATCCATAAAGAACGCGTTTTCATTCCCATCAGCAAACCATGCTTTTTAATATACATCCCCAGCATGTAAAGGCTGCCCAGCCACCAGATGGTATACCCTTCTTCCACCGAAAACACATCCCTGTGAAGCAGGGTGGGAATAACGGAAAACAGCACAAAAACGGTCACCAGAAGATATTGGAACTGTAATTTGGTCAGCCTGTTCCCCAGGGCGTTAAGAAACGGAATGAAGAAAAACAACCCCACATACGCCGTCACATACCAATATTGACCGGATAAAACGGGGAAAAGGGAATTCAGAATATGATTCAATTGAAGCGCGTGGGGGAACAACAACAGCGCGAGCAGCAAACTGCCCCATGTATAAAAAACAACCTGAAACCATAAGGAAACCACGCGTTCATACCTGAACGTTCCGTCGCAGCACACATATCCTGTAATGAGCGCATAACAATTCACCCCGCAATAAGCGGCAGTCTCCAGCAGCCACCCGACATTATAGGAAGAGGTCCCATGATTCTCCACAGACAAAACATCAATGGAGGCCAAAAGATGAAGAATTAAAACCATCACCATGGCGACAATGCGCAAAGCATCTATCCCATAATTCCGGGACGGGGAAATATATTCCGGACAACCACAGGAAAAACGCTTTCCTTTCTCTTCATCATCAGCCAGCGGCAAACTCATGGAGAAACATTTCTACGGATTTATTATCCGCGTTCAAGCCTTAATATTGAAGAAGAGTGATTTAAGAAAAAACTGACGGTTCAGGGATATCCGGTTTCCGCCGAAAACATGAAATTCCAGACACGGAAAGGGAAATTTCTTCATGTTTACATGCTTTCCAGAAGACCGGAAAACCCTTGTTCCTGGGGATTTGCTGTTTTCAGAATCATCGCAGACGCCCCCTTTTATTTAAAAAATGAATTTTTTGAAAATATTTTATTGGGAGAAATGAACGCGGATAATAAATCCGCTGTCCATTATTAAACAATTCTGCTGTCCAGATCGAACACCTGGCCGGAAGCTGCCGTAAGAACATCCTGTAAAAACAGGATAAACGCCGCAGCCTGCTCCGGCGTATTCAACCGGTTCAACACATGCCGGGACAATGCCGCCTCTTTCACGCTCTCCCTCAGCACGGCCGTCATCTCCGTCAGCATGAACCCCGGCAACACCAGATTCACGCGAATCCCCTCCTTTCCCCATTCTCTCGCCAGGCTCTTCACCAGGCCTGCCAGAGCAGCCTTGGAAGCGGCATAAGCCGCCTGGGACGGAGCCGGACGGAGCGCCGCATAAGAGCCGACCATCACCACCTGCCCCTGCCGTTTCTCCCGCATCATGGCGGCGGCGGCGCACCGGCCGCACCAGGCGGCTCCCGTCACATTCACGTTCATTACCTCGTCCCACTCCTCCTCCGTCTGTTTCAGGAACGGCCTGTCCCTGGTAATTCCGGCGGCGCAAACCGCCAAATCATACGCGGCATGGCAATCAAACCAGCGGCGTACGGCGGGACGGTCTCCCACATCCAGTACGGCATGGCCCGGAGCATCCGTCTCCCATCCTGCGGCGGAAAAACATTCCACGACGGCCCGCGCCAAACCGCCGTGACCGCCGCTGATAAACACTCTCCGCATCAGAAAAAGCCTCCCTCAACGTTAAAACCTCACTTGGGGTCCACCCACCGCCCATACTCCTTAATCAGGTCTACCAGCCGTTCCACAGCTTCCTCCTGGGGAATATTGAACTTCACAGGGGTGTGCTTCACATACAGGTTGATCTTGTTCGGCGCGCCGCCCACATACCCGAAATCCGCATCCGCCATTTCTCCGGGGCCATTCACAATACACCCCATCACGGCAATCTTCACCCCTTTCAAATGTTCCGTGGCTTTCCGGATGCGGGCCGTCGCCTCCTGGATATTGTACAGAGTGCGTCCGCAGGACGGGCAGGAAACGTAATCCGCCCGCGTCAGCCTCGTTCCCGTGGCCTGCAAAATATTGAATCCCAGGAAGGAAGCCAAACGGGGATCTGGCTCGCCCTGAATCAGCACG
Source organism: Akkermansia muciniphila (assembly GCF_030848305.1). NCBI lineage: Bacteria > Pseudomonadati > Verrucomicrobiota > Verrucomicrobiia > Verrucomicrobiales > Akkermansiaceae > Akkermansia > Akkermansia muciniphila. The sequence continues at coordinate 1,607,082 of NZ_CP114598.1, read as the reverse complement.
GCGTCTCCAATCCCGTCGCACAGCAAGGAGCCGATATTGCGGGCAGCCGTCAGCGGCACGTCTTCCCCGGAAACGGAACCGGGCGCCAGCGTATCTTTCAGCAGGATCAGGTGCCTGTCCTCAATCCGGGCCGCCAAAAGGCGGAACGCATATACAGGCTCCATAGCCAGCCCGTTCTTTACAGTGACAATGGACGGTTCCGCCAGTTCCCTCAACGGCTCCAGATCGGCATCGCACCGGGGATCCACCTCAATGGCATCCAGCTGCCCCAGGGATAATTCAGGCATCATGTCCCCCATCGCCTCCCGTTCCGTCTGCAGGGCGTAAAACCCGGCGTCGGGGATCGCCACGCGCACAGGCTGCTCCCAGCCCAGGCGCACGCCATGACACATCGCCAGCCCCCCCTGCCTTTTGGAAAACTTCAGGGGGTCATAACTCAACTCCGGTTCAGAGAAGGAAACCGGGTCATCAGAACGCTCCGACGGCTGGAAAGGATTGGTCAGGCGGTAAGCCACGGGCACCTCCCGCACGGCGTCCTCCGTCAGGGAAACGCGCAGGGTATCCCCAATGCCGTCCGTCAGCAGGGAGCCGATGCCCACGGCGCTCTTGATGCGTCCGTCCTCTCCGCCCCCGGCTTCCGTCACCCCCAGATGAATGGGGTAATTCCAATCCGGCCCCAGGGCGTTCATGCGCTCCACCAGCAACCGGTAGGCGGCCACCATCACCTTGACGTTGGAAGCCTTCATGGAAAACACCAGGGAATGGTAATCCAGGTCGCGGGCAATCTGGGCAAACTCAATCGCGCTCTCCACCATCCCCTCCGGCGTATCGCCAAAGCGGTTCAGAATGCGGTCGGACAGGGAGCCATGGTTGGAACCGATGCGCATCGCGCGGCCATGCTCCCGGCAAAACAGGACCAGGGGCGTAAATTCCTCCCTCAGGCGGTCCAGCTCTTCGCGGTATTCGGCGTCGGAATACTCCCGCACTTCAAACTTCTTTTTATCAACGAAATTGCCCGGATTAATACGAATCTTCTCCACCCATTTGGCAGCCTCCATCGCGGCATCCGGCTTAAAATGAATATCGGCCACCAGAGGCACATGGCAGCCGGCAGCGCGCAATTCCCGGGAAATATTCTCCAAATTGGCGGCATATGCCCTGGTCTGCGCGGTCAGGCGGATAATCTCGCACCCAGCCTCCGCCAGCTCCAAAGCCTCCTTCACGCAGGCATCCGTATCCCGCGTATCGGACGTCAGCATGGACTGAATCCGGATGGGATTGGACCCGCCCACCCCCACATTCCCCACCATGACTTCACGGGTTGCGCGGCGCGTGTATCGATAAGGACTCGGACAATAGGAAGACTGCATGAAACCACTCTACCGCGCCAGATTCCCCTGTCAACCATCCTTCAAAACGGAAAGCCTTTTCCCGCCAATCCGGCAACCGGAAAAACGGAAAAGGCTCCGCCCCGCGGATATTGCTCCACGTCAACATCCCTCCCTGCGTAATCTCCGGCATCTTCCCCTGACTTCCGGGGATTCCTTCACAACGCGGACTGCACGATAAACAACACGATTGACCCTATATAAACAGCCGCCAGCACCACGGCGGCGCAGCACTGAAACAGCCTGTATCCGCAGGCCAGGACAATCCTCCTGAGCGTGGATTCCGAATGCCGCCGCGCCCACCATGCATACAGCAGGAAGATGACGGCCGCTCCGGAGGAAACCAGCAGGGACCTTTTCAACAGAGGCGGATAATAATCAAACACCACCCGGTTTTGCCCTTCCAGAAGGCGCACCGCCATCAATTCCCCCACCTTTTCCACAGGCGCCTCCATCCCGTTCCGCCGGGCCCTCCATCCCCGGTCATACACGAGCGGAACCATGAGAGCCTCCCCTTTTCCGGCAGTCAGCTCCACCTCCACATGGCCACCTCTTCCTTTCGCCTCCAGCCCGTACTTATCCTGCTCTTTCCCCAGAACCGGAACATCCTGCTCCGGCGTACGCGCCGCAGCTGCCAGAAGAGGAGGCTCCACAACCCGCAGCATTCTTCCCTCCACCACGGTTTCCCCGGCAACGGCCGCACGCTTCAACTCCAATACCCCGTTATAGGTGCGGCTCGTTCCTCCGGATGTCTTCTGCGCCTCCGCCATGACGGACACCGCACAGCCATTGACGCGGAGTTCCGCCGTATCCGTCTGCGGGAACCCGTACACCGCGCCGGGATATTCCGGAATGTCCGCCCGGTAAAAGGGGCCGCTCATCTCCGTCCTCATTGTTACGGGTACGTAAAGGGGGCCTTCCGCTGATGGGCAGAGCGCGGCATGCAGGGCATTAAGATTGCTGAACACATCAGCGTTTTCATCCAGACGCAGCCCCAGCGCGCCCTGGGGAACCACCAGACCCCAGCGGGCGCCCGGAAGCCTGTATAAATACATGCCTTCCCGGGAAAGCACGCACTCCATTCCCACCATGGGCCGGGACGCCAGCACAAAACCATGGCCCAGCAATAAATCGGAAAACAGAGTGCCTCCCTGGCCGTATGTGCGCGTGAATTCATCCCGGTACCCCAGGTTTTTCAGAAAACGGAAATGATCGATGCTCGTCGTATGCCGGAAATTGCCAATACCCGGGACAGGCCCCAGGCAATCCGCGTTTTCCACCATCAGGCGATCCCTGTCCTTCACGCGCAGCAAGCCTGAATACCCCTTCATGCCGCGCGCCAGCCATTCCGCATTGAGCGCCTGGACGGAGGCTTTCTCCTCCTCCCCCTGCTTCCAGAACGCGGCAGCCCCTATGGGCAGCCCCAGCATCATCACGGCAGCAATGGACCACGCCAGCCTTTTGCCTTCCACATGCCTCCAGCACAGCCATGCGCATGCAAAAAACAGCAACGGCAGAAGACGCGCCGCAAGATCCGCAGCCGTCATCTGCAGGACAAACAGGGAAACGGAAAAAGCCGCTATGGGAAGCCCCAGGCTCCATCCCCACCCCCACGGCCGTCCTGCCGGCCCCGGCAGCCTGCCGCCGGACAAAATCCAGGCGCAGAACGACATTACCGCCAGATTGGGAATAAAACCGAACCGGACGGGAAAATCCACGTAGCTCCACAAATGGGCGGCGCGGTGGATGGGCTCGACAAACGCGGGCAAAACGGACGCCGCCAGAAGAAGAATAAACAGGCTTCTCCCTCTGTCCGGCGCAGGGAACGCCTTCTTCCCGTAAGCCAGATAAACCGCCGCCAGAGCGGCGAATGACATCCCCGGCAGGCAGGCGTAAAGGCGTTCCAGGAATTTCGGAGGGTCAAATGGCCATGACAACTCAAAAAACGTGGGCGGCGTCATAAACAGGGAGCGCATGGAATCCCGGCTCATTTCCGCCATCGGCAGCCAGTAATAACAGGTGGCCAGCGTCACCGCCGCCGTGTACCAGAACACGCGGGCCAGGCGCACGCGGCGTTCCCGCGTCCCTTTCAGGGGCAGCGTAAAGGCCCACGCGAACAGCCAGCCGGTGACGACGGCCATGAACGCGCTGTACAGGGAGGTAGCCAGCAGGAAGAGGCCGGCGGCATACAGCCAGCCCCTCCCCCCGTTCACCAGACGGTAAAGGCCCAGCGCAAACAGGGGGAACATGGCGGCATGGTCCAGGAACTGCATGAACCCGTACTTGGTCTGGAAAAAGCCCCCCACGGCATACCCCGCCGTCAGCAGCACGGTCCAGCATACGGGCAGGGAGGGAAACACGCGTCTCAGGAACCAGGAAGCCGTCACGCAGATGCAGGCCACATCCGCCAGCATCACCCAGACCATGTCCTTCAACAGGAAGGAATCCCCCATCGCCACGGCAATCCAGGTGGAGGGGACCAGCAGCTGATGCGGCAGCGTAGGGCTCACCCGGATTCCCGCGCCGCCATTGACATCATAAAAAAAAGCTCCGTCAAACGCTCCGGACATCAGGGCGGAGGCATAATACTTCAAGGTAGGATAAACCAGCTGCCCGTTATCCATATACTCCAGGAAGCGGCCGCCGAAAGGCCAGATCCCCCGTACCGCCAGAAAAAGGAACACCACCGCCAGGGAAAACGCGATGGACGCCAGGGACGTCAATACCGGACGGGAAGAAGCGGATTCCATGGCTCAATCAGCGGACAAACGGTTCAGCGGCCCGGATCAGCCGGAGAGCGCGGGCGCATTCCGCCACGTCATGGACACGGTGAATCTGCGCGCCGTGCAAATGCCCCCACACCGTCATCACGGCGGTGCTCAGCGGCGCGCGGCCCTGCTCCGCATCCCCCAGGACGGCGCCCAGCATGCGCTTGCGGGAAAGGCCCAGCAGCACCGGGCGGCCTGCCACCTGAAGCTTGTCCATGTTGGACAGCAGGGCCAGATTGTGTTCCGCCGTTTTGCCAAAGCCGATGCCGGGATCCCAGCAAATCTGTTCCGGTTCCAGGCCCCGCGCCAGCAGAAAATCATAACGTTCCTCAAAATAGCCGCGCACTTCCCGCACCACATCCCCATAAGAAGGGGCGTCCTGCATGGTTTCAGGCTGTCCCTGCATGTGCATCGCCACCACGCCGCAGCGCGCCTCAGCGCACAATTCCGCCATCCCCTCCTCCCGCAATCCGGAAATATCATTAATGACGTCCGCACCCGCTTCCAGCACAGCCGCCGCTACGGCGGCATGGCGCGTGTCCACGGAAATCACGGCATCCGTGCACGAACGGAGTTCCCGCACCACGGGCAGCACCCTGCCCAATTCTTCCTCCGCGGAAACCTCCGCGGCCCCCGGCCTGGTGGACTCCCCCCCTATGTCCAGAATCAGGGCCCCCTGCCGTTCAAGCTCTTTTGCATGGGAGACAGCGCGTTCCGTCGCATAAAAACGCCCTCCGTCGGAAAAGGAATCCGGAGTAACGTTCACAATTCCCATCAACACGCCTCCGCGCGCCACATCCAATACGTTTCTCCTTACAAGCCAGTTCATCTAATTACGTTCTTGTCAAAGCCACTATACATCACTTTAATAAGTCAGAAACTCTTTTTTCACCATGAAAACAACGCCCCTGCTTCTCTTCATTCCCATGCTCATGACGTCCGGAGCCCTGGCCGCCGGCCAGGACGATTTCCATGTTCAGACTGCTTCTTCCCGCATGGTCAAGCATGAAGACGGTTCCCGCAGCTACTTTGAAAAAACAGGGGACGGCAAGGGGATGAAAAAAACCACTTACAACGTCCGCAATGTTCTTGTTTCCGTAACCCTGTACAAAAGAGGGCCTTTTGGAGAATTGCGCTCCTGCCTGATCTTTGACGGACAGAAAAACGAACTCTTTTTCGTGCGTTACGGCTACGACGGCAACGCCAACCTGAGAGAAGAACAAATGTTCGATTCCCGCACCAAGGAACTCGTGCGCCGCTTCCTTTACACTTACGACGCCATGGGCAACCGCAGCAAGCCCGTATGCATCACGCTGGTCAAGAGCACCAAGGACATTGAAACGCACGCCGTGCCCACCGCCCCGGAAAAAGACCCCTTTGCGGACGACTTTAAAAAGAAAAACAAGTAAGCTCCGGTCCTTAGGGGCTATTCCGCCCCTCCCTTAAAAAACGGACTCAGGGGCACGGCCGGTTTCAATCCGGCGCAGCGTAGTCTGTTCAAAGAAAAGGAAGGAACAGTTTTCTACAGGCTTTCTTATTCTCCATCACGGGCTTCCAGCCTGTTCCGCCAGCGGCGGGCCACCCAGGGCCGCACCAGCCCGTAAAGCAGATAAATGGAAAAAATGACTGCGGGCATCACCCACGGGAATTTGAAAATGCAGATGACCGCCAGCACGATGAACACAATCGCGTACATCGTCCCCCGCGTGCGCATGTTGATATGCTTGAAGCTGGGATAAATCACCCGGCTCATCATCAGAATGGAGACTCCCGCCATTGCCAGCGCAATCACGTACTTGAAGACGCCCAGGTCCATGGCCCCGTCCGGCGCCCTGCCTGCCAGATACATCACCAGGTACATGGTGGAGACCACGGCACCCGCCGCCATCGGAACGGGCAGCCCCACAAAATCGCTGCTCTGGCCTTCCTTCCGGGGAGCGGCCGCCATGCAGTTAAACCGCGCCAGGCGCAACGCGGCGCACAGCAGGTACAGGATGCCGATGCCCCATCCCACCTCCGGCGGGGACAGCTGGAACAGAACGGCCTTGGCCACCAGCAGCGCCGGAGCGATGCCGAAGGAGACAATATCCGCCAGTGAATCGAATTCCCGCCCGAACGGGCCGTCCTGCCCGCGCATGCGGGCAATGCGGCCGTCAAACAAGTCAAACAAACACGCCGCGAAGATCAGAAAAGTGGCATTCTGATAACAGGAAAAAGCGGCCACAGCGTCGCTGTCCGCCTGGTTGATTCCCTCAAAAATCGTCAGAATGGCGAAAAAACCGCACACCAGATTCCCTGCCGTAAACAAATTAGGCAAAATGGGAATCTCAGGTTCGTCCGGAAAAATCTTCTTGTCCATGCTTGGTGTCCGATAGGGCCCGGTTAAGGGGCTTATCCGTTAATAATATTGCGGGCGGCGGCAGCCAGGGCCTGTGGATCGGCATCCTGCGGAGCGGAACCGCGGGCCTGGTCCGCACGGCCGCCTCCCTTGCCTCCGGCAAGAGCGGCCACCTCGCGGATCATGTCTCCGGCGGACAAACCGTCCGCAATGGCATCTTTGCCACAATAAGCGCCCAGGAGCAAGGAAGAACTGTCCACGCACAGCAGGAAGGCGGCGCCCGCATACTGGCGCTTTTTCAGTCCGTTCAGCAGCTCCTGAAGCAATTCCCCGGCGCCCTCCGCCACCTGGATCAGGGAAGAAGGGGCATCGGAAAGCCACTCATTCAGCAGGGCGTCTGCCTTGGCGGCGGACTGCCCGGCGCGGGCTTTTTTAAGCTTCTTCTCCGCATCCAGCGCCGTCTGTTTGAAATGCTCCACGGAGGCGTCGAAACGCGCCAGGGAATCATTCACCGTCCGGATATCGGAAGCCCCCAGGGCCGTCAGCCCCGGCTTGCCTTCAATCGTGGGGACGGTCACCTGTTCCAGCCCCATGTCCGCCAACTCGTAATTGACTTCCTTGATCTTCTCCACCGCCTTGGCGATTTCCAGGCTCTTGGCGACAACATGCTGCCGTATCATCTCCAGAGCTGCGTCCCCCGTCATCGCCTCAATGCGGCGCACGCCGGAAGCGATAGCCCCCTCGCTCTTAATCTTGAACAGGCCGATATTCTTCGTATTGGAAATATGGGTTCCGCCGCAGAATTCCATGGAAACGCCGTCCAGCCCATCCCTGCATCCGCCCACCTGGACCACGCGCACCACATCCCCGTACTTGTCGCCGAAGAACTGGGCAATCGCGGCATTGCCCTTCACGTCCGCATAAGCGCGTTCCGTGCAATGCACGGGAAGAGACTCCTCAACCCAGCCGTTCACCTTCTCTTCAATCAGGCGGAGCTGGTCCGGAGAAACGGCGCTGCTGTTAAAGTCAAAGCGCAGCCGGTCTTCCGAGACAAAAGACCCCTGCTGGGCCGCATCCGGGCTGACCACCTGATGCAGGGCGCAGTGAAGAAGATGGGTGGCGGTGTGATGCGCCTCAATGCGGCGGCGGCGTTCCGCGTCAATGCTCAAATGCACGCGGTCGCCGGGCTTCACGTCCAGCCCGGGGCGCGCCTCCACCACATGGGCGCGGGCATTCCCGATCTGCTGGACGGCCATCACATGGTAGCTGTCTCCGCCGATTTCAATCAACCCGGCATCGGACACCTGCCCGCCCATTTCCGCGTAAAACGGAGTCTTGTCCGTGATGATGAACAGGGAATCCCCCTGGCGGCTTACTTCCAGCACCGTAGCGGCGCATTCGTCCACATCGTACCCCGTAAACTCCGTCACGGCGTCCGTCTTCAAATCCAGGGCGCGCACCACCTCGCTCTTGCGGGCGGCCCGGGCGCGTTCCCGCTGTTCCTCCATCAGCCTGTTGAACCTCTCCATATCAATATCCAGGCCTCGTTCCTCCGCCAGCAGGGCGGTCAGGTCAATGGGGAACCCGTACGTATCATACAGCTTGAAGGCGAACTCGCCGCTCACCTTTCCGGCGGAAGCCGTTTCCGCGTCAAACAATTCCAGGCCGCGGTCCAGCGTCTCATTAAAACTGGCTTCTTCACGGTTCAACACCTCCTTCACGGTAGCGGCGCGGGCGGCCAGTTCCGGGAACACCTGCCCGAAGGACTCCACCAGCGTATCCACCAGTTCCGCCAAAAACGGCTGGGTAAAGCCCAGGCGGCGCCCATAGCGCACGGCACGGCGCAGAATGCGGCGCAACACGTAATTACGTCCATTGTTGCCCGGCAGAATGCCGTCCGCAATGGAAAAACTGAGCGTGCGCAGATGATCGGCAATCACGCGGAAGGCAATCGCCTCCTGAAGGGTCCCGTCCTCCGCGTCCACCTTCTTGGAACCGGGCGCCGGATACACGTCCGCGTACTTCCGCCCGCTCAAAACTTCCAGGCGGTCAAACAGGGGGCGGAATACATCCGTGGCGTAATTGGAAGGTTTGCGGGAAAAATCCTTGAATCCGTTCGTGCACTGCATGATGGAGCACGCGCGTTCAAAACCCATGCCGGTATCCACATGGCACGCCGGGAGGTTGCGCATGGAACCGTCGCTCTCCGCATTGTACTGGATAAACACCAGATTCCAGATTTCTATGCACTGGTCGGAATCCTTGTTTACCAGGCTTCCCTTCGTATTCCCCTCCGGAGTCAGGTCCACGTGCAGCTCGGAACAAGGGCCGCAGGGGCCGGTTTCCCCCATCATCCAGAAATTATCCTTCACATTCCCGTGCACGATATGCACGTCCGGGTCCAGCCCGCGGGAACGGAACAGCTCAGCCCAGAAATCCCAGGCTTCCCGGTCAAACTCTCCGGGGTCGCCCTTGCTCTTGTCCGGCGCGTACACGGTGGCGTACAGGCGTTCCGCCGGAAATCCCCACCGCTCCACGACCAGCTCCCAGGCCCACCGGATAGCCTCCTTCTTGAAATAATCCCCGAAAGACCAGTTCCCCAGCATTTCAAAAAACGTGTGGTGGTAGGAGTCATACCCCACATCCTCCAAGTCATTGTGCTTTCCGCCGGCGCGGATGCACTTCTGGGTATCCGTAGCGCGGGCGGGCGTCCACGGGGGAGTCCATACGCCCAGGAAATACGGAACAAACTGATTCATGCCGGCATTTGTGAACAACAAACCGGGGCTCTGAGGCATCAAAGAAGCGGAGGGCACGACCGTGTGCTGTTTTTCGCGGAAAAAGTCCAGAAAGCTTTGGCGTATTTCGGTGGCGGTCATCATAACGAATAATGGGAAAAGTAAAAGACGCCGGATTATGCCTGTTCTCCCCCCGTTAGTAAATCGCTAATTCCTTCCCCGTCATGCGAACTTCTTTTTTGCTTGCGGCGGATTTATACACGCGTATAAATAAAATCATGAAAAAGCTGGTTCTCCTCCTGGTTCTTCTTGCGGCGGCAGGAACGGCCGCCTGGTTCATCTGCCGGGAAACTCCGTCCGGGCCTGAAGACAAAGCCGTTCTTTACGGCAATGTGGACCTGCGCCAGGTGGATCTGGCTTTCCTCATCTCCGAACGTATTGATTCCGTGCTGGCGGACGAAGGAGACACGGTTGTTCCCGGCCAGAAACTCGCCACGCTGGAAACGGTGCGGCTCCGGCAGGCAGTGGATGAAGCCCGGCAGATAGCGGAAGCCGCCCGCCAAAACTACCTGCGCGTTAAAAACGGCCCGCGCGCGGAAGAAATAGCCCAGGCAAGGGCGAACGTGCAGGCCGCGGAAGCTACGCTGAACAACGCCGGAATGCGCAGCAAAAGGCTGGAAGCGCTGGCAGAAACCAAATCCATCTCCCGCCAGGAGGCGGACGACGCCATCGCCTCCCGGCAAGTGGCCGCCGCCAATCTGGATGTAGCCAGAAAACAGCTGGAACTGCTGCTGGCCGGGTCCCGTGAGGAAGACGTCGCCCAGGCTCTGGCCCAGTACAACCAGGCCAGGGCCAGCCTGACCATCAGGGAGCAGAACCTGAAAGACGCCGTGCTCTACGCCCCCGACAATGGCGTGGTGCGCAACCGCATTCTGGAAAAGGGGGACATGGCCTCCCCCCAGAAACCCGTTTACAACATCTCCCTGAACCATACCAAATGGGTGCGGGCCTACCTCACGGAATCCCAGCTCGGCAAAGTAAAGCCAGGCTTTTCCGCCACCGTGCGCAATGACAGCTTCCCGGACACCAGCTTCAAAGGAACGGTGGGGTTTATCTCCTCCGTAGCGGAATTCACTCCTAAAAACGTGGAAACGCCGGACCTCAGAACGGCCCTGGTCTATGAAGTGCGCATCATTGTGGACGATCCGGACAACCGGCTGCGCCTGGGAGCCCCCGCCACCGTCACCATCCCCCTGGATCAGAACGCCGGAACGCAGCCCCCGGAACAGCCCAGGCCATGACTACGGAATCCCAGCCCCTGATTGACTGCCGGAACGTCCGGAAAATATTTCCGGACTCCGCCGGCGTTCCCTTTGCGGCGGTGGACGATGTTTCCTTCCGTCTGTCCTCCGGGGAAATCGTAGGGCTGCTGGGTCCGGACGGCGCGGGAAAAACCACCCTGATCCGCCTCATCACGGGATTGATGAAACCGCATGGCGGCTCCATCTCCGTTCTGAATCTGGACTCCGTGAGAAAAAGCAGGGACATCCAGGCCTCCATAGGCTACATGCCGCAGAAATTCGGACTTTATGAAGACCTTACCGTCCGGGAAAACATGGAGCTTTACGCCCGCATGCACGGCGTTTACGGACAGGACAGGGAAAAACGCTTCCGCAGCCTGCTCTCCATGACCAGTCTGGAACGCTTCACCACGCGGCTTGCGGGAAAGCTCTCCGGAGGCATGAAACAAAAACTGGGCCTGTGCTGTTCCCTGGTCTCCTCCCCGCCCCTTATCCTGCTGGACGAACCCACCGTGGGCGTGGATCCTCTTTCCCGGCGGGAACTGTGGAGCATCCTGAAGCAATTCTCAGGAGAGGAAGGCGTGGGTGTGCTGGTCAGCACCTCCTACATGGACGAATCCGCCTACTGCAACAGAACCCTCATCATGTATGAAGGGCGCCTGCTTATGGACGCTCCGCCCTCCGACGTCATCGCCCGTGCGGAAGGCATGTGCGTCACGGTGCGCACGCCGGAAGGGCTGCATGCGCGCCAGTTCCAGAGCAGGATGGCCGCCGTGCCCGGCATCATCAACGCCACCCCGCAGGGGAACACCGTCCGCATCATCGTTCCCCCCGGCCACCCCGCCCGGGAAAAGCTGGAGGAATACCACCCCGTCCCCGCGCGGCCGGACTTCTCCGACGGATTCATGACCCTGCTTGCCGGCCAAGTGGACCTCTCCCCGCAGGACATCCCCGTCCCCGCCGGACCGCCGGAACCGGAACAGGCGGAAAACAACGGCGCCGTCATCCGGGTAACGGACCTGGTGAGGAAATTCGGCAATTTTATTGCCGTCAACCACGTCAGCTTCTCCGTCCGCAGAGGGCAGGTCTTCGGCCTTCTGGGCCCCAACGGAGCGGGGAAAAGCACCACCTTCCGCATGCTCTGCGGGCTGTTGCCCGCCAGCGGCGGCACGCTCAATGTGGCCGGGGCGGATCTGCGGACCGCCGCCGCCAGGGCGCGCAGGAAAGTGGGATACGTGGCTCAGAAATTCTCCATGTACGGCATGCTCACTACGCGGCAGAATCTGGAATTCTTCGCCGGGGCCTACGGCATGTCCGGAAAGGAGCGGCAGGAAGCCATCCGTTCCATGGAAGAAGAATTTCGCCTGACCCCATATATGAACGCCCCCGCCGCGCACCTGCCCGGCGGCTACAGGCAGCGCCTCAGCATGGCGTGCGCCCTGCTCCACTCCCCGGACATCCTTTTTCTGGACGAACCCACTTCCGGCGCGGATCCCCTGGCCCGGCGGGACTTCTGGCTGCGCATCAACGCCCTGGCGGAAAAAGGCGTCACCGTCATCATTACCACGCACTTCCTGGGAGAAGCGGAATTCTGCGACAACATGCTCATCATGATGGACGGGACCACGCTGGCGGAAGGCTCCCCGGAGGACATCCGCAAACACGCTCCCCCGCGCGAAGACGGAGCCCCAGCCTCGCTGGAAGACGCCTTCCTGGCCATCACGGAAGAACACATGAAGAAAGGAGGAGGAGAAACATGACCGCCTCCCTCAAAAGAATAGGAGCCCTCATCGTCAAGGAACTCCACCAGGTGGTCCGGGACCCCGGCAATATAGGCATCGCGGTCATCCTGCCGGCCGTGCTCCTGATCCTCTTCGGCTACGGCATGAGCATGGACATCAAAAACGTGCGCATCGCGTACCTGGCCGTCCCCGCCTCCAGCCAGTCCACGGACCTGGAAACGCGGCTCACCCTTTCCAGATACTTCCAGACCTCACGCGTCTTCTCCACCCGGGAGGCGGAAGAAAAGCTGCGCACCCATGAGGCGGACGCCTTCATCGCCCTGCAAAGCGACGCGCCGGACACGCTTCACAATGGAATCACGAAAGTCCAGATTGTAGTCAACGGCGTCAACGCCAATCAGGCAACCCTCATCCGCAACTACCTTCAGGCCGTCGTGGCGTCCTGGGCAGTCTCCCTGAACAGTCAGGCCGCCCCCGTGCTGAACGTGCAGACGCGAGCCCGCTTCAATGAAGCCAACGACAGCCACTACTACCTGGTCCCCGGCGTCATCGTCACCATCATGACCATGATCGGGGCGCTCCTCACTTCCCTGGTCATGGCACGGGAATATGAACGGGGCACGCTGGAAAGCCTCTTCGTCACGCCCGTGGGCAGCGGGGAAATCCTGGCGGCCAAAGCCGCCACCAACTTTCTGCTGGGCATGGTCAGCCTGGCCATCTCCATGATTTTCGCCGCCTTCGTCTTCGGCATCCCCATCCGCGGCTCCCTCACACTTCTGCTGGCGGTCTCCGCATTATTCCTGATTGTGGCTCTGGGGCTGGGGCTGGTCATCTCCACCGCCGCCAAAAACCAGTTCCTGGCCTGCCAGTTCGCCATCATGGGCACCTTCATGCCGGCGCTCATGCTCTCCGGCTTCCTGTACGACATCCTCAACATGCCCCCCGCCGTCCGGGCCATCACCTACCTCATTCCGGCCCGCTATTACGTCACCCTGCTCCAGACCCTCTTCCTGGCCGGAGATATCCCCTCCGTCATCATTCCCTGCTGCATCACGCTGGGCGTCTTTGCCGTGGCGCTCATGGGCATCGCCCGGCTGAAAGCCCCCAAATCCCTCGAATAACGCCATGGACTTTCTCGTCAGAATAGCCTCCCTCGTCAGAAAAGAACTGCTGGCCGTGCTCAGGGACAAAAAAAGCCGGCTGGCCCTTATCATCCCGCCCATCCTCCAGATAGCCATCTTCGGCTATGCCGCCACCATGAACGTCACCCGCGTGCCGTACGCCGTGCTGGACAAGGACGGCGGAGAAGCGGCCTCTCAGTACATCGCGGACCTGGAAGGCACGGGCATCTTCCAGAGGCAGGCTACGGCGGCCACGGAAAAGGATATCGACCGCATGATCGACAACCGGGAAATCGTCGTGGGGCTCACCATCCCCCGGACTTCTCCCGCAACATTCAGACGGGGAGGGCCGCCTCCCTCCAGCTCATTGCGGACGGACGCAACACGAATACGGCGGCCATCGCCCTCAGCTACGGCCAGCAAATCGCTTCCGCCTACGGGGAGGATCTGCTCTCCCAAAACGGCGGGGCCTCCCCGGTGGAAATAGAATCCCGCGCCTGGTTCAACCCCAACCTCATCACCCGCTGGTTCATCGTCCCCGGCCTCATTGCCGTGCTCGTGCTCATCAACTCCATCCTCTCCGGAGCTCTCTCCATCGCCCGCGAACGGGAAGAAGGCACCTTCGACCAGCTTCTCGTCGCCCCGTACACTCCCGGAGAAATCCTGCTCGGCAAGGGGACAGCCTCCGTCATCACCGGAATCATGCAGGCCGTCTTCGTAGTGCTGGTAGCCATGTTCTGGTTCCGCATCCCCTTCCAGGGCTCCATCTGGCTGCTCTCCGCCGCCCTTCTGCTCTTCATCGTCACGGCTGCGGCCATCGGGCTGTGCATCTCCTCCTTCGCCCAATCCCTCCAGCAGGCCATTGTAGGAACCTTCCTGCTGCTGGTGCCCATGGTCATGCTCTCCGGCTTCGCCACGCCCATCTCCAGCATGCCGGAAATCTTTCAGGACCTCACGCTGCTCAACCCCATGAGATACGGTCTGGAACTCATCCAGCGCATCTTTCTGGAAGGAGCCGGCTTCCTGGATCTCTGGCCCCTCTTCGCGGCCATTATGGCCGTTACCGTGGTGGCCGCCCTGGCAGCCGTCTTCTCTTTCCATCGCAAAATTTCCTGACGCCCCTTCCTTTTCCCCGGAATACCCGGAAGCATCTCTTCCTTTAACCTCCCGGCTTTAACATTTTCCTCAGTCCAATCCCGTCACCGGCATAAAAATACTTGCATCCTGCCCGTTTTTTCTATTCTATTTCTCTCGTTCCTTGGGAACATGGGCTCGTCGTTCAATGGATAGGACATCGGTTTCCGGTACCGACGATGTAGGTTCGATTCCTACCGGGCCTACCAGTTTCAAGAAAAAGGCTGTCTCTCCGGAGACGGCCTTTTTGATTTTATTCCACTCTAAACAAAGCTCTTACGAAATTTCAGAAAACACACAAACATCTTAAAACATGGTGATACAACTTGCAAAAAGAGCACACTATTGATACCACTAAATCATGGCCTCCATCTATAAAAAGCCGAACAGCCCTTACTGGTACGCACAATACCGCGTGAGAACCGCTACAGGCTGGAAACTGGTCCGGCTGTCAACCAAAATCAAGCATACCCCCGCCACGGTAACAAGGGAAGTAAAGGAAGCCGCAGAGGCCATGGGGAAGCAGCTGAACGTCCTGACCAGGGAACAGGCTATGACCAAGGCACAACGCCTGGCGGACGCCCTTGAATCAACGGCGCGGGCAAACCTGCCGGCCTATCAATTACGCCGGGCCATTTCCGCATTGTCCACGGAATTGACCGGAGAATCTATGGAAATGCCCTCTGTCAAATTATGGCTTGATGACCACATGCGGCGCATTACGCGCAATGGGCTTAAACCCGCATCCATAGCGAACTACAAACAAGCCTTTGACAAATTTCGCGCCTCAATGGGAGAACGTATCAACCTGCCTCTGGATCGCATTACTCCTCTGATGCTGGACGATTTCAAAAACCATCTTCTTTCCCGTGTCTCACCATCTACCGCCAATATTGCTCTTACGCTGGTTTCCGCGGCGTTCCAGGCGGCAGTTGATTATAAAATTATTGAAACCAACCCCTTTACGGCGATTACCAAGCCTCACAAGGGGAAAGCCGTCAAACGGCGGAAATTCGAATTGGAAGAGCTTGAAAAGGTAATGGCCGCATGCAATCCGGAATGGCGCTCCATGGTGAAAACGTGCCTCTATACGGGCGGTCAAAGATTGGGAGACGTGGCAACGCTCCGGTGGTCCCAGATTGACGAGAAACGAGGCGTTATCCGGATGACCACGCAGAAAAAGGGAAAGCCTCTGATGATTCCGATTTTTCCGGCGCTGAAAAAACACCTGCAGCAACGGAAGAAAGAAGCTCCTGGGGACTTCCTGCATCCTGAATGCGCGAATATTTTTGAAAGCAAGGGATCCGGACGCCTGTCAAATATCTTTAGCCACATCCTGTACCAGTGTGGCCTTATTGCCAAAGACCCTCTGGCTGCAGGCAAAAAATACAAAAAGCAGGAAGGAAACGGCACAGAGACGCGGCGCCACGTCAATGAATTGTCCTTCCACAGCCTCCGCTATACGGCAACAACCATGTTACATGACGCCGGTGTTCCCCCTGCTCTTGTGCAAGCCATTGTGGGGCACGATTCCCGGGAAGTCCATGAAGGATACATCGACTTTGGAGCCAAGGAGTTTACACAAGCCCTTGAAAAGCTTCCCAAATTGTAGCACTACCTTAAATAGTGATATCATGTTTTAAACCTCTCTGTAAGTCGTGGCGGCAGCGTCCCATTTCAGGTCAATGTAACCAATCTCCCCGAAACGGTTCTTGCCGACGATGATTTTCGCCTCTGCCGGATCTGCATTTTTGTCCATAACGTACGGTCTGTAGAGCAACAATATCTGATCAGCGTCCTGTTCGATAGACCCTGAATCCCTCAAATCGGATACACGGGGAACCCCGGCTTCCTTCCCGGCGCGTTTCTCCGCTTCCCGGTTCAACTGGGCAAGCACGATCACCGGAATATTCAGTTCCTTGGCCAGAGCCTTGAGGCCGGCGGAAATCTCCGACACCTCCCGTTCCCGGGAAGACTGGCGTCCGGTGGGATTGGCAAGCTGCAGGTAATCCACGCCGATGCACCTCACGCCGTGGTCCGCAACCATGCGCCGGGCGGTCGCCTGGATCTGGTCAATCCTCAAGGCGCCCCGGTCGTCCACGAAGAAAGGCAGGCTCCTTACCTTGCGAACCGCGTTGGTGAAAGCATCCCGCTGCCACTTGGTCAGCTTGATGCCTCGGCGCAGATTGGCCGCATTGATTTTGGACATGCCAAAAAGCGTGCGTTCAAGCAACTGCTCCTTGGACATTTCCAGAGAGAACATGCCTACTGGCACCCCTTCGGCGGCCAGATTGTACAGAATGTTGGTCATGAAGGAAGTCTTCCCCACGGCCGGCCGAGCTCCGATGACCACCATAGCCGTGTTCTGTAAGCCGTCCAGCATCCTGTCCAGGGAGGGGTAGCCGGTAGGAAGCCCCTTGGTCTGTCCTGGATTCTTGATGCGAAACTCCAACCCTTCCACCACCTTCTGTGTGCCATCAGCCATGCGCGCCACTTGGGCCACTCCGTAACTTTCCCGCAAGGAGGACATCACCTTTTCGGCTTCCGCCAGCACTTCGTCTTTGGTCAGGGTTGGGTTTTGAAGATTTTCCAGCCCGGAAATGAACAGGGATTCCACATCCCGCTTCTTCTTGGCTTCCACCAGAATCTTCACGGAGGGCTCGAACTGGAAATGGTAGGCAAAGCTGGTTGAAAGCTCGACAAGCCCGGCGTGACCTCCTACGGATTCAAGCTCGCCGGCGGCTTCCAGGTGCTGGATCAGGTCGGTGATATTGACCTTTTCTGGAGTCTTGGCCAGAGTCTCAAAGGCGCTCCAGACCTTCTGATGGGCCAGAAGGACAAAATAAGCCTTCGTGAAGCCCTGTTCGATCAGGGCGGCCACCTTGTCGGCTCCGTCAATGCAGTTGTCAAGAACGGTCTTTTCGGCGTTGAGTTGTGTTTCTGTAAAATGCATGATGGTTTTTCTTTTTGAAGGTTAAATGTTTTTCTAAATCTTGGATCGAAGGGGTCGCTTTCTCCTCCGGGTGGTTGGTTGACAAGCTTCTGCCTTTGCTCCCTCAAAGCATCGTCCTTCGTCCAAATTGTGGCTTTGGACTTCCAGTTTCGGATGAAGTTGCCTTGTTCCACGTAGTGATCGTAAAACCTCTCTGCGGAACTTCTCAACGCATCCGGATCCAGGGGATGGACAAAGCATTGACGCATGTGTGCCTCCACTTCCTCGACGGATTCCGGCAATGGAACCATGGGAGAAGGTCGAGAGGGTGGGGGAAAATCAAGCAAGCCGTCAGGCGCAGCTTCCTTCGTCTCCGTCTCCGATTTCGTATACGTCTTCGTATTCGACTCCGTCTCCGTATAGGCGAGCGGATGGCGGTCACGTGACTGACATGTGTCTGACACATGGCCGTCATCTGACTGACAAGCGTCAGTTTTTTCTTCATCAGGAGCAGGAAACTTACTCTTCTTCGCCCTGGTCCTTTGGTCGAACTGCAAGACCTCCAGATAACGCTTCCCTTCGACACCGTACACCCTTACAAGACCCGCGGTCACACAAGCGGTGAGCCACTTTTCTATGTCCTGGTTACTGACATTGCCTATTTTGCGAGGCATTATCTTTCCGATCAGTAGAGGAGGGTCGGCGTGATACCGTCCATAGTCATCTGCAGCAAGTAAAAGACGATGATAGAAGCACTCTTCCACCCAACTCAGCTTATCGACCTTGTCGGATGTCAGAAACCCTTCCCTGATGATTCTATTAGGCATGTTCTATGGTTCAATCAAACGTAGTTCATCACACCTCTTGCGGACATAATCCAGCACCGTGCCGGCGTCCTGGTGTTTGATGTAGATCAGAAAGCCCGGCTTGCCGAACTTCTCTACCCAAAACTCTATTTCCGGACCTGTAAGGTCAAAATACACGCCGTAGCGGCCTGTACGCCCCAATTCCCCCTTAATGCGGCAAAGCTCCTGAATGCAGCGGCGTTCTTCCTGTTCTGGTGTTTCCATAGGAAAGCAAACTGCCTCATTTTCAACTCCAGCACGGATGCCGCGGCCTGATTGGTCAATATAAAGGTGCTTCATCGCCCCCCTCCTTTCCATGAAGTTTTGCATTAAGCCACCTTTGCGTAACCAAACCGTAAGTATCAGCACGTAAACGTTTCATTCTCCGCATGATGGACGTTATCCGGTCTCGTTCAATAAGGCCTCCCGAATGATTTTCTAGAAGCTTAACCAGATTGCTTTCTTGTAAGAAAAGACTTTCGTAAACCTTCAGAAGAACGTCTGTTCCCTCTTCAGAAGTCATACAGTCCTCCTTTCTTCCCCGGCAAGTTCCTCGGGATAGACGTTGTTAACCATCTCGTCCAAATAGTCGTCCAGGTGCGGTTGCACGTCTTCAAAAAGATCAGAGAAAATTCCTTTGAGCGCAATGCAGGCCAGGAACTCTTCTTCGCTTCTCGCCACCCCTTCTTCCACCGCAAATTTGGCGGTATCATAAATAGATTGTGAGATGGGAATCTTCAGGGTAACAACCTTCATCACCTGTGCCCTCCTTTCATGGAAGCAAGCGTTGCGGCAAGGGCGGGGTTTGATGTTGAGTCTTCGGCAAGGTAGAAGGACTTCTTGGCGCTTTCCAATGCGCGGTTAAGCAGAAGAGTTGCCATTTCGCAACGTGTCGCCTTCACGCAAACACTTCCTTCATCCCACTGGATAAAACCGGAATTGATAGCAGTAATCGCGGCAAGAACATCGCTGTCTTTTTCATCTATTTCCGTCAGGGCAAAAAAAGTCTTCCGCCTCTTGTCCAAAACCTTGAAAGGAATCTTCTCTTCAAACGCATTCGCCGCATTTTGCAGAAGAATGGCGGCCTCATCGAAGGCTCCCTTCACGCCATTGACAACCTCTTCCTGGTCGTCATCAAAAAAGACCAACAGGTGAAACATATCCAGAATGGCTTCGGCCGCGCCCCGGAGCATGATGGCATTCTCTCCGAAGGCTATCAAATCCTCTTCATCGTACCGCTTCTTCCTGGGGGCGGCGGGCTTCTTGGCCGTTCTGGCAGCCTTTGCCGGTTGACAGGGCTTCCCGTCTGTCGTACTTACTGGCTTGTGAGCAATGATAGGATTAGCCGTCTTGCCATTATTCACAACATCCGCCCCTTTCCCGCTGCAACGGGAGAGGGGTTCTTCGTTTACCAGTAATGCTGCAGTTGTATTCATAGCGATCATAATCTTATTTATTATCAATTAACTATTATTATTTAATCAGGTTCAATCGACGCGCCCCGGACAGAGGCGTGAAGAAGTCGTTAGTCTTCGTCGCACAAGGAGAAGCCTTCGTCATTCAATTCAAAGACGCCCAGCCAGGGAGCCTTGATAAAGGCGACGTAGAAATTGCTCTCGTCCTTGCGCCGCACCACGACAAATTCATCTTCCGGAGAAAAACGATAAGTCCTTCCACGGTTAGGCATGGTGATAATTAACTGGGAATTTAACATTACCCTGTCGCCTGTATCAAAAGGCTTTGCCTGAACAGGTTTAGATGCAGTATCAATATTGCTTGTAATCATTGTATTATGTATTTTTAATGGTTATTGTTTCCTCATGCCGTGAGGGCGGGACGGTTTTGATAAACCGTCAAAAGAAAGGATTTTTGCGGTATTCTCTTTCATGGCCTTGGAAATACGTTCCACGCACCAGAGGGTGGCGCCCCGCTTTTGATGCGGCAGACAGTCCTTTTTCATGATATCCGGTGATGTCTTCGCCAGTTCATAGAGCCATACGCGGCCCTTGCGATGCCGGAACTGGGGCAGTTTGAGAAGCTCTTCCGCACGCAGCCAGGTTTCACCGCTTGTTTCAGGGCAGTATTTCCCTTCCATGATCGCAACCAGGCGGTCAATGCGGGCAAACAACCCTTCTATCAAACGTTGATCATTGGCGTCCATTATCCTAAGACGATTTTTGTTATTGTGTAAGAGGCGCAGACGATGAAGGCCGCCACAGCCACGCAGGCAAAAGCGATTACCAGCCAAAAGAGCAGATACGCCACGGTCTGGTGCCGGCGTGCCCGGGCTCTATTCTTGCGGGCTTGCAGGAGGCGAAGTTCCTTCCGGGGATCAAGGGACTGATAGGGGCTCTTCCCTGCCCTGTCCGGAATACCATTGATGTGTTCACGGGCACAGGAAGCGCACAGGAAATCAAGGCTATGCAATGCTCCATGACTGTCCGTAACAACGGAGTAGTAAGTGTTACCCCTTTCGGAGGGGTAACTGCACCAACAGCACCGGACCGCGAATTTACAATTTTTATTTGTAATTGTTTCCACCATCCCGGCATATGGGCCGTGACTGATTGTCCGGTGGAACATTTCATGTGAATTCATTGTCACAGTGCAGATTAAAGTTCGTGCCAGCCGAGCCGGATAAATTCGTCAATCAGGGCTTCTTCCATTAGGCTGAGTTTTTTTTGGGTTCAACGTTCTTCTTCCGAGGCTGTGGACTACGGTCTTTTGCCTTCTGGCGGAAATCCATGATGGCGCCGATAACGAGAGCCCGGCCGCTCAAGCCTGTAGCGGCCTGCGCCTCCCGGAACCACTCCCGCACTTCTTGCGTTTCTTTTTTCAGGTTGATGATCATATTCGCGTCTTGCGTGCTGTTGATGTCCAAAAAATATGATTTTTTTCACACTCACACAAGCAAAATGTGAAATATTTGCAATCAAGATTCCGTTTTCAATGTTGACAAGTTTGAAAAATATCACACAATCAATGCATGACGCCGACTAAAGAAGAGATAAAAAAATGGTTGAAATCCATTGAGAAAGATCGCGACTGGCTCGCGGAACAATGCTTCGTCAAACGATCGGCTGTTAACTCATGGCTTTCTACAGATCGGGGGATTCCGCCTGCAAAATTAGCTCTCATTAAAAACCTAATGGAAGATGAAATTATAGACCTTGAGCTAATCCGGAAAGAAATGAATAGGCAAGGAGAAGAAGCGGCCAGGACAGCATCCTCTGTCCCTATATTGAATGGTGTTGCAGCGGTAGCGGTTCCTCTTTCGGAAGATGATTTAAAACTCATTTCCAAGGCCGCACAAATCA
The DNA here is from genome assembly GCF_030848305.1 of Akkermansia muciniphila. Classification (NCBI taxonomy): domain Bacteria; kingdom Pseudomonadati; phylum Verrucomicrobiota; class Verrucomicrobiia; order Verrucomicrobiales; family Akkermansiaceae; genus Akkermansia; species Akkermansia muciniphila. The sequence goes on along the minus strand of NZ_CP114598.1, from coordinate 1,585,458 downwards.
GCGGGCAAACTATTGAGGAGTTCATCCGTAGTGCTGCGCTGGAAGACGCGGGGGAATAATCCTCATTGAGGATTCTGTGGTGATGTAGGGTTGTTGTCTTCATAACTTGGATTTAGATTGAGGTAGCAGAACTCAGGTCAAGTCCCCGTTTCCAAAAGGAAACGGGGAAATTTTTGCTGGTTGATCCAAATTCGAATACACGCACCAGATGTAAAATCTTAGGCAGCAGGTATATTCTCAAGGGTTAATCCCAAACGCTTCATCAACCATATTTGACCGCGGGGTGTCAAATACGGTGTCGGTTTGGACTGCTGTGAACCGTCGGAACGCTGAATAACCCGGTAAGTGAGACGGAAATACCCAGCTTCAATATACTCTTGGGCTGGAACATTGTGACGATTGCCGTACCTCCCCATAATGCCTTCATTGCGTAGATACTCAAACAAACGGTTTTGTCCTGTCTCCATTCCATTCTGAGCGAGAATCTTGGCAAATTCTCCAATCAGGATGCAGCCCTCGGAAACTTCCACGCATCGTCCGAAATATGCATAGGGAGCATCTTCCGCAGCTTTTGCTTCAAGAGCTTTTCTCTTCTCCCGTTCAGCTTTCAATGCCTGAAGCGTCAGAATCATGGTATCCGGGTCGGCAAGCATTTCTTCCAGCTTCTCCCCGGTGGCGTACAGGCCGTGCTTCCGGATGGAGGGAAGGACTTCATGTGTGACCCAGCGTTTAAAGCTTTTGAGTTTTGTCTGCCGTTCCACTATGTACTCATCAGAGACTCCACGAGCTTTTTCCGGTTACATAGCGAAGAGTAAAGAATACAAACCCGATTCATTAACGATTGCTACTGTTTGAATTCCACCAGGGGTATTCATTTGCGTACCCCCCTTGTCTTCCTCGTCGATATTCTGCATTGCCCGATTCCGGTTAGTTTCGCCGAAGTAGTTGCAAACATCTTTGACAACAAACCAGAGCTCTTCACCGATAATGACCGTCCGAATATTGCAGTTCAATTCAGAGTTCTGGAACAGCTTAATGCCGTTCCCCGTCATGTTGGCGCAATCAGCTTGCGCTTTCGTACATTGTATAGTACTCATTGTCTTGTTTATTAGTTGGGCTTATGCCCGTTATTGAAGGTCATCTGTTGGCGCAGGTGGCCTTCGTTGTTTTCGACATGGGCCGCATGTCGGACGGGTGGCTTGCTCAATCCACGGAAGTTCTTTTCTTGCTCCGTTCTTCCAGCCACGCTTTCACTTTTTCAAGGTCGTAACGGGGACGGGAACCACGCCCAGGAGAGCATTTGATTCCATAGTAAACACACGGACAACCTTCTTTTGCCCAAGCTATTACAGTATGCTTACTGACCCGGAGGGAGGCTGCCAGTTCGCGCTGATTTAGTAGTCTTGCTTTTCCTAAAACCTGCTCCATGTACACAGTAATAACATATTTACCAATACATGCAATAAGAAAGATAGAAAAGATTCTATAATAGATAATAATAGTTGACATTTAGGGTATTCTGCATATAAAATGGCATTCATGAAGAGTGATGAAAACTTGATAGTGCCTGCCTCTAGAGATCCTCAAGAGCCTGAAAAATCGACAATCAAGGAATATCTTAAACACAATGGGCTATCTTTGAAATGGCTTGCTGCACAATTAGGGTTATCTGAAGGGACAGTCAAAAACTGGTTCTATAGCAGCACCAAGATATCCGACACTAACCTTTTTAAAATAAACGAGATAATAAAAGACCATGCTAACGGCATCATAAATTCTTCTTTTTGGGACAAAAAGAATTGTGCAATTTTTCCTGAGAGTAAGGAAGAGTGGGATAGGTGGGAAAAAGCCTCGCAAATGGAATTTTCCGATTCTGTTGAAGAGTGGGCTAGAGAGACGCTGAATGAATGGGCTACCCGAGTTATTTTACCGGATGATGCAAATGCAGAGAAACATATATGGATACATCCCCTTGCTGAAAATTCCCTTCTATTATGGAGAAGTGCTTTTTTTGCTGACACTGGTTTCATGAGGACGTATGGCAATTTAAAAATAGACCCTTCTTCTATTATAGAAAAAATATTAAATCAGAAAGCTCAAGAAATTATTGCTCAAGAGAAAGAAAAAAATAATTCTTTTTCGTTGAAAAACGTGGAACTAGGCCAGTACGACGGAATCTCGGAGAATGAAGCCAATAATCGAATGCAAGCAGGAGAATATATTTATTATTTCACCCAAGCTAATGCGTACTTATGGTTAGTTGTATGTGGAATGAAAAAGGAAAATGTCAATGTATGGGCTAATGAAGTCTTAGATAAAAAAGCTGAGGAAGCGATCTTTAATAAAATCAAATCGAGTATGAAACCAGAGGACGAAATTCCATTCTAAACCTCCTATCAAAGACATGAACTCAAGCCCGGCACCTTCTGGGCTTTTTTTGTTGCTCTCTCAAAGGCGTCCTCTCTTGTTTTCTCTTTTTTGGTATGATATTTTTTACGAATGCACTCGAAGAGTGACGTCAAGAAGTGGCTTCAAAGAGACGGGAAAACCTGAACAGGTGGGAGAAAGCTTGAATTACTCCTCTAATAACAACATCAAGTATTTTCAGCCTCATTCCATTCTTCAAAATGAGACAAAGGAGAATCTAAAACAAGTTGACGATTCTTCCATGCCTCTCTTGCAACAGGGTTATGGGCTATGGTCTTTTCTATAGCCAGAGTTTCCCTGTATTCTTTCGCTTTGGCTGTCTCTGTCCAATGACATTCCAACCCGAAACCGTCAACTACCTCTTTTATGCTATGAAGGTCTGTTCTAAAAAATTCCTTCCGATAGTTCACCTTATTCACTTGATCCATTAAAAAATGTTTATGTAATGTTGTTTCCAGCTTCGGCGCATCTTCCGAATAAATCATTGCATGGACATCAAAAGAAAAAGGAACGGACGCATCCCCTAATTCTCTTACTCGATCAAGAGGCTCTAACCGCCGCGTCATCCCAATTTTGAACACACCAGGCCCAAAACTCCCCTCATTTGAGATGACATAGACATATCCGCGTTTTGTTTGTTGAGCCATGGAAAGAGCCCTTTGTCCGGAATCTCTTGCCAGCTGAAGCTGCTGCTCTAATTCTTCTATCTTTATTTCAAGCACTCTTCTCTTTTCTTCATTTTCACCTGCTTCCAGTTCCTTGGCCTTTGCGATGTCAATTTGTCTCTGCAAAGCTCTTTCCTTAGCTTCTGCTTCTCGTAAAGCTTTCTCTATTTCCCTCTGAACTTTTTGTTCCTCCCTAATTTTTTCTTTAATGATTCTCTGCTGCTCTCTATCCAGTTCCTTGGCATATTCCATTGCAGACATCAAAGATATTTCCTTGATCCGTGCATCTATATATTCCTGTGTAAACTTGACTCTATTTTTGAAAGCCCCTTCTATTAAGACAGCGGCATCGCGAACCTTCTGTTGAAGAATTCCCACATTTGAAACCTTAACCTCACTCAAGTACAACGAGCAAAGACTATCCATTGATAACAGTAATATTTTAGTGAGATCTTCCTCACTCGCAGAGATGCTGTCTGCTAAAAATGAAACAACTTTGCCTTTTTTGCGCATACCTTTTAGCAATGACTTTATATCTTTCAAATTTTTAGCAGCTTGCGTATATCCGTACTTGCTTATAAGTTCATCATAAATAACAGATATGGGTTCAATATATTCATTTCCATATCCATGAATACTCCTTTTTAGAACAGAGTTAAGATTTTCAAGATTTTTTCGCTCTGTTTCTAATTTTTTAATATCACTTTCAATCGAACGAGATTTTTTCTTGAGTTCAACTATATCCTTTTCAAACTGTTTTTTTAATTTTTTTAGTTCCTTTTTTTCTTTTAATATCTCTTTTTCAAACTGTCTTTTTTCCTCATTCAAAAGTCTATTTTTCTCTTCCAATTCCTTTTTTATCGCATCTGTCCTCCACCAGGGAATGAGGAAAGACGCAATCAAGCAGCATAAAATCAGAATGAACAACAACAATGGCATAATTCAAAATAATTAGCACTTTCTTCCAAATACGGCAAGTGGGATAATACAGAACTCCTCGTTTTCCTATTGAAGCCTTCCATCAATAGGGAAAAGTTTGATGCTGTGTTACATCTGCATACAGCCATGCCATACCGAGGGCAGTAAAAATCCCCCGCTTCCTCAAGGGAAACAGGGGAATGAGATCATGCAACGTCATCAATATCTCCCCTTGCGATATACTCCTTCATGTCCAGACGCAGACATGACCCCTTACCGACGAACGGAGTAAAGACCTCCGGGTTTGTATTCCATAGCTTGTAGAATTTGTCCGTGAGCCATATCTGGCCCTTGGGCAAAAGGCGCGGCGTGATCTTTGTTTGCTCAACTCCGTCAGAATGAGTAATAGTTCTGGTGGTGACCCGAAAGTACCCCTTCTCAATGTGGTATTGACAGGGTTCGTTGTAACGGCTTCCGGTTTTGCCGAGAATCCCCAACTCCCGGAGCAGGGCAAAAAGCCTTTTTTCGCCGATGATCATTCCTCCCTGGGTAAGCATCTTGGCGTAGGTTCCAATAAGCTTGCTGCCATTCGCTACTTCCACGGACTTGCCGTAGATTACGTAGGCTGCGTTCCTTTCCCGTTCGGCTTCCAACTGGTGAATGTGATCATCTTTCCTCTTGATGGCATCCTGGGCCAACAGCACAGCACGGGCCATAATCTGTTCCGGCGTGTCTTCCGGACGGGTTGTCATGTACCCGCCTGTCTTCCGGATAGAGGGGAGAACTTCTTCACACACCCAATCCTGGAACTCGACCGCTTTCGGCATCTTGGATTTCATCACAAGAGCGAACAAGCCAGCTTCATTGATAATTGAAACTGATTGCTTTCCTTTAAGGGTATCCCTGCTGGTTATACCCTTCCACTTTTCTCTTACATTCAATAGAGCTTTCGAAATATTCGAGTAACCGAGAGCTTCACATACTTCTTTGGCAAAGATCCAAGGTTCACCATTTCTTTCGATGACTTCAATCGTGCAATTCAGATCGGAGTTCTGGAACAGCTTAATACCGTTCCCCGTCATGTTGGCGCAATCTGCTTGCGCTACTATATAATTTATAGTAGTCATGTTTTGTCTTATTAGTTGGGCTCACGCCCGTTATTGGTGGTCACCTGTTCCCGCAGGTGGCCGCTTTTGTTTCTGACATGAACCGTATGTTCATGGATTGAGAGCGAACATCAACTCAACAAAACTAGAATTACAACGTCAACTTGTAATCGTCAACAAATAAATACAATATTTTTTTGTAATTTGTTCTATCCTGCTAATTGACAATGCTAAAAAAAATTGTATAGTAATACTGTGAGTTCAAAAGATGAAAAAGAGAATGTCAAAGCCTGGCTCAAGAAAATAAAAAAGGACAGGTTTTGGCTTGCGGAACAATGTGGAGTTCACAAACGGACAGTGGATTCATGGTTCTTTAAAAAATCTGAAATTCCTGCAAAAGCCTTACTTACAATCTATGATCTCATGTTTAAACAAGGACATCTTTCCACAGAAGAAGAACTCGTTGTGGATGAATCTGGGATGGTCACTTTGGAATTGGAATTTGATAGTGAGCAATATCAAATTATAAAAACCGAAGCTGAACGCCGTGGACTCGATGCGGGAACGTACTGTTTAGAACTTATTCAGAACGCGTTTTCGACAGATGAGGAATGGACACGTCTCATAAAATTTATTAGAAAAATGGGGAAAAATGCTAAAAACTAGCCAATGGCATAGATAATGTTTTTGGCAAACTCCAAGCTCATAATCACCTATATCTGATACAAGCTTCCCCCCCTCTCGGTGCGTCAACACTATGGGAGGTGTCTTTTTCTCTTCTAACCTACCACATTCACTACTGTCTTCGCTGGAGTCATCAAATTGCTCTAGCATCATATACTACACAATAGCTTCATTTAAAAAAGAAACTATTATTCGTCCTCCTTACGTTAGAATGCTTCGCCCCTTGGCCTCCGGGCCAAGGGGCTTTTTATTGCATTCATCCTTGGTTGCCTCAACAAGGATTATTCCTTTGTCTGCTCTACAATCTTTTTGAGCAAGTCAACGCTCCTTAACTGACATTGCACAATGTTCGCAATGGCTATGAAAACACCACCATAAAGAAGAGCCCCGAAAAATATTCCAACAGCCCATAACATCATCATTGGTAAAGCAACGGCATTTTTACTCATAATACCAACGATGAAAACGGCTACTGCAGCTAGAATAGAAAGAATAATAATAATCCCTCCCATTATGCCGAAAGCCTGCACCGTCATTGATGTAAATGGGATTTTTACCTCCTGAAAGCTTTGACTGTCTGAAAAAGAAGCTTTCGCTCTCCTATTCTGACTGATAGCTTGAGGAATATTTTCTGATGAAAAACTTTCATTAACTGTTACAGAGCGATTTTTCAAAAAATCCGAATATGGCGTCCAATTTTGCTCTCCTTCAAGGCATACGAGAGTTTCGCCGGTAATACGTTTTTGAGCACAAAGCAACTCAAGTCCACGTTCTGAAAAAGGCCCTTGCACTTCTCCATCTGAAAATATGTAGAATTTTTTTTCGTCCATACGATAGCTTATGAAAACACTTCCATAGACTCAGCGCAAGAAATGTTAGAACTAGCCTTTCCAGAGAGACATGACACAATGTGAAAACAATCCTTGCTATTTTCACATTGTGCAACTATATTGTAGGCATGCCTCCTAAGATACGACAACTAGTTGCCGATCTTCGCAAGGCGGGCTTTGACAATACGGGCCGCGGCAAAGGTTCCCACCGTCAGTATGAGCATCGGGCCTCCGGTACGGTAGCGACCATCTGCGGGCATGATGGAGACGATGCCAAGCCCTATCTGGTCAAGCACGTCAGGGAGAAGATAGAAGAGGCAAAAAGCAAGGGAGCGTAAGCTCCCTTGCAACCCCAAGAAAAACAACTATGAAAATGACTGAACAGGATATGAAGACGCTTGCCGGGAAATACAGCCGTTTCATCCGGTGGAGCGATGAAGATAATTGCTATATCGGTTCCCTGCCTGATTTTGAAAAGGACTGCACCCACGGGGAAACCCTGGAAGAAGTCAACCGCAACCTTCAGGAAGTGGCGGAAATGTATATTGAACGTTGTCTGGAAAAAGGAATGGAACTGCCCCAGCCCCGGGCTATAGCTATTTCTCCGTCACCTTTCCGCGAAACAGGCAATGAAAAAAGCATTGCGCGGTTAAGGAAAAGCCAGGGAATGAGCCAGAAAGATTTTGCCGCCGTGCTGGGAGTCAGCCCTTCCACGCTGGTCAAATGGGAACACGGCTTGCGGCGCCCCTGCGGCCCTTCCGCAAAATTGCTTGACCTTATTGAAAAGCATCCTGAATTGATCAATTCCTGACGTTATTTTGCCCAGGCAACAAAAAAAACGCCCCTCAAATAGGGCGCGTGGATAGAAACAAATAACCCTACGCAAGCTCCTGCGCCACGCTGAACGCATCGTCGCAGCGGTTCAGCCAGCCCTTCCCGAACACGGAAAACTGCTTACACGAGCGGTAAAACGCCTGACGCTTCTCCTGTAACCCAACCAAAAACACCGCTTCACCCGTAGCGGCCAGCTGGTCCTGCAACTCCTGCCGGGTCCTGGGGCCAACAATCCCGTCCACTGTGAGACCGGCGCCGTGGATATTCAGTGCGCGCTGCAAAATCTTCCCGGTATTCCTGCTCCCGGAATTGAAATAATGGTCACGCAGGATGAATTCAACGCCAGGAAAAACGTCGGAACCCAGCCAGGAGCGCACGGCGGCGGTATTATCCAGGACATACTGGAGACAACCTTCCCAGGCCTCTTCACGTCTTCCGGCATCCAGCAGGGCCTTCAATCTGTTAAACACGGCCGGTTCAATACCGTCGCAAATGCCGCAAATCTCCCACTTGCTGCCCTTGTCGGCGGCGGGAAGGCGGGAAACGCGCAGGGAATCCGGCCCGGTAACGCGGCTGTCTTCAAACCGGAGGATAGCCGCGGCCATCTTTCTTTCTGTAGGATTCATATTGTAAACTATTGGCTATTAGATAAAGGGAACTTGTAAGAAAAACTTTACAGTTGGAATTAATCTCGCTGTTTAAGCTGTTGCTGGTGGTAATTCTCCAAATGCTGGAGACGGGTATCCATCGTCCGCAGGATCTCCGCCGTATGGGCCGCGTTGGTAGCCTGTTCCTTCACCACCTCGCGGAAATCCAGGTAGATGAACACGGCTATCACAAAACCGCCGAAAGTGACGATCTCACGCGTATAATCGCGGATCACTCCCAGATATTCCTTGAGGGGTTTGCACATGGCCTTATTTCTTGGAAGGTACGATCTGAACAACGGGCGGAACGTCCGTAACAGGCTGGGCCTGGGAATAGGAGATATGCCCCTGCTCAATGACGAGGCAGGATCCGTCCTTGCACACCTCGGCGCGGTTCGGGGTGACGTCCACGGAGTGCCCGCACCCGTTAACGGTGATGTAACCGGCTACGGCCGCCGCGCCGATGATGGCGGCAATCACGTACTTAACCCAATTCCCCCAGCGGGCGGATGCCGCCTGTAGGGCCTTTTCAATGTCTTGTTTATTGATGTTCATGGTTTATTGTTTAGTGAAATGCTTAAAAAACGCCACGGCGGCGGGATCCGTGAGGACAAAAACCGGGTAATCGCGGGAAGTGAACACCCTCCGGCCGCCCTGCGGGTTGACGGCCTCAACGGTCAAATCCACGGTTTCCACCGTTCGCACAGGATCATCCTCTTCCGGCGCATAAAACTCTTTCAGTCTCGCCCACACCTGAACGGCTTCCACGGCTCCGACAATCCAACCAACGCGGCCACTACCGCCTGCATTGCCGGGGCATGGTCGGCTGGTATCTCGTCCTGATTAAAGCGGGCCGGAGGTCTATAACCGCCCTTGTCCTGATAGATGGGCGTCAGGGTGAATTCTCTCCATTCGCCTGGCTTGGGGAATTGAAGTTGTATTTCTGCATTCATGATTCTAAGGGGGTATTTACATCCACAAAATCCGCTGTTTCCTCGGATTCAATGGCATTGACGGCCATTGCTTCCAATGCAGCGTACATTGGATTGCGCAACCCATTGGCATAAAGGTAGCGGCTGCCTGCTCCCGTGCGAACCGAGGAAGTCCAGGAATTGGGATTTTCCACATCCGCCACCAACGTGCTGAACCCCATTCCGTCTTCGAATCCTGAAACGCCTCTGAGGGCGGCTATTTTGAACAAAGTGTTTGTCTGCCCTCCCCCCAGCTCAATATAAAGCGACGCTTTCCCCTCGTATGACGACATGCTTGAAAGCCCCTCCTGCATGAAAATGAGCCTGTTGAGGCAGGCGGGAAATGGGTGGTTTTGAGTTGCGGGAATAAAACTTTCCGTAGTTTTCACCTGCCATGAATCACCGGAAGAGACGTAATAAATCTCCCGCACTCTAAGCACGTAACCTCCCCGGACAGCATCACGGACCGCTGTGGTTGTGATGTCGATAATCTCTCCGTAATTGACGGCCAGATTATTGCCCGGAATCATGGAAAATGAATCCATCGTCAGGCCGCCTCTTACCGTTTTTGATCCGCGGCCTAATCCAAAGGTAAATTTGGACGCTGTTGAACCGGACAGCGGTCTCGAAAATCCCGCGAAAGAACTGTAATTATGCTGGCCCTGCGGCCCTTCAAAGGTAAACGTGGTCGTACTGTGTGCAGGAGATCCGGAGGCTACCGACGTTGAACTGGTTGCATAAAGTCCGGCATATTGAACAGAAGTAGTGCCGGCCCCCACTACGGGCATGGAGCTGGTTTTGAGGTACAGAGGCTGAATCAACGCCTGTACGGCTCCTGCCAGACCCATAGCATAAAAAAAGTTGACCGCTGACGTATCCGTTACTGCCCCCACGGCCAGCGGCATATTGATGCCGCCATTGGCGTTAATAGCCCCCGCCGCCGTCAGACCTCCGGCCAGCGTCATGTTGCCTGCATCATCTACTTGAGGTATGGCCTCAAGGGCCTGCTGGGCCGCCGTCGCGGAGTTAGCCGACTCCGTGGCGGATGTCGCAGCTCTTTCTGCTGATTTTTCCGCTTCTTTTTTGGCATTCTGAGCGTCGTTCCTGGCATTTGAGGCTTCTTGAGCAGCGGATTCAGCCCGTTCAGCAGCATCCACGGAAGGATCAATAATTTTCACCTCTCCTTCCGCGGCGTCAGGAATCATGATTTTCACGTCTCCAATTGTAACCACATCTTCACTGCCCGGCGGCGTAACACGGGAAGCGGCATGGATTTCCCCTTTAATCAAGGGGCGCTCCGCCCCATCAGGAGAGGTCATGAAAAGGTCATAAGCATGCGTTCCGGCCTTGAGAGGGCTCCACGACAAAAGAGCCGTATTGACGTCTACAGGCTCGCATTTGATGGCGGCGGCGCCAGGGCCGCGGACAGCACAGCGGAACTCATGGCCGGAAATATCTTTTGCGGCGCCGGAGCTGTCCACAAAACGAAGCGTCACCGATTGGGCAATGCCGCTGGTAGTGGCCATGTCAAACGGGGCTGCCTGACTCAGAATCATCATATACTAGTGCGCGCCCATTGCGCTTAAATCATCCGGTGAATCATGGCAAAAATCACCGCCATGCAGGAACAGTCCCACATGTGGGAGTTATTGCCGGACGCAAGCCATTTGAGAGAAACCCTCCCCGTGCGCTTGTCTATGGACTCCTGTTTGCTTTCAGCCTGCATCTGCTTGATGTACTCGGCAGAAACATCATGGGGAACCTTGAAATGCCCCGATTTAATCCGCGCGGCAAGAACGTCCTTCGCCCGCTGGGAAGAAAAATTGAAATGAAGGCATTGTATCCCCTCCACCATGTGCCGCTCAAGAGGCGCATAAATCAATTTAACCCCTCGGCCCCTGATTTTGTGCACATATTCTTCCTTGACCGTCCCATTCATGGAAAACCAGTGATGAAGCCCGCATATCTTCCGCACAGCATCCGTATCAAAAGCGCAGTCCAAAGCAACGCAATGATCAGGCACGTTAAACTCCGCCTGTTTACGTTCAATATCCTCCAACGTTTCAAGACGCCCCTCTGAAAGTAAATGGAAAGCCCCTCCGGCATCCACGCCGTAAACAGTATGCCAAAAATGCCCTTTCTGGGCATCTACCGTTAAGAAGCGCGCCCGTTCGTTTTCCACAGCGTACTCCTCCATGCTTTCCGCCGTGAGCGGGATGTTCAACACGTCGTCTTTCTCTCCCAAATCCACAATATTTTGAGCAAGCCGCTTCTGGATAAACTTTTTCAGCGGTTCTACATCCCCGTTCCTCTTCTTTTTATTGGCCAGTATCCATTCCACGGCCAAATCCGCCCTGATACCCAGTAACAGGCCAAAGCATTAAAATTGTAGCTCACGATCTCCGGCAAGGCACTCGTATTGCCGGAAAACACGTACTTGCCGCCGCCGGCCAGATGGCGTCGGTTGTGTACAGTATCCTCTATTTCGTACAAACACCGGGGACAAACCATTTTGACGGATTCCTTAAAACGTTCCCAATCAATATTTTCTTCTTTGCTGTAAATGACATCCCGCCAGTCATAGGCATTCCACTCCTGGCAGCCGGGGCATTGCCAATGGTAATGGTGGATGCGGCCCTTTTCGTACTCGTCCACCCAGTCCGTCCCCTTGTCCCCTCCCTGGGAAACCATCAGGATTTTACGGTTGAACCGGTCATGGTGGCGGGCCAGGAACTCCCGGACCATTCCCTTTTCCCACGCCCACATTTCATCACCAATCAAATACCGGCAGGACTTCGACTGCAACTGCCCCTTGGTAGCGGAGACCATCCACAAGTTCATGTGCGGAAAAAGGATCTCCGTTTTCCTGGCCGCATGCCTTTTCTTCGGCAGCAAGTTTTTTAAAGCCTTATTATCCCGGAATGTGGGAAAAAGCCTCGTTTCCGCGAAATCAGAGGTTTCCTGTTCATTCTGGAAAGCGACTAAGGTATTCCCCGCATCATTGGCAATGAGGTAATTAAGCAAGCCGACGAACAATGTCGACTTTCCGGAACCGGTGGGAGCCATCAGGTTAATGTGCCTGACCGTGCCGTCATTCAGGAATTTGTCAATGGGTTCCAGCAGAAACGGGCTCAACGTAAAATCAATATGGGTAGACCGCGCCGATTGCTGGTCTATCACGTTTTCACGTATCCATGCTATCGGCTCCACGTCCATTCCCGCGGATACGTTATCCGCGAAAAGATTCAGAAATCCGACAGCCTTTTCAACGTCTCTCATTGTTCCGCCCGGCTGATTATCTTGATCTGGGCCCTGGATTCTTCCGCAATGTAATACAGGGCGGCCTTGATTTCCTCCCGCAGCACGGGAACCATTTCCGCAGCCGTCAATCCTTCCAGCTTCCCCGGCAGTTTATTTTCAAATGCCTGGAGAACGCCTTTGGTAATACTGGCCAGATGTACGACAAGCTCATTCACATCTTCCATGTCCACCAGCCGGGCCTTATCCTTTTCAAGCTTCACGCGGGCCTGTTCAGCCTGCAAATTCTTGTAGGTAATTTCCGCAGCAAGTTTCCTTTTTCTCAGTTCCGCTACCCCTTCCTCCGGAGCGTTTTTCCCAATTTCTGGAGAAGCAGGTTCAGCAATTGGATTTTCCTTCCTCCTGGCTTCAATCAGCTCCCGGATTTGCGCATGCGTCAGACCACGCTTCACGTGGTACGTGATCGTGCTTTTATTGACGCCCAATTGCCGGGCAAGTTCCGCCTGTGAAATCCCTGCCATTATCCCCTTCTTTACATATTATTGTATCATTATATATTGATATGTAAATACACCGAGCATGGAACCGCAACAGTCATACTACACAGCACATACGGATTTTGAGTATCCGGAAGAAGGGCAGGAGCAGGAAAACGAATTCCGGGAACGCGCCCTTGAAATGATCCGGATCATGTCCCTGGCCCTGTATCACGTCATTAACAGCCGCACTCCCAATGTCACCGCATTCGGCGTGGCATACGCTCTGGGGTTGACGTCCGTGCTCGGAAATGAACGCATGGCCCAGAGGGCGCGGAAACTGGGCGTGCATAAAGCGGCCATTTCCCGCGCTGCTTCCAAATTCCTTGCAGAGAGCGGACTCCCGCCCTCCCTGATGATGCAGCAGACGGAACATGCAGCCATGAAGCGCCGCCCTGTCAAAAAGCTGGAGACACCGCGGAAAAAGACGCCGGAACAAATCATGAAAACATACGGCACGGGAAAGAAATGTTTTGAGGAAAACCAGATGATTCTGGATCTGTTCAAAGCCTGAATCCTTCCGGTTCACCCGGGTGAAGGATTTCCCACATGATACGGGCGCAAGCTTCCCGGAGGGTACAGCCTGATTGCTGGATGATCGGCTCATAAAAATCCTGCTGTCCGCAGTGAACGGCAGACACGCGGCGGGCCAGTTTCGCCAGCTTTGATAACTGGCCAGAATCACATGTTCTGATGCCGATCAGGTACTTGCCTCCCTGGAACTCAATGACATCAACCCCCTTGCGGCCGTACAGGTACAGGGCCAGCCTGGAAACGGTCACGTCCTCCGGATAATCCTGATTGCGTGTCGGGAATTCACGCGTTACCAGGACATCAAGAGCATCACTGATGAATTTCCGCGTTACCCAATAACATACTCCGGACCAGGCGAATGGAACGGCACACTGATATCCCCCTGCCAGTTTCCTGCGCTCAAACAGTGATTTCCGTATTTCTTCAAGGGACATCAGCAGTGTATCAGCGTCTATTTTGATGATGGGCTCCCGGCCCGGGATATCACGCATGCAGGACAACATACCGCGGATACATTCGAGGCCATTCAAGTTCCTGTTGCGTTCAAAATAGGTCTTTTTGTAAATGATGTCCCTTCCCTTGGGGATGTCTTTTCTTGCGAGAGAAGCTTTTCCGTCGTCAAACAGGTAAATCGTACAATCAGGATCAACGCGGCGGATTTGACCAACGCACAATTCAAGGCATTTATAATCTTCTCTATAACAGAATATTGCGTAATTCATTTTTATTAATTTATTGGTGAATAAATTTTGGAGGTCACAATCCATTCCCCCTGCTGGATATAGATTTTCCCGCTTTCGTCCCGGCTCAGGCGTATTGCGTGGTCGCTGTCGCAAGCCAACACCGTCCATGAATCGCTTATAAGATTATCAGAGCCATCCGGCTCCGTGTCTGCGTACAGCTCCACAGCCAATTTATTATTCCGCAGAAACAGGCCTGCCTTCACACCGTTGACGGCATCAGACCAACCAGATTCATAATCCAGCACAACGTATTCTCCATTTTTCCGCAGGGGTGCGCGAAAGCTCAATTCTTCCGCGTCGCCTCCAGGAGTGACCGCAAGAGACAATACTCCCCTGGTGGCCCTGGACAGTTTGATTTTCCACCCTCCCCATAAATCATTCTCCGTATCATCAATTGTCAAATCCACCTCGCCTTTCAATCCCTCCTGCGACACACTCAGGTCAACGGGGATTCTTCCCTCTTGCCCCGTTGAAGAAGAAACCGTGGAATCAATCCTGACCTGCAGGATTTCCGTCTGGATGTTATGGCCATCCGCCCCTTTTTCCGTTTTCCATTCAAGGCCGTCTCCCGGCTGCACCTGCTGAAAACTCCGTGAATCTTTAATTCTCACGCCAAGCCTGACCGGCCCATCTTCTGCCCCGCCCTCTCCTTTCCCCTTTTTCTGCACCAGCCATACCTTCAAATTGCTGTCGGCACCCAAATCTTCTTCTTCACTGGAAGATTCAATATTCAGAGTCAATTCCTTTTCGTTCTCTTCTTCCTTGAGTTCCAGAGCGCACAAAGGATCCGTCTTGAGCTTGAATTCCTCAAATTCCCATTTGATTGCATCCCAGTTGATACAGGTAATTCCTTTGTGCCTGTAGATAATGGATTGGTCGCGTTCCTCAAACTCGCCAACAATAATGTAGGCCTCACCCTCTTCTGCCTCCGGCGGTTCTTTCCCTTTTTCCAGGATTGCAACATATGCCTCCCATGTGTCCGGATCATAGGTCACATGGACCCACACCTGATCGCCTGATTGGAAGGTTTCTTCATATTCGCTGATTTCCATGCATTCCGTTTTCAGCGATATTTTTTTTCCTGTTCCTCTTTGTATGCGGACAACAGCACTCCCCCGGAGATCTTGCCGGAAAGGCTACCTTCCTCATCATCCGTGATTTCCACCAAATCAAAGGCCAGGGGGCGGGAACCGCGCTGATAAGGGGAAATGAAAACGTTCTGTCCGCCGCCACCGCGCAAGGCTGTTTTGCCATGCGCGGCCGCATTGACGGCATTTGTAAGAGCATTGGCCCAATCCGCCTTAATTGGGTCGCCCTTGGTGATATTATCCATTTTTGTACAGGTCCGCAGACCAGCCTCCGGGGTTGGATTGGGTGTATTCTTCCGTAATTTCGTATTCCCGATTGCCTACTTTGTGGACGGAATACCGGGTAAAGAGGTAATCAAGCTTATACCCTTGCACATTCGTTGCGCCTCCAAACTCGCCGCCCTGGACAATCTTACCCACGCGTTCCACCTTGGACGGTTCCACACGGCGCGCCGTGTAGGTTTTCGTGATGACCGTATTGTTCTGTGATATTTTTGGGACCTACATACTTGACTAACCAAACTATTTTATAATATTTTCATTATATCCTAATTATTTGAAGGTGAACAATATAGAAAAAAGGAAGATCAACTTACGATCTTCCTTTTTTCTATCAAACCCTCCGTCTCTTTAGGAGAATACAAACAATTCCTAATAGACTCATGGTAGAAGTCGATGGTTCGGGAACAACGTCATATCCTATTAATTTGAACCATCCCTTTCCCGATTCCCCTTCTTCATAAGTTAATTTATATGATCCGTCAGAGTTGAACATATCAATATCTGAAAGATTATAATTCGTCAAATCGCCCGAAAATAGTTGGAATTCATCACCGGAAGAGATCATACTCAAAATTTTCGTCTCATCAAGATCAAGCCTTATTTGACTACTCTTATCCATGAAAACAGAACCAGCGGATATGTAGTAGAACTTATCTCCATTCCCGAAGTTAAATGTTAAAAATGAATTTTCATTTAGTGATAGAGAAAACAAATTAGAATTTTTAGTTATGTTCCAACTTGATTTTGTTAAATTTATGTTAATTGAACCATCATTTTCTTGAGAAGTGTAACCATCGAAAGAAGTACCATTCTGAATATTAACAGTTAAGTCAGATGAAGCGGATATTCTCTGATTTTTAGATTTAGACAAATCCACGTTACTAAGGCTAACTTCTAGATTTCCTGCACCTGAAATCAGTGTGTTGTTATTAACTGAAGAAATAGATGAATTTGTAAGAGATATAGTACTACTATCTCCAACCAAGACCCCACTGGTACTGGATTTTTTATTTTCAATATGTGTATTATAAAGAGTTACTTTTGAATCTCCGCTTGCGGATATAGAAGCCCTATTATCTCCTGTTGTTGATATTCTGATAATTCCATTGCCTTTATTTGATATTGTAGCGTTTCTACTCGCGTGGATCGCCGTATCTGAGGCATTATAAATTTCTACATTATCAAGGAGAAGGTTTGAATTATTCCAGAGACGAATACCTGTTCCCCCATCTGAGTAATTATAAATTTTCGTATTGTAGATAGTAGATGTTTCGGTCATGTCACTCAGTTCGATCGCTGAACTGTAAACACCATAAACGCCTCCCTTTGATACGGTAACTGAGGACCAACCATAATTCGCTCCTAAATTGAGAAATTTTCCTCCTTTTGAGTAAATCGCCGCATCCCCAAAAGAATTAGATCTACAAACTGTAGAAATTACAATATTAGTTCCGGTATAGGAAGATCCTGAAGAAATCAATAAAGCGCATGAAACATTTGAGGAGGTATTATGATGTTTTTCGTCATCTTCTATAATATCTCCATCAATCGTGACGTAGGCAGTTTTTGCCGCTAAACAATAGGGGATGGTGTATGAAACCAATAGGCTTAGGGAAATGAATAAGGCCTTTACTGATGATAATGTCTTCATAGTTCTTATCTAGGTTTGTTCCCATTTTAGGAACATTGAAGACCTATTACCGAATATCGAATGACTTGTAAACACTTTTGTACCTAAATTTGGTACAATCTCATTCTCTGTTATTGTTCCAAAATGAGGAACAGAAATAGTAATGAAGAGAAAAATCTTCGTAAAATATTAAAAGAAAAACGTTTAGAGTTGAATATGACTCAACGGGACTTGGGAGAACTCCTGAATACTCCTCATACCTTTGTCAACAAATATGAAGTAGGAGAACGGTACCTTACATTCACGGAGGTCATCAACATTTGTAAAAATCTACAGATAGATGTTCATAGCCTTCTGGATGATGTGATGGAGAAGTCTTCCAAAGAATAGTATCAAGGAAAGT
This sequence comes from Akkermansia muciniphila, assembly GCF_030848305.1. Classification (NCBI taxonomy): domain Bacteria; kingdom Pseudomonadati; phylum Verrucomicrobiota; class Verrucomicrobiia; order Verrucomicrobiales; family Akkermansiaceae; genus Akkermansia; species Akkermansia muciniphila. Next base: position 1,567,902 of record NZ_CP114598.1, on the reverse strand, counting down.
AGAGTTCAATTTCTTCAACCTACCAATTCACAATACATCATTCTCTTACCAATCATCTTAGTAATCGTGTCTCCTATAAAATCCAATATCTCAACTTTAAAGGTATTATGCCTATAGGCAAATTCATGGATATACCTCTTCAAATGCTTAGGAGACATATAGTGGTAAACGCCATAGTAACCTCTTTTTAGTAGAGACCAGAAGCTTTCAATGGAATTGGTATGAACCTCTCCATCGACATACTGTTTCCCCTTATGGTTGACAAACTCATGGACAAATCCGACAAGTCCCTTGTAAGACTTGAACTCATCCGTAAACACATTGGAATTCCTCTCAACATGTTTTCCAATGAATCCTTGTAAATTGTAAGCGGAAGTATCGTCGATATGTTTGACGATCACCTTTCCATTCCTCTGTTTGGCCCCGATCACAATCAATTTACCGACCGAGCCTCTTCCCTTGTTCAGCTTCTTGGAAAAGTGTTTGTTGGATTCCTTACCTCCGATAAAGGTTTCATCTACTTCTACAATACCGTCCAACTTCTCCTTTTTATCCTTCATCCAAACTTCCCTAATCCTGTGACAGAGGAACCAGGCAGTCTTCTGAGTGATTCCAAGTTCTTTTGAAATCTGGATGGAGGAAATGCCTTTTCTGGAAGTCGCCAACAGATACATACACATCAACCATTTGTGAAGAGGCAATTTGGATTCCTCTAAAATTGTACCGAATCTGACGCTGAAGAACTTTCTACAATCTTTACAGCGATAAGGCATCGGTTTTTGGTCCTTACATTCGGTGATATGATTGGAACCACAATGAGGACAACGGACATGACCATTCCATCTTTTTAACTCAAAATATTTCCGAGCAGATTCCTCATTAGGAAATTTGGAGAAGAACTCATATAAGGAAGTATATTTGAACTTAGTTTTTCCCATATCTTTGTTGTGATAGGGAAATTTTGTCGTGTTTTGACTGGTTCGTACGCGTTTATTTTCAGCGTATTGAGAATTATTTTGTATTACAATTTTCTTACCCATATTGGGCGAGTAGAAAATTGTTCTCAGAATTTAAAGGTATAAAAATTAACGGAGCTTTATTTAATAGTCATTAGGATAAACGTACACTTAGGCATGTGTCTGGACTATATGGAGAATGAGTAAAAATGGCTTGACTTTTGCTTTCTTCTTTTTCATCATATGGTATGCGTTTAAACGGCAATCAAATTTTTAATTTTACCGAACTAACAAGTATTATTGTTACCCTATCGAAGGAAATACAAAAACAATCTATTGAATCTAGTAAAATAGTTCAAAATGATAATATTGATTATTCAAAATTCATTCAAAATTATTTGATGAATGACCCAAACCCTTCTTTATCAGAAGAACAATGTGATGAACTATTACGTCGTTTAAATTTACTTCATGATTTATTTATAAATCAATATATTCACCATCCAACCTTGACTTTTGGATGGCGCTCCGTAGTCGTTTTAATGTCTTTTTGCCTAAGCGATACTTTCGAGAAAAGCACCATAATAGAAGAAAATACATCTTTGATGGAAGAAGTCTGCAACACAAAAGATCCATTTTTTGAAAGATTGTGTAAACAATTCGGTATAACCAAAGGCAATTTTTACCAAGAACCATAAAACTACTTATCTTCAGTTCACTAAATTACAATATATAATTTTTTACCAATCTTATGATAAAAATAAAATTGGCTGTTTTAGGGCACTTGCCGTATCTAATTGATATTTCAAAAATAATAAAATGGAAATCTTGTTTATTTAAAATTGAAAGAGAAGTAGGAAAATATCCAATTACAACCGATTCAGATGGTCCAGATTGGAGTTATAGTGATTCTAATCTTGTAAGTATTATTCCTCAAAGAAATAGTGAGGATATTTTGATTGTAATTACAAATGTTCCTCTAGAAGGTAATTATTTCGCAAGAAGATTTTCTGATAATAGAGTATGTTTGACCTATCATGAAATGGTAGATATATTGACAATATATAATATTTCACTAGAAAATCTTATTCTAAGGGTTTTATATTCTATATCTATATTGTATAAAAGATATAGAAATCGTATTCCTACACGTCATGAACCAACGAATTTTGCTCATGATGAAACAAGAGGATGTCTATATGACATGTGTGGTATTAAAACAGATATAATTCATTCTCTTAATAAACCGCAGTTATGTGATGATTGTGTTCATGATATAACTCATAATGAAAATCCAAGGATCGATAGAAGTATTATTGATAAAGTTCAAATTGAGTTAAAGAAAATACATAAAGAAAGATATTATCAAATCTTGGATTTTGTAAAAAGAAGACCTGTTTTCACTCTTATTTTATCAACAATTATAACAATTGTTCTTGGTGCTGTCGGATCAGTTTTAGCGGCAATATTATTAGAATATTGGAAGTGATCTGTTGGATGGTTAGTCAAGTATGTAGATCCCATATTTTTTTATACCCGAGCGTGATATACGGTGTGATGGGCGTAACGGGCAATTGAATATGTCCCGGCGTTTCGTCTTTTTCGCATTTCAGCCGGTACTGTCCATTGCTGCACATGACAAGGCCGCCGGACAAATAAACGGCCAGAATCAGCATATCCCCCTCCGGATATTTGCTGCTTCCGTCCGGATTCCGCAGCTTGTAATAGCTCAGCAAGGGTTCAAGAGTCATATTTGAACGGTCGCTGATCTTGACTTTGTATTTCTCGCTCGCCTCACCTCCGCCTTCCGGATCATCCGAGGATGGGTTGCCCTCCTCATCCTCTTTGACACCTTCGGATGGATAGGAGTACGTTACGGTGACCTTGTAAGCCGTCGGAGAATGCAGGGAGATTTTATAACCCGTCGCCACCATGCCGGGAGCATTGGGATTGGTTGACGCGGCCGCCCATTTGGGACGCCGGAACCCGGCAATGGGAACAATTTCCGATTGCGAGACGGTACGGTTCACTCTGTATGTCCCGTAGGCCTGGTGGCTACCGGCATCCGGCGTAATGTCCGTGTTAATCCGTAAATCGTTTGTCCAGATCATGAGCCAATAATCAAAATTCCTTCTTCCAAAATCTGGGAGAAGGATTGCGTGGTTTCCATGTTCCGCCCATAGGTATTCTTGTCTTCCCCCATCTTTACAAAATTGCCGCCTCCCGCAGAAATCAATGATTGAAGGGCGGCATCAGGCCCCTTTCCTTCCGTGGTCGTGATGGAATAGGAGCAGGATCTTGTGTAATAGTCAGTGATTCCCTTATTAATGATCTTGTTGAACAAGTCAGAAAGTTCCTGGGAGTATTTAACACCCCCCAGGCCGAAATCATACGGATCTTTCCTTTTCAGCCTGGAATCAATCTTCAATGATTCAATATCCACGCGGCCCGACATAATTGCTTCATAAGCTTTCTTCAGATCCGGATTATCCTGAAACATGGATTTGAAATTCGGATGGTCAAAGATGCTCTTGCTCGCCACGCCGGCCGTAAATTCCCAGGTGGTTTTCGTGTCTTTGGGGTCAAAGTCCCATGTGTCCGGATCTCCGGGTTCCGGATCGTCAGGATCTTCATCCTCCTGCGGAGCGTCTTTTTTAAAGGTACAGGATGTTTTCCACAAATCCGCCATCCGTGAATGCTGGTAACCGGACAGGGTCAAATCCGTGAAGCCCGGAACATGACAATGCAGAGAGTAAGAAGGCGTGAATTTCTCCCCGGGGAGCGCCACGTAAGAAACGCTTGCCGACCAGGAGCCATCATCAGACATGGATGCTTCAAAGTCTCCCTGCCATCCGTACCCGCCTGTGTGTTTAATATCCTTGTTCATGTCAGCTAAAGAGGGCAACACCGCCTTTCTCGGCCTTTTCCGCAATCGTCCTGAGGTATCCGTTGGAAGTCTGCACTTCCTTTGTGAGGGAGTCCACGGCAGCGGAAAGGCCGGCATCCCCCTTCCCCACCAGGTTAAAGAGGGAACCGAAACCAGACCTCACACGGGATACGCTTGAAAGCGTCTGCTGTACTGCGTCAAACCGTGTTTTAAACGCATCGGATATTTCCTGCGCCCGCGCCCTGGAATCCTCTTTTTCCTTTTTCTCCCTTTCCCTTTTGTCCTCAATCTTGTATGTCAGAGAAACCTTCTGTTCCGCCAGCCCCAGGGCGTCATGCTCATTCATGCCGCTTTTCACGAGGGATTGCATTTCCTTCCGCACATCCCGCTGCTTTTCCAGTTCGCGACGTTTTTTCTTTTCGCCGTCAAGTTCGGCCTGCATGATGGCAATTTCTTCCTGCGCATCCTGTCTCACATCATTAACGGCTCTGTTCTTTTTATTTAATTGAGCGTTAATTTCCCGGATGGAGTCAGCAACAGATAACAGCTTTTCGTATCTCGTGGCTGTATTAAAATCTAAAGCTCCTGCTTGGAATTCTTTTTCAAGTAATTTCAATTCCTCTTCCAAATCATCCAAGGAAATATGTTGAACAGCGGCTAATTCGTCTTCAAGCTGTTTCTTTAGACCATCGACTGATAAATCATCCTGTTTCTTTTTAGGCTTTTGCTTATTTGCTTTATCTCTTGTTTCATTAAGCTTCTCCATTGCATCGTTCAAATCAGCGGCAGCCCTCGCTTCCTTCTGATTGTTTTCTACGATCTCTTTAATTGATTGCTTCTCATTCTCCCTCCACAAAACTCCTTCTTCTATTTCCTCAAGAAGTTCTTGACGGGCGGCAATCATCCTGTCAATAGCCTCAATTTCCGCCTTTGCTTCTGCACTGTTTACGCCATCGTTTGCAATATAATTCTGACGGATGCCGCGCTGTTTAATAAGATCATCCCATTCTTTACCTAGCCGCTCCTGAACAAGCTCAATTTCATCATTGCTTTTGGCCTTGGATATTTCTTCCCTGATTTTATCAGATGAACCGTAATCAATCAGATTTTTCCTTTGGTCATACGACCCCTCTTGATATGGATTTTCCCACTTCCCATTCACAAAAATCCCTGTAAGACCAGCAAAACCAGCCTGAACTCTAGATAACATGATCTCAAAAAGAGATAAATTCTCTTGATTCATGGCGTAAAAATGAAAACCAACCTCGGAGGCCTCTTCTATTCGAGCTGTCAGGTACTGAAAAAGCCCGGCCGTTTTTGAGACATTATCACTCACCAGATCCCCCATAGCATTTTCAAAAGTCGCCTTGAGCGTTTCCCATGAACCGATGGTCGTATTAGACAATGCGGAATTCTTCCCGGAAAATTCCGCGTAACGCATTTTCTTCATGGCGTTCACGTACTGGTCAGCGGAAATTTCCCGCTTCTTGGCGAGCTCAACAACCTGTCTTTCCGCCACGCCCACTTCTTCCGCCAAAGCCTTGATAATGGGAATGCCCTGATTCTGCAGCTGGTTAATGGCCCGTGAGTCGGCAAATCCGTTTGCCATCACCTTCGCCCATGAATTGGAAAGCTGCTCTGCGGAAATCTTTCCGGACGCGGCAATATCTGCAAAAACTTCCGACCAGCTCATGATAGCCGTATTATTTGTCCGGAAATGCATGGCCAGGTTTTGCGCGGCTTTCCCTAAATCGTCCAGGCTAACAACGCCATTTGCCGCCAGATGATCAAGCTGGGACTGCAAATCCCTGGCCGACTCAATATTTTTTGTATAGGAAGATAACTGTACCGCCATGTATTCATCATCCATCGCGTCCTTGATTCCTGTTTTGACAGCGCTCCATGCCGCCCCAAATCCTGCCGCGGCAGCGCCGGCAGCCGTAATTGCAGGCAATAACTTCTTGAAAGACGCCCCCAATCCCTCTACGTCAGTCTTACCGCCCTTAGCAACACGCATATTTGCCGCCTGCCCCGAGGTCTCGCGGATCTTTTCCTTAATGTTCTCCAGTTCTTTGAGCAATTCCAAAGAATCTCCGGAGAATTTAAATTTTACGGCACTCATTCTTCAACATCAACAGGCTTGTTAAACAGAGCGTCCAAACGCTCCAAATCAGCATGATCCACCTTCCGGGCATGGGTGTAATAACAGCTTACGCCATTTGCAACACACTCGCTCATCAGGAACTGCAGGATCATGCTGTAGGGAATATCATATTTAATGTAATTTAAGGGATAACCCGTTTTCGACGCAATCGCCCAAACCACCTGGATAAAATAGTCCGGCCTGTCCCCTCCCGTTTTTTTTTGGAGTCCTCAACAGTAAAAGCGGCTTCATCAACCTGCTGCGCCTGCATCCCTACCAGGGAGGAAATACGCTGCATTTCATCAGGGCTTAATTCATATTTGAATCTTCGGACGGCTTCCTTAAACGCTTCAAGGCTCATGGACTCAAGCGTTTCAATATCCTCCGTATGAATATAAATATATTCCACAATGCAGCCCAGATTCATGCTCCCGTCCATGAATCCACAGTTAAACCGCTGCATCAGCTCCATGCTCCCAATAGACAGGGGACGGAGCTTCAAGGCTTTTTCCTCATCTTTCATCATATTCCAACACTCAAGAGTTCAAACGCCCCATGATTTCCATTTTATCCTCTTCCGGACAATTCTCCGGAATTAAGGCGACCTTCTCCCCATCCCTGGAACGGATGCAGGCTATTTTCCGGAATCGGGAAAGGCCGGACAGAATGCCGCGGCGGCAATCAAAGGCCGCCTTGACCAGCGCAAACGGATCTTCCGGATTGTTCTTCACGAAATCAGGATCCTTCCACTTCCTGATCATTTCCCGCGTCTCCAGGGTGTCCGTAAAATAAAAAACCTTCCGTTCTCCCCGGTCTGTAATGATTATCTCCGCCCGCTTGGCAATAGGGGCTGTAGCAGCGAGCAAAGCGCTGGCGAGATTAACATCTTCAATATTGATTATATTATTCATGTTCTGTCTATTATATTATTTTTTGTTTGAGGCGAGGGGAGGCGTGAAGCTCACCCCCTTAAATTTGTCATTCGGAAGCAATATCCGGATTCAGAGCAACGATATTAGGGCCATAAGTAGCTTTAACCGTGAAACTCCTATAATTCTGCGTCTCCATCTTCACATCCACGCTCTTGCAGATGGCCTTAGTCACCTTTGCCGGAATTTCTTCACCGGAATTCTTGATGCAGAGATTCAAGACATCAGCATGCACATCAACAATATCGCCAATGTGGGGCACTTCCGTGCCAGTCTTTCTCATATAGGCTTCCCAAGTAATTTCACAGCGGGAATCATAAAGCGTGTTTCCCTCCATCAATCCCTTGTCCCCAGTAAGTTCTACATCACCTTTGGCCGACCATGAATAACTAACGGAAGAAATGATAGCTCCGAATTCCTGTTCACCGGAATAATTGAGTCCGAAAATACCTTCCCCGTGCTGGATAAAATCAAATGCTTTTGCCATACAAATGGCCGCGCGTTGCGCTTCCGCCCCCCAAAAAACAGGAGAATGAACCTCCTCCACAAAAAAGCCCCGCTCATATTTCATGAACGGGGATGATTCAAATAAAATCGAAGCGTAGAGAGAAAACCGGATTACTCGCCGGATTCCGGCTGGAAGCGGGCCGCCTCCGATTCTTCAGTAATTTTGGCCGGTTCGATACGGAGGAGCTTTTTCATGGCGCGGCCTGAGTTACTCTCCGTCATCGGGAAAAAACTGACGTCATTTCCCAAATTGTAGGAAGCCAGTCCATAAATGCTGTCAGCCGGAATAAAATCTTCCGGCGTACACAGCAGTTTTTCTACCTCCTTTGAAGTCGCAAGAACATAACTCAGATTACAACTCGAATACAGTTCTGTTTTAGGAGAGCCGCCCACAGGGAGATTATTCGCCGCCCCTCTCCACTGAACCAGGGCTTCTACAGGAATGTCTCCCCGGAGGGACTGAATGACGCGGGCGTAGAATATCGTCTCCTGGGTAGTTTCCACCGTCTTATAAATGACAACCGCTAGGACAATGTCGTTCTGGCGCAACTGCCGGGCCGTCCCACGGAGGAAGTTATCATGCTCATTGTCAATGTCCGTCTGCGTGGCAACACGAGGAGAAGTGACGGGTTGAATAGGGATGTCGAGCATGGCTCGCAGGTTATTATAATAGTAAGGATAGGCAATAAGAAAGTTGAAACTGTATGATACTTCTGGAATATCGTCCTGTGCATGGACTATATCCCACTCTTCCTCCCGTTGCTTTTTCCAAGGGTTAATGATGTAAGACAGTCTACCTTCTTTAGACAGGCATTGTTCAAGCATTTGCTGCGAAATAGAACCTTCTAAGTAACTTATCCATTTTATCTTAGTCCCTACAGGAAAACCATCGTCCACTGACCTAACAACCGTGGCGTATGTAGTCAGAGCGCCCTTGCTTGATTTTGACGTAGGAGGCTCCCATTCAGCCTTGTATTCACAGACCATAATGACAGGATTATCAGGCCCCAAGTAGGAAGCAAGAACATCCATATTACCTTGCTGGCAGGCTCTGATTTGCTCTTCACTCATCAGGGGGGCATCAGGACTGTCGGCCATGGCGCTATCCATGCCTATGAGGAACAGAATCGTCAGGATAAAGATCAGTCTGCTATTCTTCCTTACGTGCATTACATCAATATGCGTATCGTTCCTTAAAAAAACAAGGCGGATGTGTGAGCATCCGCCTTGTGAAATAAACGAGATTATCACGGAAGGTTATTCTTCCAGGGTTTCCCGATATAGAAGCCAGAGAGCCTGGTGATTATAGCTTCCAATAGCCAAATTGTTCCCTGGACCAATACCTGTATGGCTTGTGTCTCCAAAGAAGAGGATGTCACCTTCCTGCGGGGTGGAGTAGGCATCCTCCCAGTCATCGGTGTAATCTGCTGCCCCATATTTATCCTTGAAATACTTGGTCATAACGGCAGCACTCAAAACAACATGCTTACGCAAATTTGATGTGTCCCCTCCTTCTATGTAGTCCGGATTCAGAGCTCCAAGATTACCGGGAGGATCCATCAACGTAATATTGGTAGCGGCCAATTTTCCGCCTTCATCCCTCACTGCCGCCAGAGAAGTACCGGAACGGCCGAGAGCGATACTTACACGTAAGGCACAACTGTTGTAATACTGCCGGGCATCCATCGGAATATTATCAGCGATTTCCTTGAGATGAGCCTTGTTAAGGCCACCTCCTATATATGCCCATACACCATCCGTACTCTTGCCGCCTTCCCCATAACCTACCGGTTTGTAGTTATTCAGCAGTTCTTGAGCTTCTTCCTTTGTCATCAAGTTCTTAGGCGCATCAATTTCCCAAAGTTCCAAATCTGCCCCATTCATTTGAGGGACGAATTCCTCTGCATTGGGATAAGGGGCGATTGCCTCTGGGACTTTCAAATTTTCGTGGTGGAGCTTGACGTAGTGGAAGCCTTTTTTGAGGTTCTTCTTACCCTCGGCTTTCTTTGACGCATTGCTGCCCTTGAGTTCCACGACTTTCTCTCCATTGATTTCCAGGTAACCGGTGTCATCTATCTGAATAACAAAGGAACATTCCCTAGTGGTCTCGACGCGGATATAGCCTTCCCAATCGTGGGAACCTGTTTCTTCTGTCTTATGCCAGGCAATCTTTGGAGCTGCTTTTTTCGTCACCTTGTAACGACGATTATTCTCGGCGTCGAGCGGGTGGAATGGTATTGTTGATATAGCCATAATGTTATGTTTTCTAATCGTTTATTGTTGAATGAACTGAATATTCAGTTCATCAAAACTTTGAAAGATTTCTCGCTCCCCATCAACACGTTTAACGCGTAGTTCAACCCACATTCAGAACGTGAGCAAAAAGACTAAAACGGCACGATAACCAAGCCGGAAATAAAGGATATGAAGGAGTACAAGAAACACAACCATTGATTATCAAAATAGTACAAAACTATCTTTCAATATAACGCAATGTCCAAGTAGTTACCCAGTCATCATCATCCAGGGCAGCGGAATAATCCGTAATATTGAAAAAATCACACTGTTCACCACAATCCAGCCGGAATAACGTCTCCACAAGGGATCGTTCCATTTCCGAATCAGACCGGTTATTGATCAGAATCATGGAAAGCGTATATTCCCTGGCGGGCAAAGGCGCCCAAGGCTGAGTATACCCGGCCATGCCTATGACGACGCAGGGCTTCCGTTCTATGTCGCTGTTATTCCCGGCTTTGTAGACAGTAAACCCGGAATTCCTCAAATGACTGATGACACGATCCATAATCATACCCTGTTTCTCCTTTGCCACTCATGGTGCAATTTCAAGTTCGTGGCCTGCAATGCCTTGGTTTGGACAAACGGTACAAGCGCCTTAAGCATAGCCTCCGAGGCATAAGACAGATTATTTTCTATTTCGACACTTCCATCAGGCAACTTCTTGATTGTCCCGTTTTTCCCATGCCGCGCAATCCATTGAGGCGCACGAGCAGCCCATCCATAAGAAGTATTAATCAGCCACCCTGATTTTGCCTTCCCGATATGCTTGAATACCTTATTCTTATAGTTCTCCGTACTCTTTCTATTGAGCACGACATTCCCAGTAAAGGAGGACACACAACCATTCTTCCGGGCAGAAGTATGAAATTCCGGGCTGTAACTCTGATAAAAGCGCACAACCTGCCCAAAAACATCCGTCGCCACTTCGGCAGCCTTTTGAGGATCTGCCTTTAAAGAAAGCATGCCGACAACCTGTCTTGCCTTTTTATGTCTCTTTCCTTTAGTTGGTTGATAAACGATCCAACACCGCGCCCGGCGCGGGAAACGTCCCGGCTGACAGACCCTTCCCCGGATTTTCTTCCGGAAACCTTTGATTTGCGATTTTTTCCCAGCGGAAGAGTGGCGTTAAAGCACATCCCGCTAGCGGTATTGTAGGCAAGCAACGTAGTATATAAATTTCCGAAACGCTCAATATTCGTTTTCGCCTTTTTCAAGGCACTATCCATTCCTTTCACATCTATCCGGACTTCCATGCTACTCATATAAATCGGCTGATAAAGTTAATACCTTGTAAACACAATTACTTATGACGGTGGTAATCTTGAATTTCATCCCTTCGCACCCCACACGCCCCCCAATCTGAAAAGCGTCCCCTGTCTGGATGTGAATGATGCGGTCACGCTGGTTGCAATACCCTCCTTCCTGGCGTTCAATGGTTATGTCCCGGGAATTCATGTACCCCCGGTACGTCTGGCCATTGTAGACAATTTCTGTCTGTGGCAATACCCGGTTAATACTCCGGTGAGCAACGTTGGCAGCCTCTGTGAATCTCATACAAATGGCGGTGCGTTGCACAAAAAAACGCCCCGGACAAATCCGGGACGGTAAACACCAGCATGAATCAACCTTCATCTGACGCAACAGCAGCGGCAACGTATCCTTTCACCTTGTCAGCCTCGAGAATCTTTGCCCCGAACATCAGGCCCAGAGAAGCCCATTCCGCGCGAGTTTTCAAATCAAGCCAAGTGCAAAACAGGATAGAAAGACCAGCAAGACCTTCCACCTGAATGACCTCGGAATGGATATCATCCTTGAAAGCCTCGTCGATCTCCGGAAGGGCGGAACCAACAGCAACCGCACCTCCATCATAGGAAATACCGACTACGTTATCAGCAAAGACGGAGGTCTTGACCTTATGGATGGAATCAAATCCGTAAGCGCCTCCATCAAGCCGGAATTCCGTCGTATTTTCCGGAAGAATAGCTCGGTAATAATCAGGCACCAGCAAAAGGCGAGGTTCGTCGGATTCTACGTCTCCGCTGAGGTTGATGCACTTACGCTTTGTGAAAGCGTCAGCCGTACCAATAACCTTGGCTCCATCCGCTGTAACAAGGGAAAGTATGCGCTTGTTCAAGTTATTGGCAAACGCCGTAGCGTTCGTTTTTGCCAAATCCGCCAATTTCCACCCATTCCGCTTTTCGGCGTGCGTAATGCGCCAGGGTTGATGGAGTTCAATAAGTGACAGGGGGATTAAATCCCCTTCATTTTCTTTATCCGTCTGGTAATCAGAAGGGTTTTCAGTAATATTTCCGGCGGCTTTTACATTCTTGAATTTAATCTCAGAAGCATACTCCATTCGGAAATCCTTCTTAAAGTATTCCAGCGGAGCCAGCGCTTTACGCAAAGAAGAAATGACTTCACTGTGAATAACTATCTTGTGAGCATCTGAAAGAGCCATAATTCTAAAAAATGGTTTTAATCGTTAATATTGTTATTGATTACTTGCAAAGTTTTACCAACTCATCCTTATGAGCAGCATAAAACTTCCTCTGTTCCTCTCCGGAAAGAGCTGAGTACTGCTCCAGGATAGAGGAGTTTTCTTCGCCGTCTTCCGGCTTATCCACTACGGCTTTATGTCCCATACCAGCCACCATTTCAGCGGCCTTCTGGCTCGCCTTCGTATCGGCTTCTTCCTCAAGCTGGTTTTTCTTGAGGGCAACGGATGCGTGGAGCTTGACATTCTCCTTTTCCTGGGCTTCGACACGCTCACAAAGATCTTTAATAGAGGATTGGATTTCTTTAATCCCATTCTTCATTTCTGCCCCAAAAGGGGCAAGCTCTTGTTTGAGCGCATCAACGATATTTTGATCAGATTTGAATAGTGCCATACTTATGACAAAACCGTTGCGTTTTCATACCACTCCAGGAAAATCGACCCAGGGTATTACATCATCAATCAGGCCCAAGGAAACAGCATCTTCCGCCACAAAAACCTTGCCGGAAAACGCATCCGCAGATAAACCGGGACGTCCTGAAGCCACAAATTCCTGAAACCGCCCGGCGATCTTGTTGCACAAATCCCTGTAATAGGCGATTGCCTCCGTATTCATCGGGGTTTCCGGATGCTTGAAAACAGCATCATCATTCGTGATGGTCAATATTTCCTCACTCTTGGCATTCCACAGGCTGATGACCGTCCCGATACTGCCAACCAGCGCCGTTTCCGTCACGACCACTTGATCACAAGCGGAAGCCAAATAATAGGCGGCAAAGCAGCACATGCCTTTGACATAAGCCACTGTTTCCACTGGCAGAGATTTAATCAATTCTGCTGTTTCATGACAGCCTTGCACGTCACCTCCCGGAGAGTCAAAAATGAAAACAACTTCATCAATGTTCCCGGCAGCACCCTTTATTTCCTTCACGATGGACTGATAATTCGTGCCGCCCAAGACTTCATTCAACGGCACGCCGTCACCGTATAGAGGCCCAATCACGTCAATCACCAAGGATGACCCAATTACCCGCGCTTTTTGGCGTGTCTGGATGAAAAATGAGAAGTCAAAATCCGGATTCCCTGCGGCTTTCGGTTCCAGGCTCTTCCGCTGGCGAATCTTCGCCAGCCATGCAGTTTCTTCACAATATAACGGTTTCATCACATTAAAACTTCCTGATATAATCCGGAGAGATTTCTACTCCAAATTCTGCTTCAGCTTCACGGCGCAACTTCTCCGCAATGGCGGCTTCCCTGGCACGTATTCTCAAATGGTCCTCAACCTGCGTTCCGTTTTCCTCACAGATTTCTGTGAGGTTTTTAATACCGGCGTTGTACTCTTTCAACTGGCTGTTGGAGTCGCGGCCCATGTCTACGCTTGGACGCTTGGCGCGGCTGAACATCATGTTCCACCAGCCTTCCGCGTGCGGGATGTCCTCCCGCTGGATACCTACGGCCAAGATATACTGTACAAGCAGTCTGGCAGCATCTTCAAGCAGCGTGGCCCGATCTCGCGTGGTATTGTCAAATTTGGACAGAGACATTCTGTTCCCAACGCCGCTTGAGTCCGGATTGACCACGATATCATAGGGCACGCCCACCCCGGATAAAACGCCCTTCAGAAGCCGTTCTGAAAAACTCATGTAGTTCGGAGAGGGGCGCTCAATCTTCAGGGAGTCAAGGGAATCTTCAGACTTCAAAAATACAATTTGCTTATCACCAGTATTACGGATGAGCACCTCCCCATTATTGGACGGTTTGGCATAAGCCTGCGTTATGTCAACTTCTCCCGTTTCGTTCTTTTTTACCAGGGCAATTTGTGACGCAATCTTCATGGCCCCAAGTTCGGCTGTATTGATATCATCAATGTATCGGAATTCCTTGAGGCCATGAGAGAAGAGAGGCTCGCCCCGGCAGGTGGAAAGAAAGTCGTCATCCACGATATGAAGTATTGAGGATGCCGGGATGATTTCACCTCCCCCTGGTTCGTCGCCGTCCAACCAATAAGCGATTTCACGTCCCATGCGATTGGTTATGACGCCGTGCAGCACGTTCAATCCCTTATATTTTCCGGAGTCAATAAGGCCATTTTTAGGAGAGCAAACACGGTTTGCCCGGATAAATTGCAGTTGAGGAAACCCCGTCTTGCTTTCCGTCAACATTACAAAGCAATCCCCATCAATGTCGATGGCGGTGGAGATCAGATACAGGAGCGAGTGAAAATTCTTTCCGTTCACGCATGCAACTTTGTAAAACGCCTTGATGTACTCGTCATACTTCGCCGCAACTTCCGGATTCTTGCACAGAGATTTGAACAGAAACGCTTTCCCGATAGAGTATTCAGCCTTCATGTTCACGGCGCCTTTTACAACGCCGTTGTTCTTGTACAACAGACGGGACGCGGAAATGAGGTTCTTCCGGGTAAGGCTCCCGGAAAGCTGTTCCGGTTCTTTGAGATAATTCGGAAGCCGCTGCAGCCCGTCATCATAACTGCCGCTCTTGTAAATGGGGCGGCTTGAAAACGGCCGGCCGAACTGATCCAAAATCTGGACATTTCCTGCTTTCATCGAAACACTATCCTTGCAACGTTATTCCCTCCTTCAAACCGGCCATGCTCAAGAGAACGAATAGCCATCCCCAAAGCTTCCACCCATAAATCAATAGTCATGGAACCTGGCGCGAACTGGAATGAACTGTCCCCCACGTTCCCTTGAGTGATTTCCTTTCCCTGGTTTTCAATGATATCTTCAACAGCCTTATCCAAAGCTTCTTTCAAACGGGGTATGCGTTCATCAATGTCCACCGCTCCCCAGACATAAAGAGCTTTTGCAATCCGTAACATACAAATGCGGCCCCGTTGCGTTTCCTCTACGGAAGACACGCAGGCTTTCACCTGAAACTATACTTTTCCCGTTGCATTGTTGGAATAGTTGCATGAAATTTTTCAACTCCATGCATGCAAAAACACAGATGACCCATGACCCAGTTCGAGCCTCTACGCTCAAGGAGACTCCCTTTTTCGGCCTATTTCAGACTATTTTTCATCCTTCCGTGTGCTCAACATTATCACAATAATGAACACATTTTATAATATATTATTGTAAATAAATATATTAATTCCTACCGGGCCTACCACTTCTCTTGAAAAGAAGCGGTTATCCTCGGCAATATCAGGAGACCTTTTCTTTCCCGCAGGTTTGTAGAACAGTAGCAGGAGCTAATCCCGTTCCGGCATCCTCCGGGGGAAAACAGACCCATGCGTGTGCATTCTCCCGGCTTCCCTCTCCCGTTCTGCCCGGACATCTTCCGGAAAGATGCCGCCCTTCCGTTAAATAATAAAAAACTCCCTTCCGTTAACCGCGGAAGGGAGCTGCATGGAAACAGAAATCCAAGTTTGCCGTTACTTGCGGCGGCGGCGCATCGCCAGGCCAACCAGGCCCAGCAGGCTCAGGGAAGCCGCTGCAGGTTCGGGAACCACATAGGAAACGCTGTACCCGTCCCCATTCTTGGTAACCATATAAGAACCTACTTCGGCATTAGTCAAATCGTCCACCGCAGTGAGGGTATCAACGCCTGCAATGCCGCTGAGCATTTCCAGGGAAGTGTTCGTGCCGTCAAAAGACATATTATCCCCCAGGGAAACCAGATTCCGGGTCAGGATTTGATGTCCGTCGGCGGTTACTCCGCTGGCGGTGCCTCCGTCAAGAGTCAGCGTAGCAGTCAGGCTTGCTATCCTGGCATTGTATGAATTACCGTTGGAAGAAGTAAGGTTCATCACGCCCGTGGCTCCCAAATTGACGTTAAAGCCTCCACCTCCCTGGCTCTTGGAATAAGCCAGGTTAAAGGTGCCGTAGTTGTTCAACGTCGTGATCTCGCCGTCGTTGCCGCCGCTAAAACCATTGATGGTCAGCGCAGATGACTGATCAATGTCAATAGAACAGCCCCCTTGGAATTTCTTGACGTTCCCTACGGTCAAATCCGAGCCGTTGCTGAGGGCAAGCTTCAATGTCCAGCCTTCCAGCTGGGTGATGGAACCGCTCGCATTGGAAACGGAAATAAGAGACCAGGCATTGGATTGGGGCGTGCCGGGGCCGGTTCCGGCTGCCGGCCAGGAATCTGACTCGCTGATAATCCAGCTGGATTCTGTCTGCCAAAGCTGCTGGGTAATGTCACTGCCGCCATTCCATGTGAAATCGGCATGAGCTATTCCCGCCAGAGCAATGAGCGTAATGAGTGTCTTCTTCATTATCAGAGGAATATAATAATAGGAGTAATGATTGATTCATCTAACGAAACGATGACTAGCCTGCTTCACCCGAAGAGGCTTTGAACCCAATAACGAATTCTCAATCCGAAATCAATACTAAATATTGTGGGAAAACAATTTAAGTATCATCGAGAAGCTGTTTTCAGGATGATTTCTCCTCCAAAGGAAATCCTTCCGTGCCAGGCATCCTCTATTGTTTTTTAGACAGGCTGATTTTCTCGACACCTTGTTGATAGAAATACAATCTTTTTAATATAAACAAATTATGATAAACATCGAAATGGTGGTTGGATGCCGCAGGAGATATTGTACATGGAATTTCCCCTCTAAGCCGGTTCATGGAGCGGATTGAGAATCCGAATGTCGGCGCCACATCGGAAACCGCCGTCAAATAAAAAAATATTCCAGAAATAATCTGTCACCGGGAGGAAAAAACATCTGTTTTCCCCCTGCCGCTTCCGCCGCATTAAGGGCATCACGCCAGCCTTGACCTGAAAAAAATTCCGCAACAGCAGGCCGTATCCGGACAAGACGGAGAATTCCCCGTCATGGGGATTATTCCTTTCCCTGAACTCCGGCCATCTTCCGGAACCTGTGCGCAAGCAGGAAGCCGGTGGCCGCCCAAAGCAGGGAAATGGCGGCTCCGGCCAGCATGGCCCACGGGGAATGGGAGCCCAACACGTTAAAGAAGCTCTTCAGCCATGCGCTGACGGCGTCGCCGCCACGGTAAAGGACCGTATCAATAAAGCTCTTGGCCTTGTATTTTTCTTCAGGGGACAATACGGAATTCAGCATTTCACGGCCGGGACGCACCATTCCGTATTCCCCGATGCGGCGTACCGCCATCACTATGGCCACGACGGCAAATACCGGAGCGAAAGCCATCCAGACAAAACCCAGGGAAATAAGAACGGGGACAGCCGCCAGCAATGCCGCCAATCCGAATTTCCGAACAATACGCCCCGCCAGAAATACCTGAAGCAGCATGGTACACCCCTGAACAACGGCGTCCAGTACTCCGAATACCTGCGTCTGGCGCACCGGATCAGGGAAGGAAGACGCTACAACGCTCATCAGCTCAAAATACAGGAACGTGTTGGTCCCGGCCAGCAGGATAATGAACAGCCCGATGCCCATCAGGAAGGGAGACCGGAACACGGCAGACGCCCCGGCAAAAGGATTCCCTCCCAGAGGGCGTTCCCGGCAGTCGGCCGGAAGAGGAATCCCCACACCCGCTCCTTCCGGGGAAGTCCTGTCACGCCAGCGGTGCAAATACATTCCCGCCAGCATCGCCAGCGCCAGAAAAACAGCGGCAGCAAGAAACAGCCACAGATGGCCGGCCACGCCGGCAAGGGCGGCCGTCACCGCCGGCCCCACAATGGCCCCAAGGCTGCTTCCGCTGGCAATCAGGGCAAACAGGCGTTTCATCTGCCCCGGCTTCATGACGTCCGACAGCACGCTCCACGCCACGGAAACGGTAAGCAGGTTAAATACGGACAGCCACACATAAAACGAACGGGCCGTCCAGATATTTCCCGGGCATGCCAGCACAAGCGCCGCAAAAACCACCAGGTTAAGAATGAAAAAACCGTACGTCCACGGAAGAATGGCCTTTCTCCGCACTTTTGAGGATGCCCACCCAAATAAAAACTGGATCCCTATGGAAGCGGCAAAAGTAGCCGTAAAAAGCCACTGCAAATTCTGAACGCCTCCGGCAATGCCCATCGTCTCCCGGACCGGCCTTAACATGGAATAGGCCAGGAACAGCAGGAAAAACAGAACAATTCCCCCCGCTGCGGCAGGCAATTCACGGGGTTCCACATGCAGCGCCTTTTCCAGACTCCGGCACAGGCGTTCCTTCATTCCTCTGGGCATGCCCGGAATGTACCATAGCCGGAAGATTTTTTCACTTAAATCTCCCGTTCCCAAAAAAATCCGCCTTTTTTCGCCTCCCTGCCGAAGCTTCTCCTTCCAACTGGACTTGCTGGATAAGCCGGATTATGATGGGGCATCCCATTTCCTCATGTTTTCCGCCCCGTCAGGAATCATGAAACGCTCCCATGAACCAGAGAAAAATCATCCATGTGGATATGGATGCCTTTTACGCGTCCATCGAACAGCGGGACCATCCCGAATACCGCGGCAAACCTATCGCCGTAGGCCGGCCGGAAATGCGCGGCGTGGTGGCGGCGGCCAGCTATGAAGCGCGCCGCTTCGGCGTGCGTTCCGCCATGCCCTCCATGAAGGCGCTCAAGCTTTGCCCCCAGTTGATTTTCACCCGCAACCGCATGGAAGTGTACAAGACCGTCTCCGCGCAGATACACGCCATCTTTCACCGTTATACGGACCTGGTGGAACCACTCTCCCTGGATGAAGCCTTTCTGGACGTCACGGAAAACAAGCCGGGCATTCCGCTGGCCGTCGACATTGCGAGGAGGATTAAAAAGGAAATCCGCCAGGAACTTCGCCTGACGGCTTCCGCCGGCGTTTCCTACAACAAATTCCTGGCAAAAATCGCCTCTGATTACCGCAAGCCGGACGGCCTGTTCACAATCCATCCATCCCGGGCGGAGAAATTCATCGCGGCCCTTCCCATTGAAGCTTTCTGGGGAGTCGGCCGCGCCACCGCCGAACGCATGCGCGCTCTTTCCATCACCAACGGGGCACAGCTCCGGGCACGGGACAAGGACTTCCTGGTGCGGCATTTCGGCAAGATAGGAGCCCTCTTCTACAACTTCGCCCGCGGTGTGGACGACCGCCCCGTGGAACCTTCCCGCATCCGCAAATCCGTAGGTTGTGAAGAGACCTACCGGGAAAACGTCACCAGGGAGGAAGCGCAGGAACAGCACCTCCCCCTGCTGGCGGAAGAACTCGCAAGGCGCCTGGCGCGCGCCGGCTTCCGGGGAAACACCCTTACCCTGAAGGTTAAATTCCCGGACTTTGTCCAAAAGACCCGCTGCACGACCGTTCCGGAAACGCTGACGGAAAAGGAGGACATCCTCCCCCTGGCGCGGACCCTGATGGAAGAACTGGATTCCGGAGACCGTACATTCCGCCTTCTGGGGCTGTCCGTCTCCCATCCCCAGGAAGAACAGCGGCAGGGCATCTGGGAACAGCTCTGGCTGGAGCTGGAGTATTAACCCTTCCATAGACTCCCGCATTTCCAGGACACTCCCCCCAAAAACGGCGATATCCGCAAGATATTGATTCATGAATGAGCAAAATCCGCCCCAACCCGGTCATAAGCACATATGAATCAGGAAGAGCGGAGACACTGGGCATCATGGATAGGAGTGATTGCGGAAGGCGTGGCTGGAGTCATGGCCGTGAATGGGGGAATTCCCGCCTCCCGGGACGTGCCCGACCCCGGCCCTTCCCAAACGCGCCGCCCCCTCACGGAAACGGAAAAACGCATTATCGAACACCAGGGAACGGAACCGCCCTTCTCCGGGGAATTCGTCAGTTTCTTTGAGCCGGGCATCTATTCCTGCCGCAAATGCGGTGCGCTCCTGTTCCGGTCGGAAGACAAATTCGATGCCGGTTGCGGCTGGCCCTGTTTTGATGATTCCCTACCGGACGCCGTCACAAGCGTCCATGCGGGCTACGGGCGGCGCACGGAGATCACATGCGCCCGCTGCGGAGGCCATCTGGGGCATATTTTCAATGGCGAACGCCTGACGCCGAAGAATGCGCGCTACTGCGTCAACTCCCTTTCCCTGGAATTCCGGGCCGCACCTCTTCCGATGTTGGCGGATGTCCCCCGTTAAAAGGGCTCGGCGGAAGAAATATCCGTCCGCCGCCCCCGGAAGCAGGCCTCCGTCCCACGCCCTGCCGGACACGGACGCCGCGGCGGAATTTACCCTGAAATCCTCTCACGGCCCCGGAGCCGCGGCAGGCAACAGGGAAGACCCTTACCCGCAAATCCCTTGCCGGCAACAGGATACGGCCTTTCTCCCATCCTGTTTCCACCGCACCGGGAAAGAGGGGGGATTAGCTTGACTTTCCTGCAATGTCGCCTATTCTGGTTTAAGCATTATTTGCAACCACGCACACTTATTATGACCGACCGCAGAATTGTTATCACCGGCATCGGAGTGATCAGCCCCCTGGGCAATGATCTCGCATCCACCTGGGAAGCCATGAAGGCTGGCCGCAGCGGCATTGACACCATCAAGTCCATGGATGTTACCGGCTACTCCACGAAAATCGCCGGTGAAGTCAAGGATTTCGATCCCGCTCCGTACTTCAAGACGCCCAAGGACGCCCGCCGCGTGGACCGCTTCACGCACTTTGCCATGGGCGCCGCCGGAATGGCCCTCAAGGACTCCGGGCTGGATCTGGACGCGGAGGACAAAACCCGCATCGGCGTCATGGTGGGCAGCGGCATCGGCGGTCTCGGCACGCTGGAAAGCCAGCATGCCACGCTTCTTTCCAAGGGACCGGCCCGCGTGTCCCCCTTCATGATTCCGTACATGATCAGCAACATTGCCTCCGGCCTCATCTCCATGGAATACGGCCTCGGCGGTCCGAACATGTCTATCGTCACGGCCTGCGCCACCTCCAACCACAACATCGGGGAAGCCTGGCGCATCATGAAGTTCGGCGACGCCGACGTCATGGTCTGCGGCGGGGCGGAAGCTACCATCCTGCCCACGGGCGTGGCCGGGTTCAGCAACATGAAAGCCCTCAGCTCACGCAATGACGAACCCCAGCGGGCCTCCCGCCCGTACGACGTGGACCGCGACGGCTTCGTCATGGGAGAAGGCGCCGGCGTTGTCATTCTGGAAACGCTGGAGCACGCCCAGAAGCGCGGCGCGAAAATCTACGGGGAGCTCGTCGGCTACGGCATCTCTGCGGACGCCTACCACCTTACCGCCCCAGACCCGGAAGGCCGCGGCGCCGCCCGCTGCATGAAAATGGCTCTGGAACACGCGGGAATGAAGCCGGAAGAAATCGACTACGTCAACACGCACGGCACCTCCACCCCGCTGGGCGACATCTGCGAAATCAAGGCCCTCAAGGCCGTCTTCGGCGACCACGCCAAAAACGGGCTGCTGATCAGCTCCACCAAATCCATGACCGGCCACCTTCTGGGCGCCGCCGGCGGCGTGGAACTGGCCGTCTGCCTGATGGCCATGCAGGACAACATCGTCCCGCCCACCATCAACGTGGACAACCAGGATCCGGAATGCGACCTGGACTGCGTGCCCAACAAGGCCCGTGAAACCAGGGTGGATGCCGTCCTGAGCAACTCCTTCGGCTTCGGGGGGCATAACTCCTCCGTCATCGTGAAACGGTTCGCCTGACCCTTCCGGGCCTCTCCTTTCTCCGGCGGAAGCGCTGATGTTTGCGGCCACCGCAGCCATCGCGCTTCCGCTTTTTTCATTTAAAGCCATGCCCGCCAAAACGCACCAGGACATTCTGCTCATGCGCTGGGCCCTGTTCTCCGTAGCCGGGCTTATCCTGATCGTGGCGCTCTACTCCCTGGGCATTACTCCCGTCTGGGCCCGGGGCCTGAAGGAAGCCATGGCCTCCGCCCCGTTTCTGCTTCCCGCGGACGCCCCCTCCCTTTCTCCCGGCACGGGATTCCTGCTGTGCATGGCGTTGACGCTGACTCTCGTTTACGATTTGCTGCTCATCCGCGGAACACTCCGCAAAACGGCCGTTCTGGCCGCTTTCCTCCTGCTTCTGGCCTGCTTTACCCCGGCGCTGGGGCTGTGGGGCTTTTTCTTCAATGCCGTCCCATGCCTGCTTTCCGCAGGGGGCGCGGGCGCGCTCGCCATCCTTTGGCCACCCTCTCCCCCCCGGCATCATTCCGAACCTCCTCCCGCTCATGAATAATCTGGACTATCCCATTCCCGTGCTTGAACTGGTCACCGCCCTGAAACAGCTTCCGGGCATCGGCATCCGCGGCGCGGAACGCATGGCCCTGTGGATGCTCCAGGGGCACATGGGGGAAGCGGAGGCGATTGCCCTCACCATCGGCCAGGCGGCGGAACACGTCACGCCCTGCCCCGTCTGCGGATTCTTCAGCACGGAAGGGGAACCCTGCGCCGCCTGCCGGGACGAAGAACGGGACAGCCGCCTCATCTGCGTGGTGGAACAGGCCACGGACGTCATCCCCATTGAACGCAGCAGCGCCTACCGCGGATTGTACCACTGCCTGGGCGGCAAGCTTTCCCCACTGGATGATGTGGAGCCGGAAGACCTCAACATTCAATCCCTGGTGGAACGCGTCTCCCGGCAGCCTGACTGCGAAGTCATTCTGGCAACAGGCTCCGACGTGGAAGGGGAGGCAACAGCCACCTACCTCCACCATCTGCTCAAAGAAATGGATTGCAGGATTTCCCGCCCTGCCCAGGGGCTGCCTGCCGGTTCCGGCCTCAGCCACGCGGACACGCTGACGCTGATGAAAGCTCTGGAAGGACGCACCCGGCTGTAAAGGGACGACCTTTCCGCATCAATCCCGGCACGGGACCATTCCGTCTTTACAGCGGTTCTGCCCGCGCCGAGCGCGACGCCTCTTTCTCCCAATAATGAGGGGAAAAACGTACCGCCTCATTCCGCCAGTCCGTCCACTCGGGCGCGGTCAAAATCCGCCGGGCAAATCGTCACGTTCACCCGGTCGCCCGGCTTGAGCAGCTCCCTCAGGGAAGCGTTCTTTTTTTCTACAAAAGCCACGGCGGTCTTGCCATTAGGCAGGGTGGCGCGGAAAGCCGTATCCGCGATACGCTCCACGATAACGGCGACCGCCTGCACCATTTGGCAGGGATAAGGTTTCATCTGAAAAAAAGGGTTACCAATTCATTAATTCGTTCATCAGGTCACTTCCTGTTTTAAGCCCCTTTTCCGCAGCGTCCTGCAACTGCGGCACAACCGGGACGGGAACTTCGTCCGCGGCGGGAATCCCGAACTTGCGGCCAGGATGTTCCTTACCATCCCCTGCCCCGTTTTTCCCGGTTCCCCTGTTCAGCAGC
This sequence comes from Akkermansia muciniphila, assembly GCF_030848305.1. Taxonomy (NCBI): domain Bacteria; kingdom Pseudomonadati; phylum Verrucomicrobiota; class Verrucomicrobiia; order Verrucomicrobiales; family Akkermansiaceae; genus Akkermansia; species Akkermansia muciniphila. The sequence continues at coordinate 1,544,444 of NZ_CP114598.1, read as the reverse complement.
CGCGACGCGACGTCCGCCACTTCAGCCGCCTTGCCCATTCCTATTTCCGTCAGGCGGTTTCCCGCCGCCTTGATGAGCCGCGCGGACAAGTCCTCCGACGGGTTGTCCAACGTCCCGCCGATATTCACATTGGCCCACGCCAGATTGCCTCCCGCTCCCTGGCGGGACACGGAAAACACATCGGAAAATCCCGGAAGAGCTTTCCACAGGCCGTCGGCCCTCAGCCCCACCTGCAGCCTTCCGGTCAGCGCCCCCCCTTTCCCGATTTCCAGCCAGCCTTCCACCCTGACCAGGTTTTCGCTTTCCACCAGAATATTGGAAATATGCCAGGCGGATTCCTGATAGACGAACTGGGCGGACGCCTCATGCAGGGGAAGATTCCGGAATCTGGAAGAACCGCAGAACAGGGCCAGCCTGTCCAGGACGGGAAGGCCGGTCAGCATGCCGCCCTGCAATCTGGCGAGCCCGGCCACATGGGTGACGCCGTCCTGTCCGCCGCGCAGGTCTATCCCGCCGCTCATGCTGCCCTGCACATGCTTTTTCCAATGATCTTCCAGGAAGGAAGAGACAGGGACGCCGTTCACCACCATATTCGCCGTCCAGAAGGAGGAAGAGCCGTTCCAGTCCCCCTTGATGTCCAGATAACCGCCGGAGTCCGTAGTCAGGCGGCAGGACGGGACGTTCACCCTCCTGCCGGCATGGTTAAACTGCGCCGTGCCGGACATCAGGGAAAATTCGGGACATCCCCTGAAGGGAAGGAGCAGCTTTCCCCCCCGCACTTCAAACCTGTACTGGCTGGAACCGGCGTCATAGACGCTCTCCACGCGGGCCCCGTCCAGAATATACAGCCGGCCGGCCTCCCCATAGGAAATGGACAGGGAATCAATGCTCCCTTTTTCCAGACGGAACGTATCCGGCAGAATATTCTCTTCCGCCCAGCTTCTGGGCCCTTCCGGCTTTTCCCTGAAACGGAAAGACGCGGGGGCGAGCTGAAGCTTCAGCTCCGCAATATTGACGGAGGTCATGACGAAAGCGCGCTTCAGCAAATCCCAGCGGCTGAATTCCGTCTCAATGTCCCTGGCCTGAAGGGAAGTCAACAACTCATGCCCCTCCATCATTACGCCGCCGCACCGGATGCCGGAGCCGTCCCAGTCAAGAGGGGCTATCCTGGCTGTCTCCACATTCATATCATCAATGGCGGACTGTTCCAGCATGGCTAAAAAACCATCGCTCTTCAAGTAGGCCCTGACATACAGATAAGACCCCGCCACCGCAGCGGCAGCCAGAACAAGCATCCCCAGCACGCCCCACAGCAGCAGCTTTTTCCAGACGCTGCCTGCACGGGGCTTTTTCCTGCGTATCCTCCTTGTTCTGGACATGGTTCCAGCCTATATCAAATCCGGCTCTGGTCAAGCCTCCGGATTGCCTCACAACCTGCCTCAGACTGCGGGAAACGGGCAGCCGCGCAGGCCTTTCCGCGCCTATCGCGGACCGTGGTACACCTTATGCCTTCCGGACGCCATGGTGATGAAAATCAGGAACAGGGCATAAGCCGCCAGAAACCCCATGGGAATGACCGCCCCATGCTCTCCCCGCCCCAGCGCTTCAATGGGCGCGGCCTGCTTCACCCAGATATTCTGCGCCAGCCAGGCCAGGAAAATCGCCAGCAACAGCGTAGGCGTCACAAACTTCATGATGAAACGGTATATTCTGGGAATGCGGATGACGGAACTGTCCTCCAAATCCTTCAACCCCCGGTCCACCCCCAGCTTCCAGGAAAAAAGAATCATCATCACCATGGCGCTCACAAAGAAACACAGCGTGCCCAGAAAGAAGTCATAAGTATCCATCGCCAGCAGGTTGCCGCTGTACCAGGCAACGATGAACGTGCCCGTAGCCGTAAAAAAGCCCTGCACCACCACAGCCATCTTGCGTTTCAACCCCATGAATTCCTCAATAAAGGACAAGCCCACCTGCATCATGGAAATGGAGCTGGTCACCGCCGCCACCGTCAGAAGCAGGAAGAACAGGCTGCCGAATACCACGCTGGCCCCCATCTTGGCAAAAGCCTGCGGAAGCACCATGAAGCCCAGCGCAAAAGTCCCCTGCCCGGCGGCTCCGGCCACTCCCAGGAACGCCACGGCGGCAGGCACCGTCATCATACCGGCAATGCCCACCTCGCACACTTCATTGGAGGCGGCTGCCGAAAAGCCGCTCAACGCAATATCCTCCTTCTTTTTGACATAGCTGGCATACGTCAGAATCAGCCCCGTCCCTACGGAAAGGCTCAGGAAAACCTGCCCGGCGGCCGCAATCCAAAGCTCAATATTTTTCAGACCGTCCCACAAGGACACCTCAGTCAGCCTCCGGGTTCCGCCGGACATCTCCACCTGCCGCACGGCTTCATCCAAGGCTCCCGCCTGGGAGGCTGAAACCATGGAAACCGTCTTCCAGTCCCCGCTGTCCCGGTCCAGTTCCTCCACCAGCACCTTGCTGGGATTCCACATATACCCCAGTCCCTGCTCGATGCTGCGGTCCGGATAAGAAGGGTCCGGCGTGCCGATGCACAAAATGCGCACCAGCAGCACCAGGGAAATCAACAGCAGCAACGGCATGAACCAGCGCGAAAACATTTCGATGCCCTTGCTGATGCCACGGTAAATAATTACCAGATTCAGCAAAATAACCCCGACGACGATCCACAGCAGCCCGTTGTCCGACAACAGGGCGTTCCCGTCACCGTACATGCCCGTGAAACTGAAAAAAGTCTGCGCCGTCCCCTCCGCCGTGGCAAAAACCTCCGGACGGGTGAGCATCTTCCAGAAATAGCCGCAGCACCACGCTTCCACCACCATGTAGTAAAAAGCCACGGATGAAGGCCCCAGAACCGCCAGCACGCCCAGAAACTTCCACAGCCTGGACCCTTTGGTCAGGTACCAGAACACGCCGGGGGCGCAATGGGCGCCCATCTGGCCGCCGCGCCGCCCGATGGACCACTCCGCCCATGCCACGGGCACGCCCACCAGAACAAGCATGAGCCCGTAAGCCACCATGAAGGCGCCCCCTCCATATTGAGCGGCCAGCCCCGGAAAGCGCAGAAAATTTCCCAGCCCGACGGCACTGCCGGCCACAGCGAGAATCACGCCGATTTTTCCGGACCACTCATCTTGTTGCGCCTTTGAGGATGACATGGAGGGAATACTGACAAAAAAAGCTTCATTTTCAAGAGAAAACAGGCTCGTTTGGAACGAATGAGGCATCATTGCCGCTTGACTTTCGTCCGTTTTTTGGAATCATTCTTTTAGAACCAAACCAAAAAATAATCATGCTTCTCATAGGAAAACCGGCACCTCATTTCAGCGCAAACGCAGTTGTAAACGGTACCATCGTACCGGATTTCAGCCTTGACCAGTTCAAGGGCAAAAAATACGTAATCCTGTTCTTCTACCCGAAGGATTTCACCTTCGTGTGCCCTACCGAGCTGATCGGCTTCCAGGAAGCCCTGGGCGAATTCGACAAGCGTGACGTAGCCGTCGTCGGCTGCTCCACGGACAGCGAATTCTCCCACTGGGCCTGGATCAACACCCCCCGCAGCCAGGGCGGCATCCAGGGCGTGACCTACCCCATCGTCTCCGACATCAACAAGACCATTTCCGCCGACTACGGCGTGCTGGCCGGCGATGAGGAAATTGACGAAGACGGCAATGTGGAAGTCAACGGGGAACTGATCGCCTACCGCGGCCTCTTCCTGATTGACAAGGACGGCATCGTCCGCCACCAGCTCATCAACGACTTCCCGCTGGGACGCTCCATTGATGAAGCCATCCGCGTAGTTGACGCCCTCCAGCACTTCGAACTGTACGGGGAAGTCTGCCCCCTTGGCTGGCACAAGGGAGACGCGGCCATGACCCCGTCCCACGAAGGCGTGGCCTCCTACCTCAGCAAGTAAAACAGCCCCCGGCAATATTTCAAGGCCGCTCCCCCCTCCGGGGAACGGCCTTTTTTCATCCCCGCCTTTCCCTTTTTCCCAATCAGGCGCCATATCCGGCCATGCGGCAGCCGCCCTTCCCGCGGGATGAATTTCTGCGGCCGCCGCGCCTGGAAAACCCGCCTTTCCCACTGCCGGAGGAACTGTCATAAACCGGGCAGAATACGCGCGCGCCCCTTGAGCCGGGCAGGAGCGTTTGCTACATCCTTCATATGAATATCATGGCAGACGCATCCCCCAGAGAAGACATCTGGACAAAAACCATGGACTTCCTGAACATGCCGGACTGGCTCAAGCTGGAAATGGTGCAGTCCGCGGGAGTCAAAATCCTGCACGTGGCGGTATGGCTGGTAATCAGCTGGATACTCCTGAAACTGCTCTGCCAGGTGCTCAAAAAAATCACTATTTTGAAAATGTCGCCCCAGGCCTCCCGCCTGACGGTGAAAATCGTCAAAAACGTCGGCTATATCATTATAGGCGTGGAAGCCTTTGCCCTGATGGGGTTCGATATCCTGACCCTGCTGGGCGCGGCCAGCATCATCGGCGTCGCCGTAGGCTTCGCCTCCCAGACCTCCCTGTCCAACATCATCAGCGGCCTCTTCCTGGTAGGGGAAAAGCAGATTAACCTGGGGGATATGATTGAAGTGAATGGAATTACCGGAAACGTGGACTCCATCAACCTGATGTCCGTCCAGCTCCGGCTGCCGAACAATACCATGGTGCGCATTCCCAATGAAATAATCATCAAAAATCCGGTCAGCAATATCACCCGTTTTTCCACGCGCCGGTGCGACCTGAGTCTGGGCGTGGACTATAACTGCGACATTGAGCATGTCGTGAACGTTCTCCGGGAAATAGTCAAACAAAACAAATTCTGCCTGGACGACCCCGCGCCCCTCATCTCGTTTTCAGGGTTCCAGGACTCTTCCCTGGGCTTTACCGTAGGCGCCTGGTGCCAGAAAGAAAATTTCCTGGACTGCAAGAAAACGCTTGCCCATGACATCAAGCGCCGCTTTGAGGAAGAAGGCATTTCCTTCCCCTTCCCTACCTGCAGCCTGGAGAGCAGAAGCCCCATCAAGGTGGAAATTTCCGGACCTCCGGAGAAAAATCAATAAGGAAGCTCTTTTTGCTTTCTTTTTGCCCCGTGAAATTTCAATCTTGTCTGCGTAAAATCCGCATCTATGTCTGATACATCTGCACCCGCCTATCGAAGAATCCTCCTGAAACTCAGCGGGGAAGCCTTGCGCAGCCCCGGCAGCATGGACAACATTTCCCCGGAAATCGTCGCCCGCATTGCTGAAGAAATCGCCCAGGCGCACCGCTCCGGCATCCAAATAGGCCTGGTCGTGGGCGGCGGCAATTTCTGGCGCGGGGCGAAAGCCAGCGTGCGCGGCATGGACCGCGCCACGGCGGATTACGTGGGCATGCTCGCCACCGTGATGAACGCCCTGGCCCTTCAAAGCGCGCTGGAACGGGCGGGAGTCCCCTGCGTGGTGCAGTCCGCCATTGAAATGAAAAACGTCGCGGAATCCTTCATCCGCCTGAGGGCCCGCTCGTATCTGGACAACAATAAAATCGTCATCTTCGCCGCCGGCACAGGCAACCCGTTCTTTTCCACGGACACCACGGCCGCCCTGCGCGCCAGCGAAATCAATGCGGAAGTGGTCATGAAGGCCACCTCCGTGGACGGAGTGTATGATGCGGACCCCAAAAAAGTCTCCGGAGCCAAGCGATTTGACACCATCTCGTATCAGGAATGCCTGGAACGCCAGCTCAAAGTGATGGACTCCACGGCCTTCACCCTGTGCATGGACAACAAAAAACCCATCATCGTATTCGACATGCACACGCCGGGCAACATCACGCGCGCCCTTCTCGGGGAACCGATCGGCACCATCATCAGCTGAGCCCCCATTCCCTCTCAACCCACTAAAAACACTTAGCACCTACCATCACCATGGACGCAGAAACATTATTATTGGAAACGGAGGAATCCATGCTCAAGGCCGTGGACTTCGCCAAACAGGAATTCTCCGGCGTACGCACGGGCAAAGCCTCCCCCGGCCTCGTGGAAAACCTGGACGTGCATGTCTCCAGCTACGGCTCCGTCATGAAGCTGAAGGGCCTGGCCGTCATCAGCACGCCGGAACCCCGCCTCATTCTCATCCAGCCCTTTGACCCGAGCACCGTTCACGACATTGGCCGCGCCATCAATGAAAGCAAGCTGAACCTCAATCCCCTGGTGGAAGGCCGCTCCATCCGCCTGCCCATTCCCGCCCTCACGGAAGAACGCCGCAAAGACCTTGTGAAGCTTGTCAAATCCCAGGCGGAAGAAGCCCGCGTACGCGTGCGCGGCGCCCGGAAGGCCGCCATGGATTCCGCCAAAAAGCTCAAGGCGGAAAACATCGTCACGGAAGACGGCCAGCGCGACCTGGAAACGCAAATCCAGAAGCTGACGGACAAATACGTGAAGGAGATTGACGAGCTGGTGGCCGTCAAGGAAAAGGATATCATGACCATCTAAACCGGAAACACCCATCCCCAACCATTTGACGACAATGACAGACAACGTAACCAACTTCCTCGCCTCCGGCATCGAAATCAAGGGAACCATCCGTTTCCAGAATGACATGCACATCGACGGCAAAATCGAAGGCGAAATCATCTCCGACAAGGGAAAAGTCACCATCGGGGAAACCGCCCAAATCAAGGGTGACATCACTGCCGGAGACGTCCGCATCTATGGCAACGTGGAAGGCAAGGTCACCTCTGACCGCTGCGAACTCAAGCAGCAGGCCCGCGTCGTCGGAGACATGAAAACGCGCAGCCTCGCCATGGAGGAAGGCGCCCACCTGCTGGGCCGCACGGAAATCGGCTAAAAAACAGCCGTCCTGTTCTTCCCTGGCGTGCCTTGATACGGCCGCTTCTCCAAAAGCACGAAAGCGCGCCGGGGGGGCAGGAGGCGGAAGAATGCCGTTTGGCACAAAGCCCCTCCGGCAAAAAAACCGCTCCTTCCTTCTGTCAGAACTATCGCCGGATACCGCGCAGGCGCATCGCCGCCTGCGTTTTTTATTGAGTCCCTGCGCCCCTCCCCGCCTCTGGAAAAACATCCGTAACCGGAGCAGGCGGAACTTGCCCTGATGCTGAAAAGCCTCACTGGGCAAACTCTCCAATTCTTAAGGAACGAAAAACGCCGTCTCCTGCGGCGGCCTTCATCCGTTGATGTCAAAAACGCCTGATCACCCTGCATGGATTCCCAACAGCAACACAGCCGGCCGGTATGGAATGAGTAACGACGCTTCCCGCTCCAATAACGGAGCCTTTTCCTATCGTCACGCCCGGCAGCAGAACGCTGCCGCCTCCAATCCATACCTGATCCTCAATTTCTACCGGCAGTGCATAAGTTCGGAAAAACGTTCCCTTACCTTCTTCCCATTTCGTCACAAGGCGTTCCTGAGGCAAGACCGGATGCGAAGCCGTATAAATCTGAACATTGGACGCAATCAACACCTGGCTGCCAATGTGAATGGGCGCATTATCCACCAACGTGCAGTTCATGCCGATGATCACGTTGCTCCCTAAAAAGATGTTCTTCCCGTAGTCGCAATGAAAGGGAGTATCTATCGTCACGTTATCCCCAATCCCTCCCAGCAATTCCTGAAGAATTTCACGTCTTCTCCGCGTATCGCCATACGCGGAAAAATAATATTCCCTTGTCAATTCCCTCGCCCGGGCAATTTTCCTTAACGCATCAGGACTTGCCGTTTCCAAAAAATCTTTTGCTTCATAACGCATGGCTTTCCTCCTGACGAAAACTGTTTTCAACGGCTCCCGGCAACAGATCATAAATGGAACAGTCTGTTTTCTTTTCAAAGAACGCCTTGAGCTGAAGAATTTTTTTCCACCGGTCCACCGTAAACGGATGCACTCCATAACGGATTGTCACATCTACAAAACGTTTTTCCAAAAGGCAGAAGCCTGTAGGCAAGGCCAAAGCATCACATAACTGGACCAGACGGTCATAGTCGTCATAGACTGCGTTCTCTACAAAATTTTTCATGAACAGGTAATCTTCTTCACTCACGTCAAACGTGCCGATAGAAGTATTAATATCCTGTATCATAAACGCATGAGAAATGCAAATCTGCGCAGCCTTGTTCCAGCCTCTTGCCGAACAATAGCGGTACCCGTCTATTAAATGCTTTTCGGAACTTACTCCGGCATGCCGTCCAATATCATGCAACAACCCCAGAACATAAGCCTTTTCGCCGGACAACCCTTTACAATGTGATGCTATATTTTCACAGGCCTGCGCTACATGGCGGGAATGTTCCGCCCAGCCTCCCGGGTTGGATTCATATGCTTCCCTGATTGCCCGTTCCGCGGTTTTTCTGTCCGGATCCATCTCAGTCATGGCTATCACTATAGCGCATTCCCACGGAAATAAATATCATTTACCTGCCATTAAATATCACGATTCCGCCATTTTCTCCGGTATTCGGTTGGGGTGCAATAAAAATATTCCCGGAAAATCTTTCCAAAATAACTGCTGCTGCCCAATCCGCAGGAATAACCTACGTCCGTAATGGGAATCCTGACGTCAGCCAGCATCCGGCAAGCTATTTGCAAACGATAGCTTCTGATATATTCCACCGGCGTCATATGCAGGCAATCGCGAAATGTTCTGAAGCATTCCCTTTCACTTAAAAAAGCCGCCGCCGCGAGTTCCTGAACAGCAATTTTCCCGGAATAATGTTCATGGACATAGGCCATCATCTGCTTTATTTTATCATCCCTTTTATTGCATTCTTTTCTTTGAGCGGAAAAAGGGAATTGGTTAAATATCCTCATCCAGATTTCCGACAGGGCATTCCTCAACTTCATTTCATACCCAAATTCACGATCTGAAAGTTGAAAAGAATCCCGTATCAGTTCCAGAATTTTTTCATCCCGGGGATTTGCAGGGGAGAAAGAGATCAATTCCACCTCCGGATCTGAAACAACTGGAGAAATATATTTTTGTCCTATCCGGCTCCCCTTCCCTCCATCAAGCAGGGATACATCAAAAATATGAAGCAACTGGACGTTTTTTCCCGTATGCACTGCTGTCTTTGTCCGATGCAATACATTGGAATTCACCATGCCGCCGGATCCTGACGGGAAACAAGCTGTTCCCTTTGGGGTATAATATTCAAGAGAACCGCTCTCTATAAAAAATAACTCCACCGCCTGATGCCAATGCCAGGGAACAGACTGCCCCGGATACTTGTCAAGTTCCGCCCGTGAAGCTATGTATGGGAAATCGGGTGAAAAGCCCGGAAGAGCTTCTTCTCTGCTTCCCACCTGGAATTCTATATTTTGTCTATTTTTCACATCCCGGCGTTCTCTCTAATTCACGCTCATCCGTATATATTCTTTCCCGTGATCCTTCCATCACAAAACCTTTTTCTGCCGGGCATTTGGAAAAAGCCGGAAAACAGGCGATCGGGCAAGGAGGGAAAGCATTCCCTCCTTCCCAAACAGCGCCCATAAAACCGGACAGGATAAATCATTCAGCCCCGCCATGCATCGCCTCCCATGAAAACGGGAACGATTCTCCGGGAAATTATTCCCCGGCAGGCGGGCGCACGACGGACCAGGAACGCGGCTGGGCGGGATCCAGCGCCTTCCTGATAAAGGCGTTCATCCGGTCCAGATCCATCTTCCTGATAGCGTTCGTCTGCTGTTCAAACGCTTCCAGAGGCAGACCGAACAGGATATCCAGCGCCAGCATCTGGCACAACGTTCCATTGGACTGCATGGCTAGCAGACGGGAAGACAGGGCGGCCGCCCTGGTGCGTTCCAGCTCCTCCTCCGTCATGCCCTGTTCATAAATCATCTCCAGGGTTTCTTCCAGCCTCCGCCCGGCTTCCTCCAATTGTTCCGGGGAGGTCCCCAGATAGAAGCAGATGCCTCCGGCATCCATGCCGATGAACAGGGAAGAACTGGCATAATAGGCCAGTCCGGCTTCCTCCCGGATATTGGTGAAAACGGGACCGGCCATATCACTGCACCAGGACTGGAACAGCAGAGCCTGGGCCATCTCCGGGGAAGCCACGTCCACGCCCGGCACCCCCACTACCAGCACGGCCTGCTGTTTGTCCAGAACGGCCACTTCCCGGCCGGCCCGCAGCGCGGGCGTGGGAGTCAGGGCCGGAGGCGTTCCCGCCCTCATGCCTCCCAGATGTTTTTCCAGAAGAGGCAGAACCTCTTCCTTCCTGACATCTCCGGAAATGCAAATCACGGCATTGGAGGCGCAGATAATGCGTTCATATTGCCTTTTGATGTCCTGAACCGTCAGTGAAGACAGGCTTTCCGGCGTGCCGGAAGGGGAATTCCCATAGGAGACATGCCCGTAAGCCACCTTCCGCTCCTGCCGGAACGCCACGGAAAGAGGGTCTTCCATATCCTCCTCCGCATCCGCCACAAAAGACTCCTGTTCCCTCAGAAAGGCGTCTTCCGGGAAAGACGGATTCATGACTACGTCCGCCATCAGCTCCAGCCCGGCGTCCAGGTCTTCCGCCAGGATCTGACACCCCACGCTCAGGGAATTATTACCGGCGGATGTGTTGACGGCCCCCCCGATGTCTTCCAGAAAACGGGCTATATCCGCGGCGGAACGGGTGGAGGTTCCTTTCAGCAGGCATTCGGCCATCAAGTCCGTCACTCCGGCGTCATGCTCATTTTCCGCACGGCATCCGGCTTTGAACGCCATGCAGGCATAGGCCAGCGGCAGGCGATGGTCTTCACGGATCACCACCTTCATGCCGTTGCCAAGAACATGCTCGCTCAGGGCCGTTTCCTCGGCGGCGGAGGCCCCTTCTTCATCCCCGGCATTGCTGCCCGGGGGGTCCAGGCTGACTTCCGTCACATTCGGGGAAGACAGCCAGGTGGAACAAACGCGGCGCAAATCTTCCGTTGTCACCCGTTCAATAGCCTCCTGCCATTCGGAAGACAGGTTCAAATTGCGCGCGCCGAACCAGTCCGCCCCCATTTCCGAGGCCATCCCGGAAGCGGAACTCCTGCGGCGCAGGCGGCTGACACGGGTCTGTTTGCAAACTCTCTTCAAGTCCTCCGTAAAATCCTCTTCCGCCAGATTGCGAAGCTCCTGGAGCACCAGGTCCCGCACTTTGTCGCGCTGGGCGCGGTCCACGTCAATGCTGATGGTGAACGCCCCCTCATCCGTCTCAGACTGGTTGGAATGCACCTCAATGCCGTACACCAGCCCCAGGCGGTCATGGAACTTTTCATAAAAACGCGCGGAACGTCCGCCGCCCAGAATGCTGGACAGCGCGGAAAGGGCCGGCGTATCCGGATGGGCGGAACAGGGCAGGCGCCAGGCAAGGTGCAGCTTGGAATAAGGCACGGCAAACTCCTTCCGAACCCTGCGGGAACCGAACTGGTGAGGTTCATGGGGAATGGGTTCCCGGTTCAGGGGACGGGATTTCAGGTCTTCCACCAGCAATTCCAGATGGGAAAGAATCTCCACGGCATCCACATCTCCCGCGATGGAAAGAACCACGTTATTCGGAACATAACGGCTGGCATGGTAATCCAGCACGTCCTGCCGCGTCAGGCAGTCAAAGGCGGCGCGCTCACCCAACACGGGCCAGCGGCGGGGATGCTTGAGATACAGCGTCTGCATCAGAAGCTGGTAGGCCACGGAATCGGGATCATCCGCATACATGGCCATCTCCCGGCGCACCACCTCCTTCTCCCGCTCCATCTCGTCTTCCGGGAACGTGGGGAAAAATACAAGCTCCGTCAGAAGATTCAGAAAAATCTGCCAGGACTCCGCAGGGCCGTCTATGTAGTACACGGTGCGGTTCACGCTGGTGTACGCATTCCAGTGGCCGCCGCGTTCCTGCACCTTGCGGGCCAGTTCCTGACCGGAGAAATGCGCCGTTCCCTTAAACACCAGATGCTCCAGCAAATGGGAAAGTCCGCTCCCCTGCCAGTGCCCCTCATTCATGGACCCCGTGCCAACCCAGTACTGGAGGGACACTACGGGATGAGACTTGTCCTCCTTGATCAAAACCGTCAAACCATTTCCAAAACGGCGCGTCACAGGTTCCTTGGCTGAACTCATGTTCCCTACCGTGCCTCAAGAAATCGCCCCATGCAAGCCGGCGCTCCGTACATGCTCCCGGACTGTCAAACTTACTCCGGAGTCCAAAAGCGCGTCCTTATCAAAAAAACCGCCTTAAAAAACATCCTCTCCGCGTATTTTTTTGAACAAATATCGCTCCCTGCCGCTCTATCAGTCGTAGAGCGGCAGCTCCTCTGCCGCAGCATTACCAACACCACAAACCTCACATCTCATTATATGAAAAAGATCCTCGCTGTAGCAGCCTTCGCGTTCGCCTTCAGTGTCAACGGTTACGCCCAGGAGGCAGCCGCTCCGGCGGACTCCCCCGCCCCCGCAGCCCAAAAGTGCTGCAAGAAAGATAAAAAGTGCCCCAGGAAATGCGCCAAGGAAGGCAAATGCCCGGAAAAGTGCGGCCAGCCTTGCAGCAAAGGAGAAAAGCCCTGCGGCTGCCCCAAAAAGGGAGAAGCCCCCAAGGCCTGACCCGTCGAAACCGTTAGAATAAATACGAACCCTTGCCGGAAGGTTCCGGCAAGGGTTTTCTCCGCCGTAAGGGCGCAACCGCGGCCCTTCCGGTGACTACGAAATTACTTGATCTTAACCTTCAATCCGTTTTATAAATCGTCATCATGAAAACAGCTTCCATTCTTACCATCGGCTGTGCAGTCATGGCGCTGTCCATTACTTCCTGCACCAACTTCGGTTCCCCGAACACCTATAACCTGAATGAAATCGGCGGAGCCCAGGAAACCTATACCGGCACGGTCACCAGCGTGGAAAACGTCAAAATCCAGGCCAATAACGCCAACACCGGCACCGGAATCGGCGCCGTGGCGGGCGGGTTGACCGGCGCCATGTTCGGGGGCGGCAACGCCAAATTCGCGACGGCGGCGGGCGGCGCCATTCTGGGCGGCATCGCCGGCAACCAGATTGACAAGGCCATCAACAACACGACCGGGGAACGCATCACCGTGCGTCTGGACCAGAAAAGGAACGGCACCCGCAACTACACGGTCGTCCAGGTCGCCAGCAGGAACAACCCGATCCAGGTCGGACAGCGCGTGCGCGTGATCATCGGCAACAACGGTTCCCGCGTGCTGGCCTATTAATTGGAAATCCACTACTGACCAAGCTATATACCGGCATGATCTTCGGCACCTTACCCGGCGGCGCACCTGTAGAATTGTTTGAACTGTCTTCCAACAAGCTGACGGTACGCATCAGCAACTACGGGGGGCGCATCATCTCCGTCGTCAAGGACGGCATGGACATGATCGTAGGACCCAAGCGCTTTGAAGACATGCTGAAAGACACCTGTTATTGCGGTGCGATTTGCGGCCGCGTCGCGAATCGCATCGCAAAAGGCAGGTTCTCCATTGACGGGGATTCCCGCACCGTGGCCGTCAACAACGGCCCCAACCACCTGCACGGCGGCATCCAGGGGTTCGACAGCAAAATCTGGCAGGTACAGGAAGCCGGGCGCAATACGCTGGTGCTGACCCTGCACTCCGCAGACGGGGAGGAAAATTACCCCGGCAACCTGGAAGTGGTAGCCACCTACACCGTGGTGGAAGAAACCCTTCACCTCCGCCTGGAAGCGTACGCGGACGCGGCCACAATCGTCAACCTCACCAACCACGCTTACTGGAACCTGTCCGGCAAGCCCACCATTGATTCCATGACTCTGGAGGTACGGGCATCCGCCTATACTCCGGTGGATGCCACCAATATCCCCGACGGCCGTATCCTTCCCGTGGAAGGAACGGACTTTGACCTGCGGAAAGCAGCCCTGCTGGGAGAACGCAATTCCGCCGCCCACCCGGACACCGCCGCCGGGCTGGACCATAACTACGTGCTGGATTCCGAACCGGGAGACAAAATCGCCGCCATCCTTCTTGACCCGGAATCCCGGCACCACCTGATTGTGGCGACGGACGCTCCCGGCCTCCAGGTATATACCGGGGAATACCTGCCTCAGGCGCGCCAGGGAATAGCGCTGGAAGCCCAGGGCTTCCCCAATGCCGTCAATACCCCCCACTTCCCCAGCGTGATTCTGCGTCCCGGCCAATCCGCCACGCGCAGCATTACCTGGACCGTCAGATAGACGGTCTGCCTAAATCCCGTTTCCGAATAAAAAACGGCGCTTCAACAACACCCGCCGCGGGTTTTCCCGTTCAGGCACGCGGCGTCAGGATGTCCGCGCAAAGCCCTTTCGCTACTGCCTTTTGGCACCCATCCGCGATGCGTTCCTGGGAACGGTTCACAAAAACCAGCTCCGCAACGGAAACCGGATTGTCCTGATATTGCCCAGGTAAGCAGGCAAACGCCTCCGTCAGGGACGCCGCGTGCTCCGACCCAATTCCCCGGCGCAGGAACAAACTCCGCCGGAGCCTCCCCGTCCCGGGAGGAAACAGCCTTATTCACAGCCCTGAACCGCTCCGCCATTTCCCGATAGACGGAATCCGCCAAGGCAGCCTCCCGGATGCGCGGGCGCTTATTCAGCCTGTTGACCCTTTTGGCGATGGTCACAGACTCATCCCCATCCGTTCATACATGTAGGACAGCGTCAACCTTCTCTTCATGATCCGTTCTCTGGAACGTATCGGAGACATTGCCAGAACCATCGCCGTTACCACCGTCTTCCTGAAGGAAGCCACGGACATCCGCCACGGTAAGGAAAGATAAAACAATTCCTGCCTGTACGGCGATTCCCTGTTGCCCGTACAAAGATCATGATGAACAGCATGATCCGAATTTCGTGTGTCAGAGGCTTCCCCCATAAGTCCTAACGGCTCATCTTCTCAACAGCTGTGTTTTTGCACACCATCCTTCAAATAATCACAACTGCCAAATTATCAGCATACAGGCAATAAACATTCCAGGGATATGCGGCAAAGGATGGAATGGGGCAAAACAAACAGTTTTCCCAGCGCCACAATTACTCTCCGGGAAAAGGAATAATTCATAACGTTAACCGGAGAGACTCAATACAACTGCATGCTCCAGGAAGGCAAGGAAATAAGGCATCTGCCCCTCGCACGCATCCTTTCACCTTCACGGCCAATAGCTTGAAAACGGAGAAAACCGGCCTTTTACTCTCAATCTCTGAAATTTTACAGCCGTCCATTCCCTGCTCTTCTACCATTTTTATTTGCATAAAAAAACAAATAACAAAATAATATATCATATTCATTGATTCATATTGACACTTCCGGAGGATAAGAGTAACTAATCCCTATTATTCCTATCGGAATACAAAAGAAATCTAAATCCATCCCTGTAAAGCACGTCACGATGAACATTTACACCTCCATATCGGAACTGGTCGGGAAAACACCTCTTCTGGAGCCAAGGAATTATGCCCAGGCACATCGTCTGAATGCCCGGCTCCTGCTCAAGCTGGATCACCTGAATCCGGCAGGAAGCATGAAAGACCGTATCGCACTCGCCATGATCAACGAGGCAGAAGCATCGGGCCAGCTCCAATCGGGTTCCGTCATCATTGAACCAACCAGCGGCAACACGGGCATTGGCCTGGCGGCTATTGCCGCTTCCCGGGGATACCGCATCATTCTTACCATGCCGGAAAGCATGAGCGTTGAACGACGAAATATTCTAAAAGCCTACGGAGCCGATATTGTCCTGACGGAAGACAGCCAGGGAATGAAAGGAGCCATTGCCAAAGCCCAGGATCTGGCGGCCACTACTCCGGGCTCCTTCATTCCCAGCCAATTCACCAATCCGACCAATCCCAGGGCCCACTATGAAACGACAGGGGTTGAAATATGGGAAGATACGGACGGAGAAGTAGATATCGTCGTAGCCGGAGTAGGCACCGGAGGAACAATAACCGGCATAGGCAGACTGCTCAAGGAACGCAAACCCGGAGGAATCACCGTCATTGCCGTGGAACCGGCAGATTCCCCCGTATTATCCGCCGGCCAGGCAGGAAGCCATCAAATTCAAGGAATAGGAGCCGGCTTTATCCCAGAAACCCTGGATACGGATATCTATGATGAAGTCATCACCGTTTCCAATGAAGATGCCTTTTCCACAGCTAAAGAACTGGGCGTCAGAGAAGGAATTCTGACCGGGATTTCCAGCGGGGCAGCCCTATGGGCAGCCGTCCAGGTTGCTAAGAGAAAAGAGAATACAGGGAAAAATATAGTAGTGATCCTTCCCGATTCAGCGGACCGGTACTACTCAACTCCCCTGTTCATCTGACATCCCGTTTTTTTCTACCAGATACGGCTATCCGCCTTCAACCGGCTCAACATTCATGAACGCTCATTCCCCAACCGCTACAGACACGTTGCGACAAGTCGCGGCGCAATACGAAGGAAACCTTGTTTTTGCCACATCATTCGGGGCAGAAGACCAGGTGCTTACCCATATGATCTCCCATCTTGGCCTGAATATTCCTCTGGCTACTCTGGACACGGGGCGTCTGTTTCCGGAAACCTATGAACTCTGGGCAAGAACGGAGGAAATATACGGCATTCGCATTATTCCTTATTTTCCGGCAGCGGAAGAAGTGGAAAGCATGATTCTGGACAAAGGCGTCAACCTGTTCCGCAACAGTGTGGAAAACCGTCACAAATGCTGCAATATCCGCAAACTGCGCCCTCTGGAAAGGCTCCTTGCCGGGAAAAAAGCGTGGATTTGCGGATTACGCTCCACCCAGTCCATCACCCGGAAAGGACTTCATATCACAGAAAACGATGAGGCTAACGGCATCATCAAAATCAGCCCGCTGGCCCACTGGTCAGAAGAGGATGTCTGGAACTATATCCGCGCCTACGGCGTTCCCTACAATCCTCTTCATGATGCAGGATTCCCCAGTATCGGGTGCGCCTGCTGCACAAGAGCCGTCAAGAGGACAGAAGACGTACGCGACGGACGATGGTGGTGGGAAGAAAAAGAACACAAGGAATGCGGCCTACACCGCAGGCCAAGACATTAACAATCAAAAAAAAGAACATACAAAATGAACAGCATTTGCAGACTCAGCCAGCTTAAGCAACTGGAGGCAGAAAGCATTCACATTTTCCGGGATGCCATCAGCCAGTTTGAAAATCCCGTACTTCTTTATTCCATCGGGAAAGACTCCTCTGTACTGGTCCACTTGGCCAGAAAGGCATTCTATCCCGGCAGGCTCCCCTTCAAGCTTCTTCATATAGACTCCACATTCAAATTCCGCGAGATGATAGAATTCCGGGACAGATTCGTTCAGGAAAATGATCTGGATCTGATTGTCCACAGTAACCAGGAAGGCATTGCCGCCGGCGTTAATCCTTTTACTTACGGCAGCCGCAAATACACGGATATTATGAAAACACAGGCATTGATTCAGGCGTTGACCGCAGGAAAATATGATGCCGTGTTCGGAGGAGCCCGCCGCGACGAAGAAAAATCACGGGCCAAGGAACGAATTTTCTCTTTCCGGGATAAATTCAACCAATGGGACCCCAAAAATCAACGACCGGAATTATGGAACATTTACAACGGCCGTATCAATCCGGGAGAAAGCGTCCGTATCTTTCCTCTGTCCAACTGGACGGAACTGGATATCTGGCAATATATCCGCCTGGAAAAAATACAGGTGGTGGACCTGTATTTCGCTAAACCTCGTCCCATTGTGGAACGTGACGGCTCCCTGATTATGGCGGACGACGACCGCCTGCCTTTGGAACCGGGGGAAACACCGCAAATGAGAACCGTCCGTTTCCGTACGCTGGGCTGCTACCCTCTAACCGGAGCCATAGAATCTACAGCCCGCACTGTAGAAGAGATTGTGGCGGAAATGCTGGAAACCAGGCTGAGCGAGCGTTCTTCCCGCATCATTGACCACGATGGTGATGCCTCCATGGAGCAGAAAAAACGGGAAGGATATTTTTAACCCCTATTATGAATCATTCTGACGACACCTCTTCTTTTTACCATTATGGACATCGACTCATACCTGAACGAACACGAAAATAAAAGCCTGCTGCGCGTACTTACCTGCGGTTCCGTGGACGACGGGAAATCTACACTCATCGGACGCCTTCTTTATGACAGCAAACTGATTTTCGACGACCAGCTGGCAGAACTGCGCAAAGCCAGTGAAAAAAATGGAACTACGGGGGCAGGCAACATTGATTACGCCCTGTTGCTGGATGGCCTTAAAGCGGAACGGGAACAGGGAATAACCATTGATGTAGCCTACCGGTACTTCACCACACCCCGCCGCAAATTCATCATTGCCGACTGTCCCGGCCATGAACAATACACACGGAACATGGCCACCGGAGCTTCCACGGCGGACGCGGCCATCATCCTGATTGATGCCCGTCACGGAGTACTCACACAAACGAAGCGGCATGCGTTCATCGCCTCTCTTCTGAAAATACGGCACCTCATCGTAGCCGTCAACAAGATGGATCTTCTGAATTACTCTGAAGAAAAATTCCGGAAGATTGAAGAAGAATTCGGAAGCTTCACGCAACAGCTGAATATCCCGGACGTTCGTTTCGTTCCCATTTCCGCCATTGAAGGGGAAAATGTGACGCAGACAACAGGAAAAACGCCCTGGTACCAGGGAGATCATCTGCTTTCCATCCTGGAAACGCTGGATTCCAGCGACAGCAGGAATCTCCGGGATTTCCGCTTTCCGGTACAGACAGTCATACGCCCCAATCTCGATTTCCGGGGGTTCGCCGGTTCCATTACTTCCGGAGCCATTCGCAGAGGTGACCCTGTCGTAACGCTGCCTTCGTTCCAAAACAGCCGGATCAAGAGGATCGTTACTCCGGACGGAGATCTGGAAGAAGCATTCTCTCCCCAGGCCGTCGTATTGGAACTTGAGGATGAAATAGATATCAGCAGCGGTGACATGATCGTCAAAAAAGGGAATCTCCCCCATATCGAAGATCGGCTGGAGGCCCGTGTCATCTGGATGTCTGAAAAACCCCTTCTTCCCGGAAGCAAATACATGATTCGCCATGCGGGCAGAAATATCCAGGGGCGGATAGCAGAACTCCAGTACGACATAGACGTCAATACACTGGAAAGCCGCCATGCGACACAGCTTCCTCTGAACCATGTCGGCCGTATCGTCCTGGAAACAAGTTCCCCCTTGTTCTATGATTATTACCGGGATAACCGCTCCGGAGGAGCTTTCATCCTGATTGACCCGCTGAATAACGTCACGGCGGGAGCCGGTATGCTTCGCCCTCCTCACAGAGATAAGGCTCCCGAAAAAGAACAGGAGCAACTTCCGACATTCGTTTCAAGCGATGAACGCGCAGAAACCTTCGGGCATGGCGGAAAACAAATTTACATAGCGGGAGAAGACAGCGAACTGGCGCGCAGCTTCGCCAAGCAGCTGGAAAGGGAACTCCACCGGCTCAAGGCCCATACCTACGGTCTGGATTTCAAGGCGGAAGGCGTATGGGGAAGATCCGCTAAAGAAATCGTCAATGCCTCAGGCCTGCTGGCCGAAGCGGGGCTGATGAGCATTGCAGTGCTGCCGGGACTTCCCGTCCTGCCCAGAAACACCAAGGGAGCCTACTGCATCTGGCTGGGGAACGTCGTCTCCGCTCCAGAAACGGCAGACCGCATCCTCCCCCCCGCAAAGGCAAATGAAAATACCGCGTTTCTTCTGGCGCGCACTCTCTATGTGGAATTTTGATTTTATCCCATTTTAATACCCGTTCCATCATTTTATGAAAACTCAGCCTCTTGCATTAAATGCTCTTCTCTGCGTTGGCGCTCTCCTGGCTCCAGCCTTTCTGGCATCCTGTCGGGAAGCCCCCGAACGGCAGGCTCAAATACGCTTTGGCCTTTTTCCCAACGTAACCCATGTCCAGGGGCTGGTTGCCAGGCATTTCAGCCGCACGGGGGAGGGATGGTTTGAAAAACGCATCTTTGAACGGACGGGAAAAAACATCTCCATTCTATGGTATGCTTACAACGCCGGCCCTGGCGCTATGGAAGCCATGTTCGCCAATTCCCTGGATTTTACCTACGTTGGGCCGGGCCCTGCCATTAATGCGTATTCCAAATCCAACGGAACTCTCCTGCAAATCGTAGCGGGAGCCGTACAGGGAGGGTCCGGACTGGTCGTTCCCACCCATTCCGGAGCATACACGCAAAAAGACTTTCAAGGGAAAATCATCGCTACTCCCCAATTGGGCAATACTCAGGATATAGCCTGCCGGACATGGTTGGCCCTGGGAGGCGTAACAGTCACTCAAACCGGAGGAGACGCAAGCATACTTCCTACCCCCAACCCAGAACAGATACCCCTCTTGCGTCAAGGCAAACTGGACGGCTCCTGGACTGTAGAACCATGGATTAGCCGCCTGGAAAAAGAAGCCGGAGGCAAGCTCCTGTTTCTTGAAAAGGATGCCGTAACCACTGTTCTGACAGCCCAAAAGGATTTCCTGAAAAAACAGCCGGACGTGGCGCAGGCCATGATTGAAGCTCACAGAGAACTCACTCTCTGGATCATTGGACATCCCCAGGAAGCTCAAAAAATCGTCGTAGAAGAATTGAGGGAACTTACCCGCTCCAACATTGATCCCGCTTTAATTATCCATGCGTGGCCCAGGTTAGTTCTCACGAATGAAATATCCGAAGAAAAGCTCCACGAATTAGCCAAGGATACGGTACGGAGCGGATTTTACAAGAAACTCCCCCACGTCGAAGGCATCATCTGGAATAATAAAAATAATCCCGCCCATGAGTAGATTATCCATACGAAACGTTTCCAAAAGTTATTTTTCCAGAAAAAAATCGCTTCTGGCTCTTTCTTCCGCCAATCTGGACATAGGGGAAGGAGAATTCATCTGCCTGGTAGGTCCAAGCGGTTGCGGCAAAACAACTCTGCTGAATATGATCGCCGGTCTGATCAAATCGGATACGGGAAGCATCTCCTATGATGGGGAAATAATCTCAGGACCGGGACCGGACAGGACAGTCGTTTTTCAGGATTTCGCCCTGTTCCCCTGGTTAAATGTGCTGCACAACGTAGAATTCGGTCTCCGATTTACCGGAATTCCCCGCGCAAAACGCCTCCAAATAGCTTTGGAAAACCTGAAATCAGTAGGCTTGGACAACTTTGCGCATGCTCGTATCCATGAACTCTCCGGAGGGATGAAACAGCGCGTGGCCATAGCCCGGGCCCTTGCATTGCGTCCCAGGGTTCTCCTGATGGATGAGCCCTTCGCCGCATTGGATGCCATGACCAGGGAACAGCTTTATGCGGACCTCCAGTCCATTTGCGCCGGGCATGGAATTACCGTCGTCTTTGTCACCCATAATGTACGGGAAGCCGTATGCCTGGGAGACAGAGTCATTTTATTTTCATCCCACCCTGGACGTATTTGCGGAGAATTCTGCATTCGTTTGCCGCGCCCGCGCCAAATCAATGATCCGGGAGTGACCCGGCTAGCTTCAAACATCACACGGGCATTAAAATCAATTTCCAGGCCCGCAGAAGAAAAACAAGACGCACAAACATCATGCACCCTTCCATAAAAAATATTCTCCAATCCTCAGTATTCATCTTGCTGGCCTTGGCTATATGGGAATACGGTTCTCTATCCGGCTGGTGGAGGCCTTTCCTATTCCCGGCTCCTTCCGCCATAAGCGGCTATCTTGAAGAAGCAATCAGGGACAACTCTCTCTGGGCCGCTACGGTCGTTACTATCCAGAGACTGCTCCTGGGGTACCTGGCCGGAATCTCCATCGGAATTCCGGCAGGACTTTTATCTGCCCGCTTCCAGCTAATGAGAAACACCATCGGAGTTCTGGCATTGGGATTTCAAGGGCTTCCCAGCGTTTGCTGGGTCCCTCTGGCTATCCTGTGGTTCGGCCAGGAAGAAGCGGCCATCCTGTTCGTCGTTGTCATGGGCACCGTCTGGTCGGTCATACTGGCCACAGAAAATGGACTTGCCAACGTCCCTCCGATTTATGCCCGCGCAGCACGGACAATGGGAGCCGGCTCTGCCTACACGCTGCTCTTCGTCACGCTTCCGGCCTCTGCTCCATTCATCGTCAGCGGCATGAAGCAGGGATGGGCCTTTTCCTGGCGCTCCCTGATGTCCGCAGAAATTTTTGTTCCCATCCTGACAGGACTGGGATTGGGACAGCTCCTGCACTTCGGAAGAGAACTCAATTCCATGGAGCAGGTCATGGGCATCATGTTCGTTATTATTCTCATAGGCCTGCTCTCAGACAAACTCATCTTCTCCCCCTTGGAACAAGCCATCTACAGACGCTGGGGGACTAATTTAGCTTAACCAACAGAAAATATCATGACTAAAGAAGGATACACATCCAACGAACGAATCAAGGAGGAAAGCGATTTCCTCAGAGGAAACATCTCTGACCTCCTCCATGACGGCAGCATTACCCATTTCCCGTCCGAAGAAGAATTTCTTTTGAAATTTCACGGGATTACCCAGCAGGATAACCGGGATGAACGGCTTATCCGGAAGAAAAACGGACAGGAAAGAAACTGGTTATTCATGTTGAGGCTGCGCCTCCCCGGGGGCCGCATGACGCCCAGCCAATGGCTAGCCGCGGAAACGCTAAGCGACCAATTCGGCAACGGCACCCTTAAACTTACGACACGCCAGGCCATTCAAATCCACGGAGTCGTCAAACAGGACTTGAAACAGACCATGAAAGATATCCACCACGCGGCCATCACCACGATTGCCGCCAGTGGGGACGCCACGCGCAATGTCATGGTTTCTCTGCACCCGGAAGATTCCGGCATCCATGAAACTGTCTTCAATCAAGCCCGGGAACTCTCCCGAAAACTGGAACCGCAGACGCACGCCTATCATGAAATATGGCTGGATGCCAAACGAATCTACTCGGGCGCGGAAGAAGAGCCTTTGTACGGTCCCGGCTATTTGCCGCGCAAATTTAAAATCGCTTTTACGCTTCCCCCGGAAAATGATGTGGATGTGTACGCCCAGGACCTGAGCTTCGTGGCTATTGAAAAAGAAGGGAAACTCCTGGGATATGACATCCTGGCCGGCGGAGGAATGGGCTATGCTTACGGCAATCCCGGTTCTTTCCCCCGCCTTGCGGATATTATCGGATTCTGTTTCCCGGAACAGGTGGAGGAAGTAGCCCGGCAGGTGCTTTTGATCCATAAAGAATTCAGCACCCGCTGCAACAGAAAAACATCCCGGCTCAGGTATACCATTGCCGGCAAAGGGCTGGACTGGTTCACTAACGAACTTGCAACACGCCTTCCATTTCCGCTTCAAGCGGCCAGACCTTTTTCATTATCTACGAACGGAGACGCCGCAGATGTTCCTGGCCGCCAGACCATTGAAATTGAAGGAGGCCGCATCCAGAATTCAAACAGGCAACAGCTCAAAACCGCTTTTCATGAAATAGCTTCCATTCATCAAGGAGATTTTTTCATCACAGGTAATCAGAATCTGGTCATTGACGGCATCACACCGGATACTGCCGAGCAAATCAAATCCATCATTGGGAAGTACAATCTTCTCCCCAACGATTCGGGGCTCAGGCGCAATTCCTCCGCCTGTACCAGCCTGCCATTTTGCCCGCAGGCCCTTACAGACTCCGAAAGGCTGCTTCCAAAACTGGTGGATGAACTGGAACCGCAGTTAAAAGAACTGGGGCTATGGGACGAAGACATTTCCATCCGCATGACCGGGTGTCCCAACGGATGCTCCAGACCATATCTGGCAGAACTGGCTTTCGTCGGCAGAGGTCCGGGCAAGTACAATATCTGGATGGGCGGTTCCAGAAGAGGAGACAGGCTGGGCTTCATCTATCAGGAATCTGTACCCGTAAAGGAAATCGCAGACGTGCTCCGACCAGTATTTGCACGTTTTGCGGCGGAACGCAACCAGGGGGAAGGATTCGGTGACTG
The DNA here is from genome assembly GCF_030848305.1 of Akkermansia muciniphila. Taxonomy (NCBI): domain Bacteria; kingdom Pseudomonadati; phylum Verrucomicrobiota; class Verrucomicrobiia; order Verrucomicrobiales; family Akkermansiaceae; genus Akkermansia; species Akkermansia muciniphila. The sequence goes on along the minus strand of NZ_CP114598.1, from coordinate 1,520,423 downwards.
GAGCATCCGCGCATTACATCCGCAATCTTTATAAAAGCATAAACACCCGGAGCCGTTTTTGCCGCGGACGGCTCCGGGGCAAATCCTGCTATCTTTGAAAATCAAAAAAGATACGCCAAAAATAAAATTATAAAGCCTTTTCTCCCCCCCCAGGAAAAACATCCCTCCGTCGCCGCCAGGAGCTCTCATTACACCCTGCTAACGCTGAAACAATACACGGCGGGGTTAATCAGGGCCAGGGGAAGATAAAACACGGCAAAGGAAAGCGAACCGCCATACAAAACCAGGCACAGGATGGACATGACAAACAGAACGCTGATTTTCAAGCTCCGCGCCCAGTCCAGACGATGCACCAGCCAGACCAGGGCGGCGCACACAAAACCAATAACCGCGCACAACACGCCGCCCAGGGTCAAAAACTGCATGTAGCTGGAACAGAACTGCTCCAGCCACCGCACATTATCCGGACCCGGAGGATTCCCTTCCCAGGCAAAAACACCCGGCGGCAACAGCACCCACAACAGCACGGAAAAAAATACCAGACGGTCCGTATTAAGGCGATAAGTCATGCGCTTTCATGATACCATTTCCGTGCACGGGATAACAAGGGAAATCGCCCGTGCGCCGCGGTTCCGGGAACGGCAGGATTTACAAGGGGGCAAAGGCGGACTCTCCGGCTCCATTAACGGCTATTCCGTCTATTTCCACCAGCCAGCCGGGGCGGCAGACAGGGGCTTTCAGCATCACATGCGGCACTGCGGCCAACGGAGAGTCCATCAGCCGGTTCCGAACCGTTTCCCGGTCTGCCCAGTCGCGCAGGTACACTACGGCCTGCTTCAGGTCGGACAGGCTTCCCCCGCTCCTTTCCATCAGGGCGCTCATATTTTCCAGGGTGCGGGCCGTCTGGCCCACCACGTCCCCCGGATGGACAATGTTTCCCTCCGCGTCAATACTGGCGGTGCCAGAAAGGAAATAATGGGAGCGGTCCCCATACACAATACGGACGCCGCGCTCAAAGGCCACCCGGTACACATGCGTGGGGGACAGGTAGTCCGGCGCTTCCATGTACCGGACCTGCCCGGGCTCCAGCCCCGCGATGCCCAGACTGTCCATATGCAGCAGGCGGCCCGGCAGTTCCGTACAGCCTTCAATACCGGTACTGGCGATGAAATGGCTCTCCGCCGTCAGCCCGTAACGGTCAAAGCATCCGTTGCGGCCTTCCACCAATCCCCGGTAATTGTTGTCAATATCCCGGCAGTAAATCCAGGTGCGGTGAATCAAATCCGGCACGGCTCCCCCCTGTAAGGCGGCAATCCGGTCCAGCCAGCGGAATTCCTCCCGCATCTGGCCGCAGCTGTCCGGGGAGGAAAATTCCCTCTTGCCCGCCAGGAACAGACGGTAATGAGCGCGGAGGGCTTCCACGACTGTTCCGCCCGGCTCCGCCCTACGCCTTTTTCCCAGCATTCCGCCGATGTGCCAGGCTTCCAGAGCCACGCGGGCCCCGTTCGCAGGGGGCTGTCCAACTATGGAAACATAAGAATTCCGTTCTCCTATTATCTGCCGCAGCGGAGCCGACTGGCGCACCGGGTCGCTGACATGGAAACGCAGCAGGAATTCATCTTCTTCCCCGCCCCCCAGATTGCGGTACCTGGCCATCAGGGAACGCAGTTCTTCCTCAAAACTCGCGCCCGGCTCCGCCGTCATGCAGAAGAAGCGTTCTTCCGCCCCGTTTTTTCCGGACCATTCCAGTCGTTCAGGTACATTCGCCGTCATGATGACCTCCCGCCCCTTTACAGGGACTGCACGTAATTGATCAAATCCTCCAGTTCACGGTTATTCAGGGAACTCGTCTTCCCGCGGAGATCCCCCGGATTGCATGTCGTGATGGCTTCCCGTATCGTCTTCGCACGGCCGTCGTGCAGGTAAGGGGCGGTCCGCCACACTTCCACCAGGGAGGGCACCAGAACGCTTTTACCTTCATCCAGCCCCGTAGTCGTCCCCGTGGCCACCAGTTCCTTGTTAGTGAAGTAAGGATGGGGGTGGCACCGCACGCACCCGGCTGTTTTAAACACTTCCCTGCCCCTCCGGGCAGATTCGGACAAGGCGCCCCTTTCCACGCCGGGAGCATGGCACTGGGCGCACCCCTCCCCCCCTGTCTGCTGTTTGGAAGGGGTATGCGCCACCAGGAACGGGCTGGGAACTTCCTTCATGTTTTTCAGGTACGCATTCACGCATTCCGCCAATTCACCGGAAGGTTCCAGAAACTGGATATGCACAAAGCCTGCCGTCACGGCCACTTCCGCAGAGGCGCGGACGCCCAGCGTCATCACCGGGCTCGTCCGGTGGGAAAGGAACATGGTGCGCGTATTTTTCGGGTTGCCCATGCCGTCATTCAGCAGATCCCAGTTCAGGCCGTCCACCCGGCCATCCGGGTGGCAGGTGGCGCAGCTCTGCCACCCCTGGAAGCAATGGGAAGCGTCATTAAAATACTGTTCCCCCAGTTTTTCCCGGGAAGGCCGGAATGGGGCATTCAGGGGAATTGCCCTGGATTTGCAGGCATCCTTCAGGGAGATTTCTGCCAGAGAATCAGAAAAGTATCCGGCCACATAAACGTTTTTCCCATCGGAGGCCACGGAGCGCGGGCCGTTCAAGGGCAGAGCGATCCGGGTGCGGAGACCGTGCAGGAAACCAAGCCTTTCGGAAACCGGCTCATTGCTCCGGTCTTCCCGCTTCATGCGCTCCAGCAGGGCCGGGAAATCAATTACGGAGAGTTCATGCGTCCCCGCATGCGTCACGAACAGTTTTCCGCCATCTTCGGAAAAAGAAACGCCCCACGGATTGGCCGCCCCCGCATCCGGATCATCCAGCAGAACGGGATGAGGCTTGTCCGGCTCGTCCGTATCGATAACCGTCACGGCATTCGTATTCATCCAGCCGCGGTCCAGCTGCGTGGTGGGCACCTGGTACCGGCTCAATACATGCGCCACGGCCAGATAGCGTCCATCCGGGCTTATCGCCATGCCGCGCACGCCCTGCGTCCCGTTGGAAAGCGGGAAATGGACAGCTTTTCCGTCTTCCACCAGAGTCAGCGCGGCAGCCGTGAAATCCCCGTCCGCAGCCCCGGCCGGCAAATGGCCGGCAGCCCAGATTTTCCTGCCGTCCGGAGAAACGGCCAGCACTACGGGTTCACGGGGGACATTCCAGGAATTCAGCACGGTTCCGGCAGCGGCGTCCATTTCCAGCACGCGGGAATCAAACCGGCAGGCCACATACAGCTTCCCTTCCCGCAGCACAGGAGACATGGGCGTATGCCCGGCAGGAAAAGAACGCTTCAATTCCCCGCTTTCCAGGTCCACTACTTCCACCACTCCGCGCGCTCCCCCCTCCGCCACATAAACCGTCGCGCCATCCACGACCATGCCGTTGGGAGGCTGGGCCAGCCGGATGCTTTTCACCTTTTCCCCGGAAGCAGGGTCCACCAGTTCCAGCACGCGGCTCTCATGCCCCAGCACAGCAACCAGGTGATTAACGACCTTCACATCCACCGGAGCCAGAGGGCTGGAAGCGGCATCCTCCCCCTGCCTGCATGAAATGAGGACCAGCAGACAGCCAAGAACAGTCGCAGAGACGCGGAACATTTTTGTCAGTTTCATGGCAATTTCAACAATCAGTCTTCTATGATCACCCGGAACCCCACGTTGTACACCGGACGCCAGCCGGGATATCCCCAGCGCCAGGAGGATGTGGCCCGTCTGGGACGGTCATACCAGGAACCGCCGCGCACCGCACGGGGAACACGGGAATCCAGGCTTTCATTGCGTCCGTCCCCTTCCTTCCAGGGATAGGGCCTGTATTCGGAACGGGTCCATTCCGCGGCATTGCCGATCATGTCGTACAATCCGTAGGCATTCGGCTTGTAACTCTTGACGGGGGCCAGGTGAAGCTTTCCGTCATTGTATGTTTCATCCCTCGGCACGAAGTCCCAGAAACGGTTGGGATTTTTAATCGGCTTGGGATCCACGCCGGAAACGGCCAGCTCCTTCAGCGTCACGTCCCCCAGGTTGGCATACGCGGAAAAATCCGCATCCCGTTCCCCGAAGAAGAAATCCGTATCCGCGCCCCCCCTGGCCGCGTATTCCCACTGCGCTTCCGTAGGCAGGGTCACTTTTTTCCCGGTTTTCCCGGAAAGCCAGCGGCAAAATTCCATGGCCCGGGCCCAAGGCACCCGGATGACGGGAAAACGCGGATCGGCATCCATGTCGTAGCCGGGCTTCACCTGATCCTTGTAATGCATGTCATACCATCCGTTAGCATACTCCGGGTCGAAGCGGCGGTATTGTTCCAGCGTCACTTCCGCCTCTCCCATCCAGAACGGCCTTTCAATCCCCACCGTGGAAACAGGACGTTCCGCCGGTGTTTCCCGTTCATTCCCCATCCTGAACTTCCCTGCGGGAATGCGGCGGAACGTCATGTTCACGCCGTCCCCCAAATCCACAGTCAGCGTTTCATTTCTCGGTTCTGGAACGGGAACGCTCTTTTCTCCGGCGCGGGTAATGGATTTCCCGGCGTCAGGGATGGAACCGCCGCCGCTTCTCCGGAACAGGGAATCCTTCATCGTCACGTAATTACGTTCCGCTCCTGAAAATCTGCCGTGCAGGTCATAACGGCGTTTCAGCAGCCCTTCATTGCGCTCTCCCGGCCATTCGCCCAGATAAGGGGCATTCATATCCATCCACGTGACCAGGCGGTTCCAGTCCTCCTGCGGCATGTCCACGCCATGGTGGCCTTTTTTAAGGAGCTGGTAAAGCTCCGACGTATCCGCGAAAAACTCCGTGGGGGCCAGCCCCAGATAGTTCCCCTCCGGGCCGTTGCGGCGCACATAGGGGTGAAGGTTCCAATAAGAGACGGAGCCGGGGGCGGGCGCCCCCTTGACGGCCTCCAATGTCATGAAATCCGGCACTCCTTCACGGGCCTTGCCTTCCGCTGTGTGGCAGCGTATGCAATGGCGGTCCAGCACGGGCTGCACTTCATTCATGAAGGAGAAGGTACGCGCGGGGCCGTACCACGGGACGATAGAGGCGGGTTTCTGGCGGGAGGCCATGACCGCCCTGACGGGTGGAGCGCAGTTCTGCCGTTCATGGCAGCCGATGCAGCTGAGCGTTTCCCCCGGCATGGCGGTAAACCAGCTCCGCATCAGCGCCAGGGCGCGCCCCTCCCCGTCCAGCACCTGAAGCGTCAAAGGCTGGCAGGCGGGAGCCGTGAAGATGGCGGAACCGTCAGGATTCACGGGCACGGTGCCGTACAGCACTTTCAAGTCCCAATTGCTCTCCATGCCCATGGCATAGTGGCTTCCCGTATTGCGGGGGCTGTACTCGGACATGAACACGCGCAGGGCCCTGGCTTCCCCTCTGGGCACTCCGGCCATGGCGCGGCCCCGGTACACGTCGGAAATATAAACCGTAGCCGTCTTGCTTTCCGTCTTCACCCGGTCATGCAGCACGGGCGGTTTTTGGCGCGGCCCCAGGGGCGCGGGGTCTGCATAGACGAAGTAGGAGGAGGCCGTGAGAGGAACGATGTTATCGTATATGTCGCACCAGACCACATTGGTCACGCCCTGGTCGCCGGAAGGGGAGGAAACGACCAGGAAACACTCGTCATTCAACGGATAAGGTTCTGCGAAATAAGGAGTCTTCAATCCCTGCACCAGCTGATCTTTGGTCACGTTTTCCACGGGCTTTCCATGCCCCGGAATCTTCTGAACGGCACCCTCCGTGGCGGCGCGTCCCCTGTTCACGTCAAAAAGCACCAGTTCCCCCAGCCTCTTGACTCCATGGTGCCCGCTGACAATGCCCGCAAACATGCCCGGCCTGCCGGGGAGGGGCCGCGCGTTGAACAAGCTGTTGGGCCAATAGGAGTTGGAACCATAGTATTCCTTCTGGTCGCTGCCGTCCGGATTCATGTGCATCAGCACGCGGCTGAAATAGTGGGCGCTTTCCGTGTACTCCCAGCGCAGGAACATCACCCTGCCGTCCGGCAGCATGGTAGGGAACCAGTTATTGTCCTGGTCAAAGGTAAGCCGGCGGGTCGTTTTCTTTTCCCGGTCGTAAAGGTGGAGGTTGCCCACGTAATCCACCCCGGCCACGCAGGGCACCCCCTGCATGCCGGAAGTATTGACGAAAATAATCCGGCCGTCCGGAAGGTAGCAGGAATTATAGCTGTCCGTATCCGCCGGCATATGCGCGGTAAGGGATTCCTTTTTCCCGGTTTTCAAGTCCAGCTCAAACACGTCCCAGGGCCTGTTTTCCTTCTTACCGAATCCATTCCCGGTGAACATGAGCTTCTCCCCGGAAAAATCAATATCCAGATGCCCGACCCAGCGGTCGTCCGCCAGCAGCTGCTCCACAGGGGAAGAAGAGGAAACCCCGTTAAATTTCACAATGCCGCTGCGGTATTTGCGTCCGGTCCCCGGCATGCTGGAAATACCCTGCCAGTTCGCCGAACGGTCATGATTGAAAGAACTTTTCCCGGACGGATTGAAACGCCGCACGCTCACCCATGCCTTCAGGCCGTTCTGTTCCGGCAGGGCTTCAATCAGGGCTTTTCTCCGCAGATCCACCATCTCCCGCAGCCGGGCCGCCTGTCCCGGCCCGGCCTGCTCCACCCACCGGTCCAGAGGCCCCAGCTCCTTCTCCCACTCATCCAGCCGCGCCAGGAAACCTTCCGCTCCGGCGTACCGTTCCCCGTACTTGTCCCGGTTTCGCTTCACCGCGCGGCGGATGGCCGCAGAGTCGTAATAGGCCGCCAGTTTCTTCAGCCTGAGGAAACGGACTCGTTCCTGAATGGCTTCCTGATGCTTAACCAGGTCATCCCAGGAAGAAACGGCTCCAATACTCTCTGCCGGAACGGAAAGAATTTCCGCCAGCGCGGAGCCGGCAGCCTTCCCGTCCGGCCATGCCTGAAATACGGGAACCAGCAGAACCATCGCATCCCCGCAATCGTCGGCGGCAGCCGGCTCGGAAAGGGAAGCCGCATACTCCGCCGTCCTTGTCCACACCTGCCGCATCCATGCATCCTTCTCTTTCACGGAAAACGCAGGCGGAATTACGGCCAGCTCCCGCAGCCAGGGCTGCAAACCGGAAGCATGGAGCATTCCTGCTCCCAGCAAGGCGCAGGAACATGAAAAAAGGCGTAGAAAGGAAATATAGGCAGGCATGGCGTATGGTTTTCAAATAATACGCCAGGGAAATTCTTTTTCATTCAATTGGAAAATCACTTTCCAACATTTTTATCCCAAACGAAAGATAATGAACGGATAGCTTAATTAAGCCGGATATCCAAACCGGAAATCCGCCGTGAATTTCAAGAGGCCCCTGCTAAAGCCGGACGCCCCGCCGGCCCAGCCGGGCAGGAAACGGAAAAATTAAAATCATTCTGCCCGTCGATTCCCGGTTTTTGGAAAAGGCAGGCAGAAGAGAAAAGGGTCAGCCGGGCATTCAGGCATCCTCCAGCATCCGGGGGCGCAGCAGATACACCTTGTCCCGGCGGCGCACCTGTTCGGGAACCGCCAGATAGACGGTTTCTCCCTTTTGAGCGGCTTCTACGGATTCCATTCCCTCTGCCGTCTCCTTCCGCATGGCGGCCACTTCCATGCGGACGGCTCCCGTAGTGGGACCTGCTATAAGGATGGTTTGTCCCACGGACAAGCCGCCGGCTTCCAGGAACAGGGCTGCCACCCCGTTCTTCTTATAGAAGTTTTCTACTCTGGCAATGTGGATCTTCAACAGGGCTGCGCGGCTGTTGGCTGAACCGCTCCATTCCCCCCACTTCACGCCCAGGTAATACCCGCCCTGCCAGAATCCCCGGTTGAAAACGGATTCCAGCCGTTTCATCCACGCTTCCGCCCTGTCCGCGGAAAAGGTTCCGTCCTGGCACGCCCGCGCGGCTTCCCGGTACACGGAGGTGACCGTCCTGACGTAATCCGAGGAACGTCCGCGCCCTTCCAGCTTCAGTACGGAGACACCCGCGTCTAGAAGCTGGTCCAGCACCGGAATGGTGCACAGGTCCTTGGGAGACATCACGTATTTATTGTCTATCACCAGCTCATTGCCCGTTTCCTCGTCCGTCACGCGGTAGGCGCGGCGGCAGTTCTGGAAACAGGCCCCCCGGTTGGCGGAGGAGTTGTAGGCCGCCAGGCTCATGTGGCATTTGCCGGACACGGCCACGCATAACGCCCCGTGGGCGAAAATTTCCACCCGCAGCAGCTCCCCGGAGGGGCCTTTCACGCCCTCCTTCCGGATGGATTCAATAATGTGCCTGATTTGCGCCAGGGTAAGTTCCCGGGCCAGCACCACCACATCCGCGTACTGCGCGTAAAATCTGACGGAGGCCATGTTGCAGACATTGGCCTGCACGGACATATGGACTTCCAGCCCAATGGAACGCGCATAAGAAATCACCGCCAGGTCGGAAGCGATGACGGCATCCACACCAGCCTTCCGGGCAGCGGAGCACAGGGCATGCACCGCTTCCAGCTCTTCATCGTACACGATGATATTCAGCGTCAGATAAGCTTTGGCGCCCGCCTCATGGCAGCGCGCGACGATTTCCGGCAAATCTTCTTCCGAAAAATTGACCGTGGCGCGGGAACGCATGTTCAGTTTGCCTACGCCGAAGTACACGGAGTCCGCTCCGCCCTGCAAGGCGGCCGCCAGGGATTCAAACGACCCCGCCGGGGCCATGATTTCTATCCGGTTTTGAAAAGGCATGAGTCAAAGTCCTCCGGGTTCTTCCGTCAGAATGACGGAAATTCTTCCTTTGGGAAAGCATTTAACGATAGACATGTGGATGTTGCACAGGCGGTCCGGGGAATTGCAATCCGCGCAGATTCCGGTGTGCATGCAGGGGGTCCTGAACCCTTCATGCCGCCTGGCGTTCAGGGGCGCAATGCGGCGGATGCGTTCCCGGGCCTCTGCCGGCGTGGCCACCAGCTTGTTGGAACCGGCCAGCAGAATGACATGCCGGGGTCCGAATGCCACCGGAGCCACACGGTTGCCCACCATGTCCACCCAGTGCAGGGTCCCTTCCATGCTGACGGCATTAACGCCGGTTAAAAACAGGTCCGCCGTCATGCCCCGGCGGCGGATCTCCCATTTTTCCTCCCGATCCATGCCCGGGACAAAGCCGTCATAAAACTGAATGTCCGGATTGGAGCGCAGGTCATCAAGAATGCCCGCAGCCTTCAAGGTCATGGAATCCCCATAGGAAGCGGACGACGGACTGAACTCCCGCACCAGGCCGCGCATCACCTCCGCAGCCTCCTTCAGGCCCGGCACTACAAAGCTCCGGAATCCGCGCCGTTCCAGACGTCCGGCACATTGCTCCAATGAAAGGGGGTCTTCCATAAAAACGGCCCATGAAGCCCCCTGCTCCGGCATGGCGCCGGAGCAGGAAAACCTGAATATTATTCTTCCGCCGGAGTTTCCATTTCACCGGACACTTCCCCGGCTCCCGCGTCTTCCGTTTCCGCCGGGGCTTCTTCATCCTCATCATCGGGAATGACGATGGAAATGTCCTGAATGGATTCGCCCTCATTCAGCGTCATGAGCTTCACGCCCTGGGTGGCGCGGCCCGTTTCACGCACGGTCGCCACCTTAATGCGGACGGATTGTCCGGCCGTGGTCATCAGCATCAGCTCGTCTTCGTCGGACACGACCGTGGCGGAAACCACCTTGCCGGTCTTGTCCGTGCAGTTCATGGTCTTGATGCCGGTGCCGCCGCGGCCCTGCGTGCGGTATTCGTCAAAGGAAGTGCGCTTGCCGAGGCCGTTTTCAGAAGCCACCAGCAGGGTTTTCTGCGGGTCCACAATGGCCAGGGCCACTACATAGTCCCCCGCCCGCGGGCGGATGCCGCGGACGCCGATGGTGTTGCGGCCCTGCGTACGCAGATCTTCTTCCGGGAAGCGGATGCTCATGCCGTCATGCGTGACGAGAACGATTTCATCGGCCCCGCTGGTAAGTTCCGCGTTCACCAGACTGTTGCCTTCCTCCAGATTAATGGCGATGATGCCGGCCTTGCGGTAATTGGCGAAATCGTTCAGGCTGGTTTTCTTCACCGTGCCGTCCTTCGTGGCGAAAACAACATTGCCGCTGCCTTCTGCAAAGGTAATGTCATTGCCTTTTTCATCCACCCGGCGTTCCAGGCGCAGGATGGCAGCGATGGCTTCTTCCGGCTGGAGATCCAGCAGGTTCTTGATATTGCGGCCCTGCGCGCTGCGCGCCGCCTCGTCAATCTCATACACGCGGTCCACGTACACGCGTCCGGTGTTCGTAAAGAACATCAGGTAGTCGTGGTTCTGGGCGGCGAACAGGTGTTCGATAAAGTCCGCCTCCGCGTCCTTTTTGGCCCCCCTGGTAGTGGCAGCCTTCACGCCCTTGCCTCCGCGCGCCTGCACGCGGTATTCCGCGGAGTTGGTGCGCTTGATGTAGCCGCTGTGCGTGATGGTGACGATCATCGTGTCATTCGGGATGAGATCCTCAATGGCCATATCCCCGGAGAAGGGAATAATGCGCGTGACGCGCGGCGTGGCGTACCTGTCCTTAATCGCCTTCAGTTCGTCCTTCACGATGCCCAGCACGCGGGATTCGTTCGCCAGAATATCCAGGTAGTCCTTGATGCGGACCAGCAGTTCCGCGTATTCCCCGGAAATCTTGTCGTTTTCCAAAGCGGTCAGCTGGTACAGGCGCAGGTCCAGGATGGAGTTCACCTGGCGTTCCGTAAAGACATAGCGGTCCCCCTGGATGGAGGCCTGGGAACGGATCAGGATGCCCAGGCTTTCCGCCGTCTGCGTGGAGAAGGTGTAGTTCTGCAGGCGTTCACGGGCTTCATCCCGGTTTTTGGAATCCCGGATAATGGAAATGAAATCATCCATGTGGTGCAGGGCCAGCAGGAAGGCTTCCAGGCGCTCGGCATCCTTCTCCGCGTCCCCCAGCAGGTAGCGCGTGCGGCGCACGACCACCTCGCGGCGGTGCTCGATGTAGAAGTTGATGGCGTCCATCATGGCGAGCGTCTTGGGGCGGTTGTCATGAATCGCCAGCATATTCACCGCAAAGGAAGTTTCCATAGAGGTGAGCTTGTAAAGCTGGTTCATGACCACCTGCGGGCGGGCATCCCGCTTCAGCTCGATTTCAATGCAGGTTTTCTCGTCGGAAAGGTCCCGGATGCCGGAAATGTCCGTCAGAATTTTATCCTTGTACAGTTCCGCGATGCGTTCCTGGAGGGCGGCGCGGTTCACGCCGAACGGCACTTCCCGGATGATGAGAAGGTCCTTGCCGGAATCCGTTACTTCCATGTCTATCTTGCCGCGGATGCGCACGGAGCCGCGCCCGGTGCGGAAGTAGCTGTCAATGCCTGAAAAGCCCAGCACGTCGCCTCCGGTGGGAAAATCCGGCCCCTTGATGTACTGGCGCAGCTCATCCACCGTCATGTGGGGATTGTCAATCACGGCGCAGATGCCGTCCACCACTTCCCCCAGGTTGTGCGGAGGCATGTTGGTGGCCATCCCCACGGCAATCCCCGTGCCGCCGTTCACCAGCAGGTTCGGGAAAGCGGAGGGGAACACGGTAGGTTCCGTGTGTTCATTGTCGTATGTGGGAACAAAGTCCACGGTGTCCTTGTCCAGATCCGCCATCAGGGCCACGCCCATGCCGGAGAGCTTGGCTTCCGTGTATCGGGCGGCGGCGGGGGGGTCTCCGTCCGGCGTGCCGAAGTTGCCCTGGCCGATCACGAGAATATCCCGCATGGACCAGTCCTGCGCCATGTTCACCAGGGTGCCGTAAATGGCGGCATCCCCGTGGGGGTGGTAATTACCCATCGTGTCGCCCACGATTTTGGAGCATTTGCGGGTCTTGCCCCCGGGGGACAGATTGAGTTCCTTCATGGCGTACAGGATGCGCCGCTGGGAAGGCTTGAGGCCGTCTCTCACGTCCGGCAGGGCGCGGGAGATGATGACGGACATGGAGTAGTCCAGGAAAGAAGTGGAGAGCTCGTTGGCTACATCCACCGGTTTGATTCTATTATTTTCCATGGTGCTGAAAGAGAGTGCGGGGGTTAGATGTCAAGGTTGCGGACATTGAGGGCATGGTCCACGATGTAATTCTTGCGGGGCTCCACCACATCCCCCATCAGGATGGTGAACATTTCATCGGCCCTGACGGCGTTGTCGTCGTTCAGGATGACGCGGAGCAGCTCGCGCCGTTCCGGGTCCATCGTCGTCTTGAACAGGTCCTTGGCGTCCATTTCACCCAACCCTTTGAATCGCGTAATTTCCACCCCGCGCTTGCCGATGGAGATGACGGATTCCAGAATGTCCATGACGGAAAACAGGGGGGTCACTTTTTCCTTGTCCCCCTCGCCCTCCACCAGTTCAAACAGGGGCGTGTCCATGGAGACAATCATATTCCCCGGAATGCCCAGTTCCGCCAGCCGTGCCAGAGCCCGCGTGATGGCTTTGGCTTCATGCAGTTCATGGGTGATGGAGCGGCGGCTGGGCCCCTCCCGTTCCGGAAGCGGATTTTCCAGCAGCTCCTCTTCCGAGGGCATGCCGAAGATGAAAAGGTCCCTGTTTTCGTCGGAAAAGGCAGTCAGGGCCTCCATGTCATGGAAGAAGAGTATTTCCTCTTCATTGCCGCAGCGCACCTTCACCAGGAATTCCGGGAATTCCCCGTTGGCCTCCCGGTGGCTGAGCAGATCTTCCAGGGAACCGCCCTGCGCCTGCATGGATTCCGTATAACGCTGGAGGTTGACCAGCGTTTCCAGAATGGCGGAGAGCTCTTCGGGAGAGAAGGAACGGGAACCGTCCGCGAAACGCAGGGTCACGTCATTAACGGCCAGTTCAATCAGTTTGCGGTTCAGGGCCACGTCATCCTGCACGTACTCTTCCTTTTTCCTGCGGATGATGCGGTACAGGGGCGCCTGGGCGATGTACAGATACCCGGCGCGCACCAGCTGCGGCATGTGGCGGCAGAAGAAAGTGAGAAGGAGGGTGCGGATGTGGGCGCCGTCCACGTCGGCATCAGTCATGATGATGATTTTGTGGTAACGCACACGGTCCAGTTTGAAGGAGGCTTCATCGTCCCCTTCCCCGATTCCGGCGCCGATGGCCGTAATCATGTTCTGGATTTCCTTGCTTCCCAGGGCTTTGTCCAGGCGGGCTTTTTCCACGTTCAGCACTTTCCCGCGCAGGGGCAGGATAGCCTGCGTGCGGCGGTCGCGCCCCATCTTGGCGGAACCGCCTGCGGAGTCACCTTCCACAATGAACAGCTCGCACTTCGCGGGATCCCGGTCGGAACAGTCTGCCAGTTTGCCGGGCAGGCCGCCGATGGAGAGGGCGCTCTTGCGGACTGTTTCGCGCGCCTTGCGGGCGGCTTCCCGGGCACGGGCGGCCGTGATGCTCTTCTCGATGATCTTCTTGGCCATCGCCGGGTTTTCTTCAAAGTACGTCTTGATTTCCTCGTACACGACGTTGCCCACCACGCCTTCAATCTCCGTATTCACCAGCTTGTCCTTCGTCTGGGAGGAGAAACGCGGGTTGGGCATCTTGACGGAAATGACCGCCACCAGGCCTTCACGAACGTCTTCGCCGCTCAGGGAGGGATCTTTTTCCTTCAGCAGGCCGTTGGCCTTCGCGTAACCGTTGATGACGCGCGTCAGGGCGCCGCGGAAACCGGAAAGGTGTGTTCCCCCGTCCCCGTTGTAAATGGAGTTGGCAAAGCAAAGGATGTTCGTTTCATACGTGTTGTTGTACTGGAACACTACGTCCACCAGAACATCGTCCTCCATCTTCTTGCCGTCGTACTCCACTTCCACCTTCCGGACGCCGGAAATGGAAATGGGGTCTTCGTTGATCACTTCCTTGTTCGTGCCCAGCTGGCGGACGAACTCCACAATGCCGTCCTTATAGAAGAACGTTTCCCGGCGCGCCGGAGCTTCACGCTCGTCAATCAGTTCAATGACCAGGCCGGGATTCAGGAAAGCCAGTTCCCGCAGGCGCGTCGTCAGGCGGTCAAACTTGAACTCCGTGGTATCCGTGAAAATGGTGGCGTCCGGGAAAAACGTGATCGTGGTTCCCGTGACTTCACAGGCACAGGAACCTACGGTACGGAGGGGTTCCACCGTCTTGCCTCGCTCAAACTTGATCTGGTAACGCTTGCCGTCCCGGCGCACCTCCGCCTTGAACCAGTCGGACAGGGCGTTCACGCATTTGGCGCCCACACCGTGCAGACCGCCGGAGTACTTGTACGCGCCCTGACCGAATTTGCCGCCCGCGTGCAGGTTGGTCAGAACCAGTTCCACGGCGGGAATGCCGAACTTCGGGTGGATATCCACCGGAATGCCGCGTCCGTTGTCCACGATGGAAATGGAACCGTCCACATGAATGACAATGTCAATCTTGCTGCAATAGCCGGCCAGATGCTCGTCAATGGAGTTATCCAGCACTTCAAATACGCAATGGTGCAAGCCCCGTTCGTCAGGGTCCCCGATGTACATGCCGGGCCGCTTCCGCACGGCCTCCAGGCCTTCCAGTTTGTCAATCTGCGCGGCGCCGTATTCATGCTGCGCCGTCGTGGAAACGGTGGTTTCAACAACCTCGTTGGTATCTTCGGACATAACCGAAATATACTACGCTTATCTTAATTTTTTGCAAGGCTAATATTATAAAACGCGTGCGCGCGCGTAGGACCTGTCCGTTCAAAACTCCGCTGAAATCGCATAAAAAAGGCCCTGTTACTCGCGTTCCGTTTTTTTCCGGCTCCGAATAGCGGAAGAGGGGGCCGGGAACATTTGGCGCGTTTTTACCTCATTTTTGCCCCTCTTGGGGCACTGGCGGGTTTTCCCTGGGCAACAGAGCCGTTCCGGAGTTGTTCCGGAACGGCTCTGGAGGGCCCGGAGGAAGGAGGCTCCAGCGAGCCTCCTTTCCCGTTTCTTCCTGTTAGAAGTCGTAACGGTAGCCGACGCTTCCGTTCACCGAGCTGGACCCGTCTCGGATGTCCGCGTTGCCGTTGACGAAGACGGTTCCTTTCGTCCCCACCGGCACGCTCAGCCCCGCTCCGAGCTGCAGCGCCGTCGTTCCCGCTTTCGCCCCTCTCACGCTTTGCGTGAAGCCGGGGTTGCCCAGCAGGGTGACGTTTGTTTCTCCCCTCCGGTCTCCCAGGTCCTGCGCCGCGTTGACCCGGATTTCCCCCAGCGCTTCACGTCCGAAGATGTTGCTGCCTACAAGACCCATCCAACGGCCGCCCAGCGCCACTGTTCCCGTCGTCCAGTCCTGCCGGCCGACGTTCAGGCCCGCGTTGCCCGCGCCCGTTTCTTCATAGCCGTCCATCCGCGTCGTCACCACCGAGGCGTTGAACAGCGGCTGCAGCACGCTGCTGCGGTTTTCGTCAAGGTAGATGTCGTAGGTGAGTTCGTACATGGCTCCAAGGCCCCACCCGCCGGTGCTGCCCTGCGTGCTGTAGCTTCCTTCCCCGTAGTTGACCGTACGGTTGAGTGTCGCGTCGTTCCATCCTCCCGTCAGGATGAGCGTGTGCGCCCAGCGTTTGTTCTGGTAGCGCCCGAAGAGGCTGGCGTAGTAGCTGTCCAGGTGGCCGTCGGCGCTGTCCGCCGCGCTGGCCGTCAGGTCTCCGTAGCTGGCCGTGAAGGCCGCTCCCACGGTGACGCGGTCGCTGAGGTCCGCGTCCATGCCCACAGTACCTCCCCAGGTGGTGAGCCGGTAGCCGCTTTCATCTCCCCGGGTGTCGAGCTGGGCGTAGGAGCCCGTGCCTTCCATCCACATGTGGAAGCGGGGGAGGTCGTCGTTGACGTAGGCGGGGTTGACGCCCATGAGGGTGGTCCGGTTGCGGATCCAGCCCATCTGGTCGCGCAGGGCGTCCCGCTGCGCCGTACCCAGCGCGTTGACTGTGCTTCCTGCCACCGCTGCCATGGCGCGCTTTGCTTCCGAGGGGTTGGAAGACGTCAGGGCACCTACGGCGTCATCCACCTTCTTGAGGATGGAATCCGCAGCGAGATCGCCAGGCAGGTTCCAGAGCAGTTCCGCCCCGGCCCCGGAATTAAACGTATCCGCAAGGCGGGCGTATTTATTGTCCCTGGAAGCCGTGGCCATCAGAACGAGGTTGCCGTTTTCCATCACCAGGTACGCATCATTTTCAAATTTCTTGAACGCGGAGGAGGAGGGATCCAGCAGGATAGCCAGTCTGTCGCTTCCTCCCAGATCAATGGCTCCGTCCGCGTGCATGAGCGTGTAACTGCCGTCTGCGTCCAGAGTCAGCTCGTTCCCGCCAGTGGAACTGAGAGTTATTTCCGCGCCCTGGCTGATGCTGATGTTTCCGGTCACGCTGATGATGGGGCCGGCGTAGTCCGTGTTGAAGGCAAGATTCGTACTGGAACCGTCAACCAGCGTCAAACTACTGAGGGTCAGCGCCGTATTGGATTTCGGGTCGTCCATCGTGCCTCCCATCCGGATATTGAGGAGCCCCGTGTTGTTAACTGCCCAGCTGCTGCCGGCAGCGGTCATGACGTTTTCAAACGTCTGCCCGGCATTGCCGGAAATATTAAGCTGCCCGCGTCCTTCCAGAGTACCGCTGAAAACGGAGCCGCTGCCCGAATTACCGGTATTGACAGCCAAAACGCCGCCAGCGCTCTTCAGAGTGCCCTCTCCGCCGATTCCGGAAACGGTGCTGCCGGATGTCGAACCAAGGTCCAGTATTCCCTGGGAGCCACCATCTTTCGCCAGATCGAGCAGAATGCCGCCCTGGAGGGAAGCCGTTCCGGAAAGTTCCAGCGCATCGTGGAGAGTAAGCGTTCCGCTGCCCTGGATGGTGCTGGAGGAAAGGCTGCTGGCGCCGTTGACGGAAAGGGAGGCTCCGCTGCCGATGTTCAGGACCGCGCCTTCGCCGCTGTCCGTCAGGTCACCCATGACGGTATTCCGGTTGATGTCCAGAACAACGCCTTCCGCTATGCCGGCAAGTTCCACATGATTAAAGTTGCTTCCTTCACCGTTAAGAGCGAGGGAACCGCCTTCCACGCGCAGGGTGTCCGTCACAAAAGAACCGTTGACTGTCAACTTACCCGTGTTTTGCTTGATGAAGGTAACTCCGTTTTCCCCGACGATGTTTCCGCCCATGATGGAATCCGCACCGGAGTAATCATCAGGAGCAGGCAAGCCCGTTTCCAGGCGTTCGTTGTTGAGGATGACAACGGCGTTGCCTCTGTCCGCACTGGTGTTTTCCACTTTCAGCGTGCTTCCCGTAGCGCCCAGCAGGTTGTTGATGACCGCGCCGTCCCCGTCGGAATCGCCGGGAGCTCCGGACAACTGAACGGCAAGCGTCTTGTCCTGGGAAATCACCACGCCGGAGTACATCCCCAGCGTACCGTAGCTGGTGACGGTGTCAGGGTCGGAAGCGGAGGAATCATTCACCATATAAAGCCCGCTGACCTGCCCGCTGAGAACCAGGCTTCCGCCGTCGGTGCCCGTCACCCGGATGCCGTAATTGGAAAGAATCCTGCTGAACTGGATATCGCCAAGATTTTCGCATTCCAGCGTTCCGGTCGTCAGGGTGAGCCAGCTTTCCGCACCGGCTTCCTTATGGGCGACGAGCGTGTTCACAATAGCGTCAATGTCCAGATTGACCGTGGCGGGATTGTTAATGACAAGTCTGCCGTCTCCCTGGTCAATGATGGCCGTACCGGCCGCATCCTGGTTGACGTTATCCGCCCCCAGGGTAAGATTCAATGTTTCCGTGGCTCCCTCGCCCACTATAATATCTCCGGAAACGTTGGCAAGACTGCCTCCGGCAGCCAGCGTAATGCCTTTGAGCATGCCGCCGTCGGTATCGCCCAGATTGATGGAAGAAGCGGAGTCCACGACAATGGCTGCCGTCGCGCCTTCCGCCCGGGTCATGGAGGAAGTCAGCGCGCCATTGACGATTTTCAGTGTTCCCGCTCCATTCAGCACGGTTCCGGCCCACTGGCCGGCCTTGTCCTCCGTGCCAAGCTGAACAACGGCTCCGGCATTCGTAATGCCGAGCGCTCCCGCAGCGGTATTGGCCTGATCCAGGATCAGAGTGCCCGCGCCTGCGTGCGTCAGGCTGGAGTTGCCCTGAACCAGCGCGTTCAGCACCAGTTCCGTATTGTTGTAATTGACGTTGTATTGTGCGGCCAGCCCGGTATTCGCGGAGCCCGTGTTGCCTCCCAGAATGGCGCCGTCTCCAAAAACGGCATTCCCCTCTCCTGTGGCGCAAGCCCCGCCGGAACCGAAGTTCCAGGCCTGGCGATTGTTGTGGACGGAAGTCTCATTGGTGACCAGGGTTCCCGAGAAGTCCTTGAGGGATCCCGTGAGGACATTGTTCATCCGCACGTTCGCAGCCATAGCCCACGTGCCCGAACCGGAAAGGCTTCCGGAGAAAGTATATGTGGCGCCGGAAGAGCCGTTCTGCATCGCGCCGTGGGTTGCGCCGATTTCAAAATTGGCTGCCGTCGCGCCCGCGGAAAAATGGAAGCCCTTGCCGTCAATGAAAACGGTGCCGCCTCCCAGCGTATTTCCTGCCCCAAAGGCTACCCAGTTGGCATTGGTGCTCATATTCACCCCGTTGCCGACCAGTTCCAGGCGGCCAGTGAAGCCGGTATTGCCCGTATTGGAGATATTAACCAGACCTGCAGTATCCGCCGTCCCGATCGTGACGGTGCCAGCCCCATTGAGCTGGGCATGCAGGTTGACGGTTCCGCCGGAGAGGGCAAGGGAAGCGCCTTCACTGACGCGGACAATAGTAGCATTGTTCGGATTTACGCCGATGGTCGCGCCGCCCGTGAAAGCGAGCGTGCCCTCTTCCACAGTAAGGTGGGCCAGGGTATTTCCTGCATATCCAAGGGCCAGAGTGCCCGCTCCCGTTTTGGTCAGGGTAGTGCCTGCCCCCATGACGTCGGCTGTCAGTCCGGCCCAGGAAACGGTATCCGCCGCGCCAAGCACGGAAACGTTCAGGGAACCTCCGTCTCCCACGTTGACACGACCGGAAATGTCATCACCTGTCGCATCCGCACCGGCAGAGGAATCCGCATAGGCCAGTGTCCCTCCGTTGAATGTAATATCCCCTTCCGTTCCCAGCGCTCCGTCAGCTCCAATGGTAAGAATGCCGCCATTAAGTATCGTTCCTCCGGTATAGGTGTTGGCCAGGTTTAAGGCAACCTCGGCCGTACCGTTCACGGTAAGCGTGGTGGGAGCTGTGGAATCCGCGATAGAACCCGCGTTGTCAGGATCGCTGACCAGCGTGTAAGAGCCGCTGTTGAAAACGACGCTCTTGGGAGTTACAGTACCGGAAACCTTGACTTCACCCGCTTCCGAGGAAGAGAAGTAAATTTCCTGATTATCCAGCGTATCCACTCCCGCCTGCCTCGTCGTCCAGCCGTCAACGCTGGTGTTGATCCACTTCCGGTCCGTTCCTCCGTCCCATACAAAACCGTTGTCTCCGCTGACGTCTGCAACCTTCAGCACAAGCTGGTTGTTTTCCACCACCACGGAATATTCGAATCCTTCCCTGGTGATGTCGGGCGTCCATGTGAAGGAATCCGTCGTCAGGCTTCCGGCCGCAGCCCACTGGGCCAAGACATAATTAGACGCCTCCAATTCTCCATAATTGTTAATCGTCAGCGCACAGGATGAATCCGCAAGAGCCAGGGTCCCGGCCGTGATATTAATGACAGGCTCATTCGCCGCCACGCCCGTCATGTCAAAGGTGAGGGCCGCACCGCTATTCAGCGTCAGGGCGGAAGCCGTCGTCATCCTGGCCCCCGCACCCATGGAAATGCTGCTCAGGGTCATGGCGTTCGTATTTGTAAACGCCAGCGTTCCTGCCTGGACATTAGTCAGTCCCGTATAAGTATTCTGCCCGGAAAGGGTCAAGGTTCCGGAGCCGGTTTTCGTCAGGCCGCCCGCTCCGGAAAGAACGCCTCCGAGGGTGATGCCGGTGGAAGCCTGGTCATGGTAAGACTTGGTGTCCGCATCATACTGGCGGGTATCAACCGTCACATTTCCAGCAAGGGTCATGTTATAGGCGGAAGACCAGCCTTCCGCCGCCGTCGTGCCCAGCGTCCCGGAATTCATGTTCAGGGCAATCGTATTGGTATTTCCGGACGCCGTCATGCCGCCTGAACCGAGGAACAGGGAACCGCCATTCAGATTAATGGTGGCGCCCTTGGCGCTTACTCCGTCCCAGTTCTGTCCCAAATCCAGTGTCCGGGCCAGCACCATGCCGCCTGAACCAATATTCATGACGCCTCTCCCGTCACGGGCAATCCTCAAGGTGCCGGTAATATTCATCACGGCATCCCCGCTGATATTGAGCGTAGTCGTTCCATTGTACTCGTAGCGGCCGATAAAGCTCCCCGCCGTCACGGAAGCGCCGGAACCCAGCGTCCAGGCGCATGCCGTGCCGTTGGTTGCCAACACCCTGTATTCTCCTGTAATATCAACATTTCCATTAAGGACATTCGTTCCTACCGCGGAGATCAGCGTGCCGGCCCCGGTAATCGTATTTCCATAGGTTCCGGCGGAAAGAGTCAGCGTGGTATTGGCTCCCAGCTCATATCTGACTCCAGTCAGGGCGGCCGTTGTCGTTCCGGAGGCGTTCCCGCTCAATTTCAGCGTGCCAGAGGAATTGGAGTTCAAACGTGTTCCCAGCCCGTTCCACGTGCCCGTGGTCAGTTCCAGAACGGAATCCCCCTGCAACAGGACCGTGCTGGAGCCCAGCGCGCCGGCATTGCCGACAACGAGTTTACTGCCATCGCCAAGAACGGTATCCCCGGTATAGGAATTGGCGTTGTTCATGGTCAGGGAAGCTCCGTCCAGCAGGTTCAGCGTCGTATCTCCGGTAATGGAGCCGTCACCCGTAAAAATGAAATCCGTACCGGAAACGTTAATTCTGCCTGGAGCGACATTCCCCGCAATCGTCACATTTTTATCCACTCCATCGCCATTGGAGAAATATACCGTTTCCCCATCAGTATAAGCTGACGGAGTTCCGTCAAGGCTCCAGGAGGTATTCGAGCTTTCCGTATTCCAGGTGCCGCTCTTCCATCTCAACAAACCTTCCTTGTCGCTCAAATTGACGTAAAGAGTGCCGTTGCTGACGGAAAACGTTCCATTGTACAGCTCCGCAACGGCTCCGCCCAAAGTAAAGAAAGAACTTTCCGTCAACCCCGCTCCGGAAAGCAATGCGTAACTAATCCCCGTTTCCAGAGAAGACACCCCCAGCCGTACTTCCGTAGCCTCACTGCCGCTGATGGAGTTAGCGGTCAGAGCCGCCGTTTCCGAATCAAGAGAACTGAAGCTCAAAGCGCCTCCGTTCAACGTCAACCCGGCGGATAAAGTAGCTGTTCCTCCGGCAATTCCCGTGGATCCCAGCGTAGATCCGGCATTCAGCACATACCCGTCCGCGGACGTAACGTTCACGGTAAGGCCGCCTCCGATCAGCAAGGAACCCTGCCCGATAACGCTGGAATCCTTCACCGTCAAACCGCCTTCCCTCAATTCCACCGTTCCGGTAAAGCCGGGAACGGCTGCCGTTTCTCCTTCGGCAGGGACCGGGGCCTGGGCCGTTCCGTTAAGAACCAGAACCCCGTCGCCAACCTTCACCAGACTGCCGTTTCCCGTCAGCCCGTTGGAGAAGGTAACAGTACGCCCCGTGACATGGTCATTGGCATCCAGCGTATCGAGGATAGTCCCGTTCACCGTGCCCAGAAGTTCTACATAAGAAGGCGTGAAATTCGGATTATAGCCTATACTCCAGTTGGACAGGGCTCCCAGAGTGCCTTCCCCCAGTTTGATAACGGCTGCCCCCGCCACATCGGTGATGCCCGAAGAGCCTATGTTCACCCTGGCATCCCCGGATGTCGCGCCGCCCAACAGGAAACTGCCCCGGAATGAACCGTTTCCGGAAGCCCAGAAACTCATTCCCAGCAAATCCGCCGTTCCGGAAGAGGCATTGAACGTGCCCGTGCCATCCCAGGACAGGCGCATCGAGGTTGACAATGCAGTCAGGGAACCGCCCCTCAAATTAAGTTCCCCTGAATAAGCCCAGTGGGCCAGCAGGAAGCTGGCGCTTGTGCTATGGGTATCATTGCTGCCGGAGACAGTCAGTGAGGAACCCTGGTTCACATTAAGCA
This sequence comes from Akkermansia muciniphila, assembly GCF_030848305.1. NCBI lineage: Bacteria > Pseudomonadati > Verrucomicrobiota > Verrucomicrobiia > Verrucomicrobiales > Akkermansiaceae > Akkermansia > Akkermansia muciniphila. Next base: position 1,498,217 of record NZ_CP114598.1, on the reverse strand, counting down.
CTCCATGTCCCAGCTCGGCAAGCCGGACCTGGCCTGCCGTAGTCACATTGCCGGAATCAAGATCAAGGGCCCCATAAAGGGAATTGTCGTATCCGCCGCCGGCCCCAACCCACAGCTTGTTGACCGCCAATTCATTACCAGCCATATGAATCCTGCCGTAATAATGGGCGACCTTGAACGATTCCGCCCGGATATCTCCCGTAAACGTCATGGAAGAGCCGGTCTGGGAGCTGGTTACGATATTGCCGGCGTACGAGATATTGCCGGCCACGGTCGGATTGCTGGATCCGTTAAAGGTCAGCGTATCTCCATTCGAGACACTCTCGCCGCCCTTCAGGTTCCAAAGATACGTGTTGCTGTCGGAAACATTCTGCGCATAAACATTCAGACTGCCCTCCGCGATTACTGTTTGCCCCGCTCCAATGGATGTCCCCGCATCGGAATTGAACACCATGGTAGAACCCGCCATCATATGCAGGCTGGCTCCGCCAAGCATCCATGTCCCTGACTGGGCAGAAGCTCTCAGCCTCAAGGCACCATCAACGTAAAGATTCTGAAGAGCCGAGCCCTCCAGCAAATTGACGCTTCCCGCAGAAGAAGCATCCGTTTTCATATAAACCGTGAGGGAAGAATTTTCCCCACCCGTCACCAGACTTTCAAATCCGGAAAAACGGTGATCCCCATCACCCAACGTCAGGGACGAGCCGTTGCTTAAAACCGTTTCCCGGGCGGAAAGAGAGGCTCCTTCTCCGGGAAGGAGCGTATAATCCGCCTCAAACGTCATGGAGGAAACATTGATTCCTCCGGAAAAATTGACTGTTTTGGAACCTTCCGCCGCCGTGAAAATAACGGCATCCCCATTCAGGAAGGAAGTATCCGTTTTGTTTCCGTCACCCTGCTTGTACCAGCCCGTTCCCGTATTGCTCCATGTGCCGTTGGAATTCCAGACCAGCGTCTCTGCATTATACCCTTCCCCCTTGTACTGCACGGACATGCCGGAACCGTTGGAAACAAGCAGGAAATTGTCCGCTCCCAGCTGACCGGCGGAATCGGCTCTCGTCAATGCCTCATAAGAGTCGTCCCCGGTTTGCTTCCAAATACGCAGGGAATCCAGGGATGCCCCTAAATCGGCCCCTGTAGACATGAAATAGCGTGTTATCAGGGCATCGTCAACCATCTCGCGATTGGTGACTGAAAGCTCTTCCATAGCGCTTGCAACCACTACCTCCACATTCCAGGTTTTGGAGTTCTTGGTAATGGTGGTGGTGTTTGACAGGTTGACCATTCCGTCAAGCCCGATGTGCCAGTAATGATTGCCGGCACCGGAGCCATGGTCAAAATTGAGGTTCCCCCCCGGAGTCGTCATGTTCAGAGCGCCGTCCACATAAATATTGGCATGGCCTTCCGCTTCCGTATTCTTGATCTGGTTGCTGAAGGAGGTGGTAAGGGTAGAGCCCTTCTCCACGTAAACATTGCCGCCCCATTGTCCCAGCCCCGCGGATACACTGCCGTTCCCCGTTACGGAAATACCGCCGCCGTCCGAGGTATTGGGAGGGTTCCCCGTCACCGTCACCTCAACGCCGTTAAAAATCAAGTGCGGCCCCTTATTGTCCACGCGGGAGGGAGCTGCATCTCCCTCCCAATTGTCTGCCGTTCCTACGGCGTCGCCTTCCCCATCCCCCGTCCATGTAAAATCAGGACCGCCAAAATCGGGAATCTGCCAGAAATCCGCCGAGGTTGCGGCATGGGAATAAGAGTAAATGCCGGAGAAGGAAACCAGGGAAGCGAGAAGGGCGGAACGCAAAGACGGAGGAAGATGAAGTCTCATACTGATCAAAGATATTGTGGCCAGTAATACCCGGATTTATAATCCGTTGGCAAGCCAATTTTCGAAAAAAGCTCACATTAAACAAATAATGGGAAACAAATATCATCCGCCTGTCCAACATATCTACCACCATATCCAGAAGGACAAAATCATCATTCTTTCATTACAAGCAATATACATGGATTAAGGAAAGAAGCAGGATTATAAATTCCCCGTCTGCCCATTCGCGTTCCTGATGAAAGAGGTACAGATAAAAACAAAAAGGCCGTTCCCTCCCGGGAACGGCCCTGGCTTAAACTATTTTTTCCTTACTGCTGCTGGGCGCCGCTTTGCTTAAGCATCTCCTGAAGCTGTTCCGGAGAAATGCTCATGGGGCCGCCCTGGGGGGCAGGAGCTTCCGAAATGCCGTCCAGTTCCAGATCAAAGATGAGCGGTGAATTGGGTTCAATCGGAGCGCCGGGAGTGTTTTCCCCGTAAGCCAGCTCGGAAGGAATGTAAACAATCCATTTGGAGCCGACGGGCATCGTCGTCAGCGCTTCGGCAAAGCCGGGGATGACCTGGAGGGGAAGTTCCACGGATTTGCCTTTGGTGTCGTCAAACACGGTGCCGTCCAGCAGCGTGCCCTTGTACTTCACCTTGAACATGGGGTTCTTGAACTTCTTTTCATCAAATTTTTCTTCGCCGCCCTTGTTCACAATCTTGTACTGGAGGCCGGACTTCGTCGTAGTAACGCCTTCCTTTTTGCCGTTTTCCTCCATGAACTTCTTGCTGGCCTCCAAATTGGCCTTGGCCTTGGCGGAAATGCGTTCATCTATCTGCTTCTGGAACGCATCCAGGGCGGGCTTCAGCTGTTCCTGGTCCTTGGCGGGCTTGCGGACCATGCCGTCCTTGATGCCCTGCAGGAAGGATTCCTGGTCCAGGTCGTCAAAGGTCAGGGTAGGAATGGAACCAAGCTGCTGACCGCTCTGGAAACCCAGAAAATAGCCCAGGTCCTTTTTCATCTGTTCGGGAGACACAGTAATTTCTTTCTCTTGTTTGGGTTGGTCGGCCGCCGGAACTTCGGCAGCCTTTTCTTGCGCGCCCGCCGCACCCGCCAAAAGGGCGGAAACGGCAAACAGGGCGATGGAAGGGTTCATCTTCATGGTATTTTTATCCTTTCTTTGAAAAAGAAGACTCCTTTTTAACGGATTCCGTTCACAGCACAAGACAAGAGAATCCGTCATCCTGTCATCCTCTCCCGGCAGAAAGCCGGATTGCTGTCCGGATCAAAGGAGCGGCAGGTCATGCCAGCGTCTTCAAAACGCGGGCGATCATGGCGGGATAAAGGGTGTGCTCCTGCTCCTGAATGCGGGCGTGAAGGCTTTCCGGCGTATCCCCCGGCAGCACGGGCACGCGGGCCTGGCCCAGGATGGGACCGGTATCCATTCCGTCATCCACATAATGGACGGTGCAGCCGCTCTCCGCCACCCCGGCGTTCACGGCCTGCTCCCAGGCATGAAGCCCCGGAAAAGCAGGAAGAAGGGAAGGATGGATGTTCAGGATACGGGAAGGAAATTCCTTCAGCAGAGGATGTTTCACCAGGCGCATGAATCCGGCCAGGCAAACGCAATCCACGCCGTATTCCTTCAGGCGCGCGGCAACGGATGCCTGGGATTCCTCCGGGAATTTGGTCTTAAACCCTCCGCAATCGATCACCTCCGCCGGGATGCCCCAGGAGCGGGCGCGTTCCAGAATGAAGGCGTCCGGATTGTCAGACATCACCACGGCGATTTCCGCCCGGAGGGAACCGGACTGGATGGCATCATAAATGGACTGGCAATTGGAACCGGAACCGGAACCGAGTATTCCTAACTTGGGCAATCTGGACATCCGGGGGATGAAACCACAGTTTTTTGCCCGTGGCAAGTCTCCGGCTTGACAAAAAGGCTGCCGTATTTGCCTAATAAAGACATGAGAGACCCCCGTTTTCAGGCCCTGGCCGTCCAGCTTGCAGGGTATTCCACCTCCTTGCGCCCCGGAGACAGGGTTCTGCTGGAACTGACGGATATTCCGGAAGAAATGGGAATAACCCTCATCCGGGAGGTGAGGAAGGCGGGAGCCATGCCCTTTCTGCGCCTGAACCAGTCCCGCCTGAACAGGGAAATGCTCTCAGGAGCCACAGAAGAACAATACGGTATCATCGGCCGCCACCGCCTGGCGGAAATGGAGGACATGGACGCCTACATTGAAATCCGCGGCGGAGAAAACGCCTTTGAACTGTCCTCCGTTCCGCAGGAAAACATGGCCGCCGCCATGAAAGCCCTGAATCCCGTCTCCCAGCGGCGCATCCGCCATACGCGCTGGTGCGGGCTGCGCTGGCCGTCCGGGGCATGGCCCAGCAGGCTGCCATGAGCACGGAAGAATTTGAAGACTTCTATTTCCATACCTGCCTGATGGATTACGCCGCCCTGCGTCCCGCCATGCGGACGCTGGCCGCCATGATGGAAAAGGCTGAATACGTGAAAATCACCGGGCCGGGAACGGATATTTCCTTTTCCATTAAGGGATTGCCGGCCATCCCGTGCGCGGGGGAATGCAACCTGCCGGACGGAGAGGTGTTTACCGCCCCCGTCATCGACAGCGCCAACGGCCATATAGCCTTCAATACGCCTAGCCTGTTCCAGGGTATTCCCTTTGACAACATCCGCCTGACGCTGAAAAACGGACTGATCGTGCATGCGGAAGCGGGAGAAAAAACAGGAGAACTCAACGCTATTCTTGACACGGATCCCGGCGCTCGCAGGTTGGGGGAATTCGCCTTCGGCGTCAATCCGGCTATCACACGCCCCATGCGCAACATCCTGTTTGATGAAAAAATCTCCGGCTCCTTCCACTTGACGCCGGGGCAGGCCTACCACGTGGCGGACAACGGCAACCAGTCCCGCATTCACTGGGACATGGTATGCCTCCAGACGGAGGCTGCCGGGGGAGGAGATATTTACCTGGACGGGAAGCTGGTGCGCCGCAACGGATTGTTCACCCTGCCGGAACTGACCATTCTCAATCCTTCCCAATCATGACCGCCACCCCTGCCCCCAAAAAACGTTCCCTGTTCCGTAAATGCCTGTATGCGGCCGCGGCAGCCATTCTGCTGGGCTCCCTGCTGGCCTCCTACATGCACTGGGAGGCCAACCATCTGGAATTCAATGAAAACGCAGCCCCTGCCGGATGTATGCCCGGCCTTTCCGGCCTGCGTATCCTGGTTCTGTCAGACATCCACACCAACCTGCCCCTGCTGGAACAGGCGGCAACAATGGCGGAACAGGCCAGACCGGACATGATCGTGTTTCTGGGAGATCTGTACACGGATTTTCTGCGGGTCACCCATGCAGGCGACTACATCGCCCAGATGAAACGCCTCTCCTCCGTCGCTCCGGCCTACGCATGCCTGGGCAACCACGACATGGCCCTGGCGGACAACGTGGAGCGAATCCTGAAGGAAGGCGGGTTCACCCTGCTCAGGAATTCCGCAGCTTTCGTCTCCATTCCCAGACTGAAAAACGTGGAATTCAAGCTGGTGGGGCTGGGAGACCTGCGGGAGGGGGACTTTTTCCCGGACCGGTGCATGACCCCGCGCGGATTGGAGGAAAACTCCCCCATGCCAACCATCGTTCTGAGCCACAACCCCAGAGGAAGGGAACTGCTGGGAAATTACCGCTGGGACCTGATGCTTTCCGGCCATACGCATGGGGGCCAGATCAGACTGCCATTCTTTTCCGCCCCGCTATTGGCGTCGGAAGGGGAAACCATGAACTCCGGTTTCCATTCCTATGAGGACAAGCAGGTCTTCGTCACCCGCGGCATAGGCTACCTGGGGCCGGGCCGCTTCAACTGCCCGCCGGAAATCAACCTCATTACCATTCCCTAACTTCCCGACCCGACCGCCATGGTTTTCTCTCTGCTGGCTTCCGGAGGCCCTAATGACGCGCCTCCCTTCTTTACCCTGCTTACTGTCGTCTTCATGGGCATCATCGCGATTGCCCTCATTCTGGCCCACTTCCGGCAGTCCCTGCTGGCAGGATACTTCATTTGCGGGGTAATTCTGGCCAACTGCGGCATTCTGGACCACATCCCCAATTCCGACGTCAGCATCCAGGCCCTTTCCGAGGTAGGCATTATCCTGCTCATGTTCACGCTGGGGCTCGAATTCTCCGTTGACGAACTCAAACATCTGCGTAAAACCGCCCTAGTCGGCGGCGGTATTCAAATGTTCATCTGCACCGCCGCTTTCGGCCTGGGGCTCCATTACGCCACAGGCATGGACATGAGCCACTCCCTGACGGTCGGGGCCATTATGGGGCTTTCCTCCACAGCGGTGGCTCTGAAATCCTTCCAGGAATTCGGCCTGAGCGGAACCTCCGGGGCAAAAATGGCGGTGGGAATCGCCCTGTTCCAGGACATCGCCGCCATCATGCTGGTGGCGATCATGCCGCAGATCTTTACCGTCACGCCCGACTCTTGGGAAACAGCGCTCAACATCGGCATGGCCGTGCTGCGGGGGCTCGTCTTCCTGGGGGCCGCCTGGCTGATCGGCCGTTACCTGCTTCCGCGCATCATGCTGGCCGTCGCCCGGACCAAAAGCCGGGAACTCTTCACCCTGATGGTGTTCGCCATCTGTTCGGGAATTGCCATGCTCGCCAGCCTGCTGGGCCTGAGCATCGCCCTGGGCGCTTTCACCGCCGGCCTCTTCGTCAGCGGGTCCTACTACAGCCACCGGGTCCTCAGCGAAGTGCTCCCCTTCAAGGACCTGTTCCTGACCATTTTCTTCGTGTCCGCCGGGCTGTTGATCGACATTGACGGACTGTGGCAACACATCGGACAGGTGGCGACCTTCACCGCCTTTGTCCTCGCGATTAAATTCATAGCCTGCCTTACAGCCGCAAGTTTCCTGAAAATCCCCGGCCGCATGGGCATCATGGCCTCCACCGCGCTCACCAATGTGGGGGAATTTTCCCTGGTGCTCATCCCCTTCATGCAGGAGATCTCCCCCATCCCGGCTCTGGTGACCACCAACGTTTACGCCATTGCCGCCGTCTCCATGGGCATGACTCCGCTGCTGATGAAAGCGGCACGGAAACTCACCCCGCTGCTGGTGCGCATTCCCGGGTTGAAAACAAAACGGGAACGCCTCAACGTGGAAACCCTGATCACGCGCATGGAAGGCATCAGGGAGCACGCCATCATTTGCGGCTACGGCCCCGTAGGCAGGAGGCTTCATGAAAGCCTGTCCCAATACGGCATTCCCTGCATTATTATCGACCTGAATGCGGACACCGTCAAATCCCTGCTTAATGAAGGCCATCTGGCCTTTCTGGGAGACATTCAGCACCAAATCACCATGGACCTGGCAGGCGTCCGTACCGCGCGGCTGATCGCCTTCACGTTCCCGGACCCTGCCCCGGCCCTGTCCACCTACATGCAGATCAAAGGCGCCAATGGGGACATCACGGTGATTGCCCGCGCCAAATTCCGTTCGGAAGTGGCTTCCCTGCATCACGCGGGCATTGTCAACGTCATCCATGATGAAATGGAAACGGGCGCCGCCGCCGTGCGCCTGGCGAAACAGAGTTTTGATATTATTGAACCGTCGGACGCGCCTTCGTTGTCCCATTAAGCAATGATGAATCTGCCGGATGCCCACACTCATTCCTCCGCACTCGCTTCCGGCACGGCGCCTCGGTTCATCTGCGGCACCTCCCCGGAGGACTGGAAACAGGTGGCCCTTCTGGCGGAACGGGATGAACATGTTACGCCCTTTTTCGGCATTCATCCCTGGTTCCTGAACCCGGATGAGTGGAAGGAGGAAATGCCCGGACTGGAATCCCTGCTGAAAAAAATCCCCCATGCGGGCGTTGGGGAAACGGGGCTGGACAAATGCCGGCGCGGCATCCCGGGGCTGCCTCTCCAGAAGGAAGCGCTGGAACGGCATCTGGAACTGGCCGCGCTCCTGGACCGGCCCGCTTCCCTGCACTGCTGCCGCGCATGGGGCACGCTGGCGGAAATGCTGAAAAAATATCCCCGTTTGAACATTATCCTGCACGGCTGGACGGGAGCATTGCATCTTAGCTCGGAACTTCCTTCGGGAAACTGGCTTCTCTCCATAGGCCTGCGGGAAATGGAACGTCCGGGTCTGCTTGCCTCCATACCGCTCCATCGGCTGGCGCTGGAATCGGACGGGCATCCGGAAACCCTGCCGGAACTTTACCGCCGCGCGGCGCGGGAACTGGGCATGACCGTCAACAACCTGGTTGACCTGGTTCAAAGCAATATGGAAAACCTGATCCACCCTTGACGCCTCCATTCAACCGGGCGGACATGGCTTCGCGACGCCCCTCCATGCGCTGGGTTTCTATTTCCATTGATTTTTTATTCAATTATTTTTTCAGAAAATAAAAATGAGGCGATTGCGCATCGAATCGCAGGCAGCAGAGTACTCTGCCCAATTTATATTCCAGAAGAAGAAAAAGGCTCCGTACCGGAAAACTCCGGGCGCCTGTAAGTAATCCACGGTTTTTCCTTGGCAGGTTTCCGCCTCCGGCTATCATGCGGGCATGGGCCTTTTTCAGGATCAAACCAGCTCTTTGTCGGAAATCAAGCGGCTTGCCGCCCTTGTCATGGATCCCTCCCGCAGGGGGGAAATCGGTCCGGATCAATGGCCTCTGGCCATGATCGCCTATGGACTGGTCACCTGCAATGAAACGGGAAGAGAAGAAGAAGGCGTCACCATTTACCAGATGTTTCAATCCCGCTGCGCTCCGGACGCCCGCCGCAAATGCGCTCTGCAACTGGCAGCTTTTATCCGGCAGCGGAAAGGGGACGGATGGAGGGCCCTGCTGCCTTTTGCCATGGCGGATGAGACGCCGGATATCCGCAGGCAATCCGCTTTCCTTATTTATACGCTGGCCGCGCCCCAGCCGGAGGAGCGGTTTCCCGGAATTGCCGGACTGGCGAAGGTCATCTGCGCTTCTCCCTGCCCCGGACAGGCGTCCATGGCTCCGGCGCTGGACGCCCTGATGAGCCTGGGTGACATGCGGTTTGCCCCTTATCTGTCTTTCATTTCCAAAAATCTTCCTCCCGAACGCCTCACGGACCTGCTGGCCGGAACGGAAGCCATTCCCACGGACCTGGGCTGCGGCTGGCTGCTGGATCTTCTGGATGAACATCCGGAGCTTTCCCCCACCATCGCGGCGGTACTGGCCGGGATGCCCTCCAGAGCCGGAGAAGTCCTGGACGTGGTCGTGCCCGTCCCCTCCTGGCAATTCACCAACTCCGCCGTTCAGCCGCTTCATTCCTGGAGTATTCCCGAATACCGGCAGCGCATGAAAGAACGGCTCTCCAGATACCTTGCCCCGGAAGAACAGGAGACCGTGGACCGGGCATGGAGCTGATTCTTCCGGCGTATCCCAACCCGCCGCATGTTTTCAGAAAACACGGGCCCAGGGGCGTTTACCGGGCATAAGGAACGCCGCCACGCATCGTACTCCGGAAAGGAACAGGGGCATTCCTTAAACAGGCAAAACCGCAGCATGCGCCTGATGCCCTACCGGCTCATATCAGCAAGCCCCCCTAGAATAATTCGCCTCAAGGGGGAGGAAAAATCCCTCATGGCGCGGATTTTTCCCGGTCATTCATTCACCTTGCCACTACGTGACGATGGTGGAAATCCACAAAGCTCCGGTATGTCTCCTCATCCAGCAGATCTCCATGCGTCATCAACAGAAGCGGAAAAGATTCGCCCTCATCCGTATAAGGAGGATGGACATAATCAAACTGCGGATTGGGAACAAAGCCGTGCCTCTGATAAAACCCCAGCCTCCGGCGTGAAATCCCGTCCTCCGGAGGATCAATTTCCAGAATAACTTTGCGCGGAAACGCATCCCTCAATTCTTCCAGAATCCTTTGCCCAGCGCCCCGGCCGCGCAGGGTGGCAGCCACGGCAAAATACTCCAGATACACGAATTGTTCCCGACGCCACGTCACCAGCATCGCAACCACCCGGCCTTCCCCATTTAAAAATACTTCATAACAAAAACCGGGATCTTGAAACGCCAGCGGAAAATCCTGCACCCTTCGCTGTTCATGCACAGGAAAACTTGTCCGGTAAATATCCAGAGAATCCAGGAATAACGGATCATCCACACCCGTCACACGGCGCTTGGTCAGCAATTCCGACGTCATGAACCATATCCAACCACACCCGTCTCCGTTCGGCAAGCCCCCCGGAAAGCCTTCCCCAGTCATACAACCAGCTGTTCCGGCTCAAATTGATGCAGCGTTTCCCAGCCCAGGAGAAGGAAGAAAAATATCCCCGCACGCCGGATACGGCGACAAGGAAATCCCTGTCCTTCTTGACGGATTGTTCTTGAAAGGCACGCGGCCGGGCAATCTTCCCGCAGACAGGGCCAGAATATTGCATTCGTCGCCCGGAATACATGCAGACGGTTCTTTTCCGCAACCGCCGGATTACAGGTCGCCGCACTGTCGCCGCATAGCGCAAAATCTACTCGCAAAACAGGCACGCCCCCTTTACCATGGCAACGGACATACATACTATTATGAGCGAACAAGTCATTATCATCGGCGCCGGTTGCGCCGGCTACACGGCGGCCATTTACACCGCCCGCGCCAACCTCTCTCCGCTTCTGATCACGGGTTCTCAAATCGGCGGCCAGCTGACCACCACGACGGAAGTGGAAAACTTCCCCGGCTTTCCGGACGGCGTGATGGGGCCGGACCTGATGTTCCTGATGCAGCAGCAGGCGGAAAAATTCGGCACCCGGTTTGCATATGAGGACGTCAAGAGCGTCGTCAGGGATGAAGCCACCGGACTGTTCACCGTGAAGACCAGCGGCCAGAATTACGAAACCCGGAGCATCATTGTAGCTACGGGGGCGTCCGCCCGCTATCTGGGCATCCCGGGAGAGGAAGGGCTGGTAGGCCACGGCCTCACCGCCTGCGCGACCTGTGACGGAGCCTTTTACCGTGACGTGCCTGTGTGCGTGGTTGGCGGAGGAGACAGCGCCTGTGAAGAAGCCATGTTCCTGACGCGCTTCGCCTCCCGGGTGTATCTGATCCACCGCCGCGACACGCTCCGCGCTTCCAAAATCATGGCGGAACGGACGCTGTCCAATGAAAAGATTTTCCCCATGTGGAATTCCACCATCGTAAGCTATAAGACGGACGACAAGGGAGAACTGGAAGCCGTCATGCTGAAGGACGTAGTGGAAGGGGATGAAACGGAGCTTCCCGTCAAATGCGTCTTCATGGCGATCGGGCACACGCCGAACACTTCTTTCCTGGGAGATCTGGTGGACCGGGACGATGCCGGCTACATCATCCGGGAAACAGGGCTGATGGCGACCAGGACGCCGGGATTGTTCGCTGCCGGAGACGTGGCGGACCCTCATTACCGCCAGGCCATTTCTTCCGCCGGGATGGGCTGCAGCGCCGCCATTGAAGCGGAACGCTACCTGCTGGGGCTGTAAACCCATCTTTCGGAACGGGCCGGAAGTCCCATTGGGAATTCCGGCCCTTCCCCGCTACAGGAAAACGGACATGCACCATTACAGCATTTTTGAGCTTTTCAGCATCGGCATAGGTCCCTCATCCTCCCATACCGTAGGGCCCATGCGGGCGGCGCACCGCTTTCTGGAACAAATACGCCACTCCCCGCGTTTGGCGGAAATCTCAGGCATCCGCTGCGAATGCTACGGCTCCCTGGCTGCTACCGGACATGGGCACGGCACGGATACGGCCATCATGCTGGGGCTGCTGGGAGAGGAACCCCATACGGTGGAGCCGCGCAGCATTCCCGGTAAAATCGCCCGCCTGCACCAGCAGGAAACGTTATCCGTCACGGAAGAAAAAACCGTCCGTTTCTCTCCTTCCCGCGACCTAGATCTTTCCCACTACCAGCCCCTGCGCCTGCATCCGAACGGGATGCAGTTCACTGCCGTCAACCGGGACGGAGAACCGGTTGAAGATGCGGTATTTTATTCCACGGGGGGCGGGTTCGTCTCTTCCGAACAGGAACTTCTGCATCCGGAGGAAAAGGAACGGGAAACCTTTCCTTTTCCTTATGAATCCGCGGATGAACTGCTGCACATGGCTGATGAGCGCGGATGCCCTCTTTCCTCCATTGTCATGGCGAACGAATGCGCCATGCTCCCGGAACGGGAAGTCCGTGAACAACTGGATCTGATCTGGACGACGATGAAGCAGTCCATCTCCAACGGCATGAGCGCGCGCGGCAATCTGCCGGGCGTTCTGCAGGTTCCGCGCCGGGCCAAAACTTTGCGCAAAAATCTTCTGGTGCACGGAGAATCGGCCTTGAAAGATCCTCTCTCCATTATGGACTGGATCAATCTGTACGCCATTGCCGTAAGTGAGGAAAACGCGGCTGGCGGCCGCATCGTCACCGCGCCGACCAATGGAGCGGCGGGAATTGTTCCGGCCGTTCTTAATTACGCCACCAAATTCTGTGTTTCACCGTACCCGGATGCCGTGCATCGTTTCCTGCTCACCGCCGGGGGGATCGCCATCCTGTACAAGAAAAACGCCTCCATTTCCGGCGCGGACGTAGGCTGCCAGGGAGAAGTGGGCGTAGCCTGTTCCATGGCTGCCGCCGCGCTTGCGGAGTACCTGGGGGGAACTCCCCACCAGGTGGAAAACGCCGCGGAAATAGGCATGGAACACAATCTGGGGCTCACCTGCGATCCTATTGCGGGCCTCGTCCAGATACCCTGCATCGAACGCAACGCCATTGCCGCCATCAAGGCCATCAACGCCGCCCGCATGGCCCTGGGCGGAACGGGCGCCCATTTTGTCCCGCTGGACAAAGTCATCCGCACCATGCTGGATACCGGAAGGGACATGCAATCCAAATACAAGGAGACCGCCCAGGGCGGCTTGGCCGTCAACGTGGTGAATTGCTGAGAAGGCAAGAACATCCTCCCTTGGTTTTCCAAGCGCGTCTGTTCCCGTAAAAAACGCTCCGCCGGATTGACAGATACGGGGAGCAAAGGTAGGGTGCGGTCATGCTTTCACGCCTCTTTCTCGCTCTGGCCCTGTTGCTGGGCGGCACGGGACTGTCCCGGGCCGTTCACGTCGTCATGTGCGGCGGCCCCGCGCTCAGGCAATGGGAAGGACTGAGAATACAGCCTGACAGGCATGACAACTGGTGGGCCAACTTTGTCAGGGCCTCCACCATTCGCATCGCCCAGATCCAGCAGCAAGACCCTGCCGCCAGAATCACCTGGATTGTTTACCGCCCCGGTTACGCAACCCGGGGGAAGGAAGACGGCAAACCTTACACCCGCTGGATTGCGGACCTGGCTTCCAAGTACAAAATCAAGCTCGTCTGGGCGGACAGCGCCGACCAGGCCATCCGGGCGCTGAATGCCTCCCCGCGCTTCCGCGGCGACAAGGTGGAATCCTTTTACTACTTCGGCCATTCCAACTGCTATGCGTGGATGCTGGATTACGGCAACAATATCATGGCCGTTTCCACGGAATGGATCCATGAGACGGACCTGAACAGGATACGGCGGGATATTTTCACGCCGCAGTCCGATTGCTGGAGCTTCGGCTGCTATACGGGGGCCAGCATGTCCCGCTGGTGGAAGCGCATCATAGGCGTCCCCCTCTGGGGCAACACGGAATCCACCCGCTACGGCCCCGTCTCTGACGGCAGGCTGCCGGAAGGCGCGGGAAAATGGGTTAAATAGCAGTCTTGCACCGCCCTTTTCCTTCAAAAACCGCTTCCCGATTAATTCTCTTCAGGTTTACGGCGTTGCGTTGCGGCGTTGAAATGCCCCATAGCAACTACAAGTCACATAAAGGGGGACGCTACTGTAGAAAGGATATTTTCTACAATACCTTGCATTGTCTGGCCAGAAGATATCAACAGCGGAGATTTAGCGTCAACTTCGCGCCCCTTAACATCGTTTTCCAGACGGAAAATGGCAAATCAGCCAACTGGCCGACCACGCCTCCAGCCTGAGTCAAACAGATATGAACTTGTCCTTGGACTTGAGCGCTGAAATAAAAAACACGATCTTTCCCGTTTTTCAACAACTGTCCGAGGTGTAAAATCTCGGGCAGTTTTTTCATTTTTAAGCCTGAAGGCTTGCAATCGTATTGCCATATGACCGGGCTGCCGTATAATGAGGGCGGACGGAAAACATCCGTCATTCTCTGACAACAATCATGAACCAAGCACCCCATGTTGCCATCGTCGGCGCCACCGGAGCGGTGGGCGTTGAAATCCTGTCCTGCCTGGAAACACGCAATTTTCCCGTAGGTTCCCTGAAGCTTCTGGCCTCCGCCCGGTCCGCCGGAAAACAGGTTGCTTTCCGCGGGAAAATGCTGACTGTGGAAGAATTGACGGAAAAATCCTTTGATGGGGTGGACATCGCCCTGTTCAGCGCAGGCGGAGGCATTTCCCTGAAATTCGCTCCTGTCGCGGCTGCTGCGGGCTGCGTGGTCATTGATAATTCCTCCGCCTTCCGGCAGGAGCCGGACGTGCCCCTGGTGGTGCCGGAAATCAACCCGGAAGCGGCTTTCAACCACCCCCGCAATATCATCGCCAACCCGAACTGCACCACCATCATCACGTTGATGGCCCTCTTCCCTCTGCATCAGCGTTTCGGGTTGAAAACCGTCATTGCCTCCAGTTACCAGGCGGTTTCCGGCAGCGGCCAGCACGGCATCGCGGAACTGGAAGCCCAGGTTCGCGCCGTCGTGGACGGCCACCCTGTAGTGAAAAATGTTTATCCTCACCAGATAGCCTTCAACCTTCTTCCCCAGATCGACTCCTTTGCGGAAAACGGCTATACCAAGGAAGAGCTTAAAATGCTCAATGAAGGCCGTAAAATTCTCTCCCTGCCCGAACTCAAGGTAACATGCACCTGCGTACGCGTGCCCGTTTACCGTTCCCATTCCATCGCCGTTACCGCCCAGTTTGAAAAACCCGTGGACGTGGAAACGGCCCGCAGCGCCTATAAAGGCAAACCCGGAGTCGCCCTGATGGACAACCCTGCGGAGGGCGTGTGGCCTACCCCGCTGGACAGCACCAACGGAGACACCTGCTACGTGGGGCGCATGCGCATGGACATGGCGATCGACAATGCCCTGACCCTCTGGGTCGTGGGCGACCAGGTCCGGAAAGGAGCCGCCCTCAACGCCGTACAAATCGCGGAATTGCTGGTCAACCGCTGAACCGCTTCCTCCCCCGCACCTATCCCATAACGCCATGTGTGAACAATCTCTGAACGACTACATCACGGAACAATGCGCCCTGATTGACGCGGCGCTGGACAGGCTGTTGCCCGCAGAGGACGAAAGTCCCGAAACCATCCATAAAGCCATGCGCTACAGCATATTTGCGGGTGGGAAAAGAATGCGCCCCGTCCTTTGCCTGGCGGCGGCGGAGGCCTGCGGAGGCCTGGCGGTGGACGCCCTGGTTCCCGCCTGCGCCGTGGAAATGATGCATACGTACTCCCTCATCCATGACGACCTGCCAGCCATGGACAACGATGATTTGCGCCGCGGGAAGCCCACCAGCCACAAGGCTTTCGGAGAAGGCGTCGCCATTCTGGCGGGAGACGCTCTGCTGACGGAAGCTTTTGCCGTAATCGCCCAGGTGGACGACACGGAACGCTATACCGTCAGGGACTACGTAAGGGAACTGGCAGCCACCGGCGGCAGCACCATGCTCATTGGAGGCCAGATTCTGGATTTGGAGGGAGAGCGCAAGCAGCTCTCCGAGCCGGAAGTGCGCACCGTGTACGAAGGGAAGACGGCCGCCCTGCTGACCACGGCCCTTCGCTTCGGCGGCATGTCCGCAAACGCCACGGAAGCCCAGTTGGAAGCTCTGACGGACTTCGGTTACAACCTGGGACTGGCTTTCCAGGTGATTGACGACATTCTGGATCTGACGGCGTCCACGGAAAAACTCGGCAAGACCGCCGGCAAGGACGTCAATTCCCGGAAATCCACCTGTCCGTCCCTGATCGGCCTGGATGGCGCCCGTTCCGAAGCCAAATGCCGCACCCAAGCGGCTCTGGATGCCCTGATGATCTTCCCGGAAGAACGCCGCGCCCGCCTGGTGGAACTGGCCAATTATCTTCTTAACCGCGAATATTAAGCCGCTTCTTCTTTCATGTCCTCAGAAACCGTATCCGACAACGTAGAAACCCTGATCAATCTGGCGCTGGCCGAAGACTTCGGCTCCGGCGACGTGACTTCCACCTATTTCGTCCCGGAACATCTGACAGCCAGGGCTATTTTGACTCCCCGGAAAAAAGGCGTTCTTTCCGGCGTCAATGTCGCGGCGGAAGTTTTCCGCAAGGTGGATCCCTCCCTGAAGGTGGAAGTTTACCTGCACGACGGGGAAGCCGTGGCGCCCGGCGCCGTGGTGATGCTCATTGAAGGCTCCGCCCGCTCCATCCTGGGGGCGGAACGCACCGCCCTTAACTTCATCCAGCGTCTTTCCGGAGTAGCTACGCTCACCAGACAATACGTGAAAGCCGTTTCCCACACCAGCGCCCGCATTCTGGATACCCGCAAAACCACCCCCGGTTACCGTCTGCTGGAAAAAGCGGCCGTCGTTCATGGCGGAGGCACCAACCACCGCATGGGCCTTTATGACCGCGCCATGGTGAAAGACAACCACCTGATGACGGACGGGAATACGGGACACCTTCAGGAATGCATCAACAGGCTGCGGAAGGAAAAGCCCGGCGTGGAAATCCAGCTGGAAGCGGACACCCTGGAACAGGTGGCTACCTTCCTTAAACTGGAAGGCGTGGACCATATCCTTCTGGACAATATGACGCCGGAAATGCTGAAACAGGCCGTCGCCATGCGCGGAGAACGCACCACCCCCCTGATGGAGGCCAGCGGAGGCGTTCATCTGGACACGGTAGCCGCCATTGCGGAATCCGGCGTAGATTTTGTCTCCGTAGGCTATGTGACCCACTCCGCCCCCTCCCTGGATCTGGGGCTGGATTTCAGCGTAGAATAACCCCTCATCATTCCCTACGTCATGGACCTGTCTAATTTCAGAGAAGAATACCTCAAAGGCCAGCTGCACAGAAAAGATCTGGCGGAAAATCCCTTTGAACAATTTCAAACCTGGTTTGAACAGGCCCTGAAAGCGGATATTCCGGAACCCAACGCTTTTTCCCTGGCCACGGCGGATGCGCAGGGCAGACCGTCCCTGCGCACCGTGCTGCTCAAATATTTTGACAGGACGGGCTTTGTTTTCTTCACCAACTACGGCAGCCACAAGGCCCGTGACATTGAAGAAAATCCGCAGGTCTGCATGATGCTTCCCTGGGTCATGCTGGAACGCCAGATCATCATTTACGGAAAAGCCGTTAAAGTTTCCCGCGCGGAATCCCTGAAATATTTCCTCACCCGCCCCAAGGAATCCCAGCTTGGAGCGTGGGTTTCACACCAGAGCTCCGTCATCTCCGGGAGAAAACTGTTGGAAATGAAGCTGATGGAGCTGAAAAACAAATTCTCCAAGGGGGAAATTCCCCTGCCCTCCTTCTGGGGCGGCTACCGAATCATCCCGGACACCTTTGAATTCTGGCAGGGCGGCCCCGGCCGCGTGCATGACCGTTTCATGTACAAACTTCAGGAAAACGGTTCCTGGACCATTGAACGCCTTCAGCCATGATCTCCCGGCGCACAACAACCCAGGGCCTTTCTTTCCTGGACGTGGCAACACCGCTCTGCACGGCATCCCTGTGCCTTCAGGGAGCGCACCTCACCTCATGGAAGCCGGAAGGGCATGAGGAATGCCTCTTTCTTTCTCCCAATGCAGCCTTTGCCCCCGGCAAAGCCATCCGCGGAGGAATTCCCGTCTGCTGGCCCTGGTTCGGCCCCCGGAAAGGCGCGCCGTCCCACGGCATAGCGCGCATTTCGGAATGGCGCCTCCACCACCAGGAAATGGACAAGCGCGGCAATGTCCTGCTTTCCCTCGCTTTCTATCCGGAAGAGGAATCCTATCCCGCCGCCATCCTGCGCCTTACACTGGGCAGCACGCTGACCATGAAACTGGAAACCACGGCGCGCACGCAGCCCTGCAAACTCACGGAAGCCTTCCACAACTATTTTGCCGTCGGCAACCTGACCAAATGCCGCGTTCACGGGCTGGAAGACATCCCGTTCCGGGAAGAAGCCGCCCAGCCCATGAAACACGGAGAACGCCCGCTGGCGCCGTTGGGGTGTCTGGACCGCGTTTACGACATCCCTTCCTATTCGGGAAAAACAATACTGGAAGACCTTATGTTGAACCGTGCCATCACGGTGGAGCGGAACCATGCCTCTTCCGTCATCGTCTGGAATCCCGGACAACAGGGCGCCGGCAACATGGCGGACCTGGGCGCGGAATCCTGGAATAAATTCCTGTGCATTGAAACGGGGAATGCGGCGCCCCGTTCCATTTCCCTTGCTCCCGGGCAGACCCATACCCTTTATCAGAAAATTTCCGTAAAGCATATGGAGGAAGCTTGTTCCCCTTGTTAAAACGGCAGGCAGCATTACCTCTCCAGTAACATTCCGGGGCACCCCCTTGTTGACCTTCCTGAAAAGCCCTTACAGTTGAATTTCAGTATCCCCTTTCTTCACTGAATAATTACTGTCATTAATGATTAAAGAGTAAGAGGCATTCGACCTGACCGATACCGTGCCTTTCCCATCAAAAACAATATCGGTTGCAATGCCGCCAAATCTCAAATTTTTGATCCCATGACGGCCCTTGTTTTTTTTCAACCTCCACCGCACTTCTTTTCTGGCTGCGGACACTTCCTTGAATCCCAGCACATTTTCAATAAACAGGGAAATCGGCCCTAGGGCTGACCAGCCGCAAAATTCCGGTCTTACACGGCGTCCGTGTTCCGTGGAAGGAGCATTTCCGCTTGGGCTATAGCACTCCCAGATGGTATGCGGCTCTATGTTCCTGTAAGCGGCAAGCTGCTGGCTGATAACCTTCTCGGCAATAGCGTCGGCTTCTTCATGATAGCCATACTTTTCAATAGCCTTAATGGTCATATACGTCGTCGGCAGCCAAATCCCCCCTCTCCAATAATCCCCGGTCTGATGATGATAATCCTTATCTGAACGGGCCAGGGAAGGAGTCGGATAACTGCCTCCGAATTCTTCGGGATTCATCAAATGCCTGACCATGCTTTGAGCCTGTTCCCTGGAGGCGACCTGAGCCAGAAGGGGCCAGTAGGATGCAATGGTTTTAACGCGGCAGGGCTGTTTGTCCGAGATGGTTACATCGTAGTAAAATCCCTCCTTCTTATCCCAGTAAAGATGGTTAATCTTGTTCTTAAGCGCTTCATATTCAATATTCCATTTCTTAGCTTCGTCCGCATTGCCCAGAGCCTGCTCCATATCGGCAATGCAGCGGGCGCTGAGCGCCTGCTGGGAAATGGCATCCACCCATAAAACGTTACGATAGCCGCCGGCGTCACGCCCGCGGGGAGTATTATCCATTCCGCTCGCTCCCCCCGTCCAGGTAAATCCGTCAGCGCCGATGGAATTCAAGTGGATGTTCTGAGGAGAACACGCAAACCGTTCCCCTGATTTGGCCTGGGCAAACCAGTTGAAGTGCTTTTGCAGATATTGCTTCTTATTCAAGAGATCATCCAGGCGGTTCTTATCACCGGTGAAGTCAAAATATTCTTTCTCCACCCACGCAAATAACGGGGGATTGTCCACCAAATGGACCTTAAGCGGAGTAACGGCTTTTTCGTGAACAGGCTTGTAAAGGTTATCCAAACTCTCAACTCCGGGAAATGACCTGGGCGCATATTTGGCGAAAAGCACCATGAAACAGGTATCCCATATCCATATTTGATCTTCATAGCAATTCTCATCCATATAAGGGGACGCGGGAAGGCCTTCCGGCCCTTTTCTGACGCGGCCTGCCGCAATTTCCCATGTCTTATGATAAAGATCCACCATTTCCCGGTTTGGATGCACCGGAAGGGGAATCTCTTTTTTCCAATCCCGGTTAATGCAGGAATCCGGATGGGTTGTCGCGGAAAATCCCTGCAACGGGGCTGACAGCAGGAGAACCGAACCTGTGATTGCCGATAGTTTAGTGTTCATCATTATTTTTTGTTTACTGAATTAAAGGTTATTTTTTCAGAAGTTCCCGGAATGCAATATCAGCCATGATCACCTGCCCATTGGCATCGGGATGAACGCCATCGGGAAAAAGTTCCGGTTTATTCTGAAAAGGGGTAAAGAAGTCGATGGTTTTACATTGGTTATCCCTCGCGACCTGCTTCACAAGAGGGACGATCTTAGTTTCCACCGTTTCCTTGTCAATTTGGCTGGGAGACTGCCATGAGGGAAGAGGTATTGCGCAATAGATTTGAATGCCGGGCATGTTTTCCCTCAGTTTGGCGATGATGTCGGAATAATTCTGCTTAAACTCGGACAGGAATTTCCTGTTCTGCGGTTTGGCGTCATTGGTGCCTAAAGCGATAATGGCAATCTGCGCATGAGAATTGAGCGCGTTCCGGTACTCGCCTGTTTTGATATACGGAAGGTCCCCCCTGGTTAAAAGGGTACGCCCGTTTATCCCACAATTCAGCACATCCACTTCCTTCTGTTTGAATTCCTTCTTCAGCTTTTGCTCCAGAAGATGGCTCCAGCGTAAAACGTCCTTATTGGCTCCGGCCACTCCCGCCCCGAACGTATTGCTGTCTCCCAGGCACGCAATGCGCAAGGGGACAGGCTGTCCGGTAACGGAAAGAACAAAGTCTACAATATGGGCAGGGTTGTCAAAACCGTGCGGATGGTGGCCGCCGGGACGGCGGACAACTTTTACGGGGCCTCCCAGCCTGGCGTAACGCTTGGCGAAAATATCCGTATTCTCTTCAATAGGGACTACATCATCTTCCGTCCGGGAAATGAACAACAAAGGAATTCCGGCTTTAGCCATGCCGCGCATATTGTCCACGGGATTACCTTGATAGGACAAAGCCTGCTGTTCATTAAAGCCATAAGCGCGCAGGCATTTGTTCCAGTCATCCGGCGAACCTTTGCCCTTGCCTCTGCCCGCCGGCCAGCTTTTGAAATCACAGACGGGGGCATCCACATAAACTCCAGCCACGCACAAAGGATTCTTTTCCGCCCAGTTCAGCGCATAAAGGCCTCCACGGCTCAGTCCGATCAATACCGGTTTTCCGGAAAATTGGCGTTCATCCACCAGGTACTTGTAAAATTGATCCATAACCCCCATGGCCTTGGGAGAACCGTAAAGGTCTTCCATGCTGATAAATACCGCCGCGTAACCGCGTTTCACCAATTCAAGATCCGCGACAGGCTTATAATCGAAAAATTGCGGGCGCCATATCCACAACTGTTCTTTTCCTGGGGCAGCAGGCTTGTCGGGAAAGACGATGAATGCCCTGCGGCCTCCTATGGTAAACTCCTCCCGCAGAAAACCGTTCCAGGAGGAAACCGTTTTAGGGAATTGGCGCCTGGCCATCTCCCGATCATACCCCGGAATCTCCGGGCGTGCATGTTTTGTTTTGACCAGCCATGCGTTTCGGGCTTCTTCATGTTTTTTCATCGTCTCCGGCGTCGGGCGGTTCTCTTTTTTCGCGACTTCCGCATCAAGGCCGAGCTCCGGAACCAACCCGGCAATAACCTCCCGGGCAATCATGTGGTGCCCTTCCGGGCCGGGGTGCACGCCGTCACCGGAATACCTGAACCCGGGATTTCCGGACTTCTCACTGGCAATGAGCTTCCGAAGTCCGGGACGGATATCAATGACCTTCCAGCCATTTTTTCTTTTAGAAACCAGCCATTCCGCGTACTTGCCCAATACGGCGTCGTACTCAGCCTGTTCAGCGGAATCTCCCCGGAACAATGGAGGAGTAATGAAGACAACCTCCGCTTTTACCGCGTCGGCAGCCTCTTTAAGGCGGATATTCCCTTCCTGGTACGCTTGAAAACGCGCCTTGTCAAATGCCTGCATAAGGCCGTCATTCATCCCGTAGCATGCCAGAATCAGTTGTGGGCGGTACATCTTGAGAACCCGGTCAAGGCGCTCATGCAGGCACGGGCGGGGGAATCTGCCGCCCGCATGGCCATACTCGCTCAACCCGGCTACCGTCTCGCTGGGAACGGCAAAGTTGACAATCTCGCAGCCCGCAAACTTTTTATCGGCTTTCAAGGCGTTTTCCACCTCATTCGCCCATGGGCCCGCATAAGCAATACTGTCACCCAGAATGGCAATCCGGCTCTTATTCAAAGGTTGGGCATGAAGCAGCATACCCCCTCCCGAAAAACACAGCAGGACCGACAATAAACAATTTAGCATTAACAATAAACGCATTTCACAATAATATGGTTGTACTTATTACTACTGAAAACGAAATAGATTTCTTTCAAGATACGGGAAAATGCCGATCGGCAAGTTCCTGTACCGTTTCATGAAACAAAAAACCCGGCATTTCACCAATTCCGGCCCTGCCCACTTCCCGACAATCACGGACTATTCCTTCCTTTACAGCGTCCCCCCCTTCCCCAATTTCCCCATTGCCGCCGGAGACCCATAAAAACCGGAAAACCGTTTACGCTTCCTCCCGAAAACGGATGGAGGCGGAAGAAGTCCTTGTCCTGAAGAAATAGGGCAGGATTCGGCTTGCCAAAAAGTCTCTTTTAAGGTTTGGTATGTTCCGAGCCTTTTGGCGCGTTCCCTATCAAGATGCATACAAACCCACCTTCCGATGTTGGCAACGCCGCAACCTTTATTGCGGAAATTTACGGTCAGGATGTCTTCAACATGGAGACCATGCGCAATTACCTGCCCCGGCCCGTTTACAAAAAACTGCTGGCTACCATCCGCAAGGACGAAAAACTGGACCCCGACATCGCCAATGAAGTGGCTCAGGCCATGATGACGTGGGCTCTGGAAAAGGGAGCCAGCCACTACACGCACTGGTTCCAGCCTCTCAATGGAAGCACGGCGGAAAAGCACGACTCTTTTGTGGACGTGGACCCGGAAGGAAATCTGGAACTCAAATTTTCCGGCAAGAGCCTGGTTCAGGGCGAACCGGACGCCTCCAGCTTCCCTTCCGGCGGTCTCCGCGCCACCTTTGAAGCACGCGGCTATACCGCATGGGACCCCACCAGCCCCGCCTTCATCAAACGGACGGAAAACGGCGCCACGCTCTGCATCCCTACCGCCTTCTGCTCTTACAAGGGACAGGCGCTGGACAAAAAAACGCCGCTCCTGAGATCCATGACTGCCGTCACCCGGCAGGCCAAGCGGCTGCTTTCCTGCTTCGGCGGTCCGGACAACATTCACGTCAGCGCCGACCTGGGGGCGGAACAGGAATACTTCCTGGTGGACAAACAGCTTTATGCCCTGCGCCCGGACCTGATGATGTGCGGACGCACCCTTTTCGGCAATGTGCCCCCCAAGCACCAGCAGATGGAAGACCACTACTTCGGCTCCATCAAGGACCGCGTGCTGGAATTCATGGTGGACGTGGACGAAGCCCTCTGGAAACTCGGCATCCCCGCCAAAACGCGCCACAATGAAGTCGCTCCTGGCCAGTTTGAAATCGCGCCCATTTTTGAAAGCCAGAACCTGGCCGTGGATCACAATATGCTGGTCATGGAGGTGCTCCGGAAAACCGCCAACAAGCATGATATGGTCTGCCTGCTGCATGAAAAGCCCTTCTCCGGCATGAACGGCTCCGGCAAGCACAACAACTGGTCCCTCTCCGCCCCCGGTTACGGGAGCCTGCTCAATCCCGGTTCCAGCCCGCAGGAAAACGCCATCTTCCTCACCCTGCTCTGCGCAACCATCAAGGCCGTGGACGAACATGCGGATCTGCTGCGCGCCTCCGTCGCCAAATCCGGCAATGAACACCGCCTGGGCGCTCATGAAGCGCCTCCGGCCATCATTTCCATCTTCCTGGGAGATTTGCTGGATGACATCATTGAGCAAATTGAGAAAGGAAGCGCTAAAAAAGCGCGCACTCAAAAGACCATCAACATCGGCGTGGACACCCTGCCCATGTTCCCCCTGGACGCCTCCGACCGGAACCGCACCAGCCCCTTCGCCTTCACGGGCAACAAATTCGAATTCCGCGCCGTAGGTTCCTCCCAAACCTGTGCATGGCCCATGACGGTGCTCAACACCATTGTAGCGGAAAGCCTGGATGAAATCTGCACCATCCTGGAACCCGTCAAGGACAAGCCCGAGGAATTCCACGCCACCCTCAACAAGCTTCTTCAAAACATCATCAAGAAGCATAAGCGCATTCTATTCAGCGGAGACGGCTACGGAGAAGCCTGGGTCGAGGAAGCGGAACGCCGCAATCTCCCCAACATCCCCGGCACCATTGAAGCTCTGGCCGCTCTGGAAACGCCCAAGGCCAGGGCGCTTTTTGAAAAATATAAAGTGGTCAGCCCCGTAGAACTCCACGCCCGCCATGAAATCCAGACGGAAATATTCCACAAGGAAATCAACATTGAAGCGGAAACGGCCCTCCTGATGGTGGAAACCCTTTACATCCCCGCCGTAACGGAACAGCTCACGCAGCTTACCAACGCCATTGCCCAGATGAAGGCATCCGGCATCAAGGCGGGAATAAAAGCCACTACGGACCGCGCCAACCAAATCGGCACGCTGCTGGACCTTCTCCCCGACCAGGTGCGGGAACTGCGCCGCGCCGTGGATGAAGCCGATACCAAGGCCATCCAGACGGGCATGGACAATTTGAGAAGCACCATTGATATGCTGGAAGGCTTGACGGACGCAAACCTTTGGCCCGTTCCCACATATGCGGAACTGCTCTTCCTGTAAAGCAAGCGGTCTTTTCTGAAATAGAAAAACACTGTCTATCAATCATAAAGATTACTTATCCCCGTGCTTTCCCCAAGAAAAACGGCAAATTAATCGCCTGACGGATTGACAAAACAATCAAAATAGTTATCCTTTCCGTCCGGTTGTGCATAGGCCGCTTAGACGGACGGCACTGAATCTAGTAATTCACAAGAAGCATCTTTCAACATCATGAGCAAGAGGACTTATCAACCATCCAAGCGTTGCCGCAAGCGTCAGTTCGGATTCCGTGCACGCATGGCCACCAAGAACGGAGCGGACATCATCCGCCGCCGCCGCGCTAAAGGCCGCAAGCGCCTGCTTCCCAAGGGAGCCGAAATCCAGTACAAGCGCCACACCATCCAGCACGGCCGTTAATCCAGCCGCAAGGATCCGGTTAACGCCTCCTTGGAACTTCTTTTCACGGGCCGACCCGCGGGAGATGCGTCTTACTCGTCAACAAAGCATGACCAGGGCATTTCAATTTGCCCGGGTACGCAACGAGGGACCATCCGTAGCAGGTCGGCTTATTGTTTTAAGCGCGGCCCCGTTGGAGCGCCCGGAGGAACCCTCCAAATTCGGCATCATCTGTACGAAAAAAATCGGCTGCGCCGTTGTCCGCAACAAACTGCGAAGGCGCGTGAGGGAAATACTGAGGGCGCACGGGGCTCCTTTTGAAAACGGCGTACACCTGGTGTGCGTCCTCCGCTGGCGGGCCGTGAAAGCCAGCTACGCCGACCTGGAACGGGACTGGCGGAAAGCCGCCCGCAAACTCAAACTGCAACTTCTTTCCCGGGAACAAGACAAGACATGATGAAATGGCTGCTCATCACCCTTGTGAAGGGGTACCAAACCTTCATCAGCGCTCCCCTGCATGCCCTGGGGGGGCCCGGGAGCGGCTGCCGCTATACGCCCACCTGTTCCCAGTACTTCATCCAGGCCGTCCGCATCCACGGCGCCTGGCGCGGCTTTCTTCTTGGCACATGGCGTATTTTAAGATGCAACCCGTGGGGCGGATCAGGTTATGATCCTGTGCCCCCGGCGCGTCCCCCACGCTGATCAATTACCCTTCTTTCCTTTTCCTTTCACCAACTCCAATCAAGCTATATCACATTATGGATCGCACAGCATGGATCATCATTGGCATTTGCGCCGCCCTTCTGGGCCTGAATATTTACATGGGCAACAATAAAAAGGCTGAAACCGCCACCATTCCCGCACCGCAGACGGCTGCCGCCGCAACCAATGCCCCGGTTACCGGTGGCCTCCCCGGAGCTGGGACCTCCGCCCCGGAACAGCCCTCCGTCAATAAAGCCCTTGAAGAAGACAAAACCGCTCCAATCACTCTGGTAGCCACGCAGGAAGTGAACGGCAGGCAGGAACCTTTCATCACTTACAAGTTCAACCGCATAGGAGGCTCTATCGGTACGGTTACCCTGCACAACGACATTGTGGACTCCCAAAAAGTCGCGGACCATAACATCACGATCAACGAAGCCCAGCAGCGGGGCATCGGAGAACTCGTCTTCAACATGGACGCCACCCAGGATCCTTCCTATGACAATACCGTGTATAAGGAAGTGAAACGCACGGCTGACTCCGTAACCCTGGAAGGCTATGACCCCGCACGGCAGCTTTTCATCTCCAAAACGTACACCCTGCACCCCGTCAAAAATCTGGAAGGGGAAGTACTGCCCGGCAGCAAATACCTCATTCGCCTGACTGTCTCCCTGCTCAATAAATCTCCCAATGTCCAGGATCTGCGCTATATGGGCATCTTCGGCGGGAGCGCCTACCCCATCGCCAAAAGCGAACCCAAAGATACCTACACCCATTTCTTTTACCACGCGGACGGCTCCCTGGAACAGGAAGTGCCTTCCTATTTCACGGGCGGCTTTTTCAGCAGCGCCAAGGCCCGCGTCCTGGAAGGCCCCCTTCAGGACCTGACTTATGCCGGCGTCATGAGCCAGTATTACGCCACCATTCTTCTTCCCCAGGATCAGTCCAGGGGCTCCACGGTGTACGCCACCCGCCAGGAATTCCCTCTGACGCATGAAGGCAACGCCCTGGTGCCCGGCGTCACCGTAGCCATGGGAATCCCCAATCTGACCATGGCCCCCAATGAAATCAAGACACTCACCTATGACATTTACACCGGCCCCAAATTCAACGCCTACCTGCGTGACCTGAATCTCTCCTATCCCGCCATCAGCGATATCATGGCATACGGCTGGCTCGTATTCCTGAGCGTTCCGATGAACTGGCTGCTCAACCTCTTCCACGGGTGGTTCGGCAACTGGGGCGTGGCCATCATCTGCATGACCATCGTTGTCCGCGCTCTTATCTGGCCGCTGCACAAAAAATCCTATATGGCCATGAAACGCATGTCCCTGGTTCAGCCGGAGATGGTCAAACTCAAGGAGAAATATCCGGACGACCCTCAAAAGGTGAACATGGAAATGATGAAGCTGTACCAAAAATACGGCATCAACCCGGCCAGCGGCTGCGTCCCCATGCTCATCCAGATTCCCATCTTCTTCGCCTTCTACCGAGTGCTCCAGTATTCCGCGGAACTGAGGGGCCAGCCCTTCTGCCTGTGGATGACGGATCTCTCCCTGCCTGATACCGTGGGCCACCTGTTCGGCATTCCCATCAATATTCTGCCCCTCATCATGGCCGTAACCATGATTATCCAGATGAGGATGACGCCTCAGGCGGGGGAACGCTCCCAGCGCATTATCATGAACCTGATGCCTGTGATGTTCTTCCTGTTCTGTTACAATTTCGCTTCCGCCCTGGCCCTGTACTGGACCACGCAGAATTTGATCTCCATAGGACAAACGGCCCTTATCCGCCGCCTGCCCATGCCCGTGCTTTCCCCCGCCAAAAAGAAGAAGTCGGGCTTTTTCCAAAAGATGATGGAGCAGCAGCGCGCGGCCCTGGAAGAACAGCAGCGCCAAGCTAAAGGCCGCAATATGCGCAATATAACGCCTAAAAAGTAGGAATCCCTGTTTTTCCTTCCGCCTCTTCAAGTGCGACCGCCCCGCGGCCGCACTTTTTTCATGGAAAGGAGCAGAAAAAGATATTTTGCCGGCGCAAGCCTCAAAAAAGGAAAGGGAACTCCCTTACAGAAATTCCGCAAAAAACCGGCCCTTTCCTGATGGAGAGGGCCGGTTTCCTCGTCATATATTCATTTGCGTAGTTAATTGGAGCGGCTTGGCAGAAAAAGCCAAACACCCGTTGAAGCAAACCTAGCGGATTACGAATTCGCGGCCATTCTCTGATCGCCTGAATAACAAAACCATCAGTCAGTTACCTTCCAATTTATTTTTTTATTAATTGCCATTCTCTCGAATTTTCAAAACCAAAACTCCACTAACACATTTCTATTCAAACTTTCCGGTTGACTTCGAATTCGTAATCCGTACAGAACCGGGTATTCCTGGAACATTTGTCTCCAAATGACCCGGCCATGAAACAGCGTGCACGCCTCTGAAAAAATGGGGGCCTCCACACCCGCGGAGGCCCCAGCCTTACCCCAAACAACAGAAAACTGCTGCATGCTTCTTTCAGGAATGCATAGCCAGGGCATGCCGGTATTCCACCGGGAATACCTTGATGAATTTGCCGCGTTCTTCCGGCCAGTTATTTAACAGGTCGTAAGCCCTGCGGCTCCTGGTAGCCATGTAATGCTCGTAAATGAGCTGAAGCAGTTCCGCTTCATCAGCGGAATGCGGCATGACTGTTTCCAGGTCCACGCTGCCCAGGTTGCATTTCTGATCGAAGTTGTTGTCCGCATCATACACGTAGGCCAGGCCGCCGGTCATCCCCGCGGCGAAATTGACGCCCACCTTGCCGAGCACCGCCACACGGCCCCCGGTCATGTATTCACAGCCGTGGTCGCCGATGCCTTCCACCACCATTTTGGCGCCGCTGTTGCGGATGGCGAAACGTTCCCCGGCCTGACCGTGAAGGAAGATGCTGCCGGAAGTGGCCCCATAGCCGATGACGTTTCCGGCGATGACGTTGTCCGACGGTACGTAGGAAATATGGTCCGGGGGGCGCACGATGATTTTGCCGCCGGACAGGCCCTTCCCGACAAAGTCATTCGCTTCCCCGACAAGTTCAAAGGTAACGCCGGGAGCCAGAAAAGCCCCGAAGCTTTGCCCCGCGCATCCGGTGAAGTGCACCGTCAGCGTATCTTCCGCCAGGCCGCGCGGCCCGAATTTCATCACCAGTTCGCCGGAAAGCTCCGTCCCCACCGTCCGGTCCACATTGCGGACGTCGCGGCAGAGTTCCATCTTTTCCCCCTTTTCCAGCAGGGGCTTCAATGCCGGCAGCAAATGGCGGCGGTCGTAGTTGTCCAGCGGTTCCTTTTCAAAAGAGGGGTCAAATCTGCGTCCGTCCCCCTCTGCCGCATGCAGGATGGAGGAGAAATCCAAATGCCGGGCCTTGTAAAAATCTATGGCGCGGTTGACGGAAAGCAGATCCGTCCTGCCTACGGCTTCATCCAGGGAACGAAGCCCCAAGGAAGCCAGGATTTCCCGCGTTTCCCGGGCCACAAAGCGGAGGTAGTTGATGACGTATTCCGGCTTGCCGCTGAATTTGGCCCTCAGGGCCGGATCCTGCGTAGCGACGCCTACCGGACACGTATTTTCATGGCACCTGCGGAGCATGGCGCAACCGATGGAGATCAGAATGGCGGTTCCAAAACCGAATTCCTCCGCCCCCAGCAGGGCGGCCATCACGACGTCCCTCCCGGTGCGCAGCTGGCCGTCCACCTGGAGACGGACGCGGGAACGGAGCTTGTTGAGCACAAGCGTCTGCTGCGTTTCCGCCAGCCCCAGCTCCCACGGCAGCCCGGCGTGCTTCACGCTGGTGAGAGGAGAAGCTCCCGTTCCGCCGTCGTGGCCGCTGACCACAACCACATCCGCATGGGCCTTCACCACGCCCGCGGCAACCGCGCCGATGCCCACCTCGGAAACAAGCTTGACGGAGACACGGGCATCCGGATTGGAGTTGCGCAGGTCGTAAATTAACTGGGCCAGGTCTTCAATGGAGTAAATGTCATGATGCGGAGGAGGAGAAATGAGGCTGACGTTCGGCATGGAATGGCGCAGCCGGGCGATGTACGGATCCACCTTGTGCGCCGGGAGCTGCCCCCCTTCCCCGGGCTTGGCCCCCTGGGCCATCTTAATCTGGAGCTCGGAAGCGTGGCGCAGATAATTAATAGTCACGCCAAAACGCCCGCTCGCCACCTGCTTGATGGCGCTGTAGCGAACTTCGCCCCGGGCGTTGGGTTCATAGCGGGCTTCATCTTCCCCCCCTTCCCCGGAATTGCTCTTGGCTCCTATTTTGTTCATCGCAATGGCGATGGTTTCATGGGCTTCCGGACTGAGGGAACCCAAAGACATGGCCCCGGAAACGAAACGGCGCAAGATGGAATCCACGCTTTCCACTTCTTCCAGGGGGATAGCGTCCGCCGGAGCAAATTCAAACAGGCCGCGCAGGGTGCAGAGATGCTGCGCCTGCCGATTGCTGTAATCCGCGAATTCCCGGTATTTCCGTTCGTCATTGTCACGCACGGCAGCGCGGAAAGCCTGAAGCGTCTGCGGATTCCAGAGATGGTTCTCCCCGCCTTTTTTATACTTGTACTGCCCTCCCGCATCCAGCTTGTCTCCGTGTTCCGCGTGTTGAGCGGCGCGCTGGTTGCATTCCGCGGCTATTTCATCCAGCCCTATGCCGCCTACGCGGCTGACGGTGCCGGGAAAGAATTCGTCAATCAGTTCCCGGTTCAGCCCCACAGCCTCGAACAGCTGGGAGGAGCGGTAGCTGCGCAACGTGGAAATGCCCATCTTGGACATGATTTTGAGCAATCCCTTGTCTATGGCATTGATGTAGTTTCCGGAGGCTTTCACCACATCCAGCGGGCAGTCCTGCGGCGCGGCCAGGGAAGTAACCGTCGCCAGAGCCAGGTACGGATTGACCGCCGTGGCTCCGAAGCCCAGCAGAAGCGCAAAATGCATTGTTTCCCTCGCCTCCCCGGTTTCCAGAATCAGCCCCACGTCGGAACGCAGCCCGGCGGAAGCCAGCGCGCGGTTCACCACGGAACAGGCCAGAAGGCTGGGAACGGGAAGGTAGCCGTTCCCTATGTTGCGGTCCGTCAGCACCAGAATGCGCACGCCAGACCTGACCAGGCCCACGGCGGATTCCGCCAGGCTTTCCAGCGTCTCCCGCAGGGCTTTCCCGTCCCCGCCTTCCGGGAACTGGAGGGGAAGCCTGGCGGAGGGGAAGCCGGCCTCCCGAATATTGCAGAGGCGGTTGAGCTCTTCATCCGTAATGACGGGACGCGCCATCTTGATAAGACGGGCATGCTCCGGCGTTTCTTCCAGAATGTTGGGATGGTTGCCTATGTATGTGGTCAGGCTCATGACCAGCTCCTCCCGGATGGGGTCGATGGGAGGGTTGGTCACCTGGGCGAAGAGCTGCTTGAAATAATTGAACAGGAGGGGAGCCTTTCCGGAGAGGACGGCCAGCGGCGCGTCATTTCCCATGGAGCCGAGAGGTTCCGCGCCTTTCAGCATCATGGGGCGGATGATCAGCTCCACATCCTCCTGGGTGAATCCGAACTGGCGCTGGCGGCCCACGAGGTCCGGCATTTCCGCAGAGGCGGAAATGGAATCAAACAGGGAACGGACGGAAATCTTGTTTTTCTCCACCCAGCGGCGGTAGGGCATGCGCCTGGCCATTTCATTCTTGGTTTCAGCATCGGATACCAGCCGGTGGTGCACCAGGTCGCAATAAATCATTTCCCCGGGACGGAGGCGGCCTTTGCGGGCTACTTTTTCCGCGGGAATGTCCGCCACGCCCGTTTCCGAAGCCAGAATGAAAATGTCATCCGTGGTCAGCGTATAGCGCGCAGGGCGCAGGCCGTTGCGGTCCAGCATGGCTCCTGCATTGATACCATCGGAAAAAACGACGGCGGTCGGGCCGTCCCAGGGTTCCATCATGGCGGAGTGGTATTCAAAGAAACCGCGCACATCCGGCCCTAAATGGTAGTTGACGCCCCAGGCCTGCGGCATGAGCATGAGCATGACATGGCGCAGGTCCCGCCCGGCGGCGGCCAGCAGCTCAACCATGTTGTCCAGACAGGCGGAATCGCTCTGGCCGGGGGAAATAAGGGGCAGCAGCTTCTGCAGGTCATCCCCCAGCAGGGTGGAGGACAAATGCGGCTCACGCACGCTCAGGTGGTTCAGGTTCCCGCGCAGGGTGTTGATTTCCCCGTTGTGTGCCAGATACCTGAAGGGATGGGCCAGGCTCCAGGTTGGGAACGTATTCGTGCTGTAGCGCTGGTGGACAAGGGCCAGAGGGGATTTAAAATGCTCGCTGGCCAGGTCTCCGTAAAATCCTTCAATCTGCGTGCCGAGGAACAGCCCCTTGTACACAATGCTGCGGCTGGAGCAGCTGCACACATAACAGCCTTCCACGCGCCGTTCCATTTCCCGGCGCATCACAAACAGCTTGCGTTCAAATTCCGCCTGATCCGCAAAACCGCTGCCGTCAATGAATAACTGACGGATCAGGGGACATGTGCGCTGGGCGTTTTTACCGATGCTGTCCCGGTCCATAGGAACCTGCCTCCACGCAATCACGCTGCTGCCGTTTTCCGTAACGGCGGCTTCCAATTCCTCTTCATGGCCGCATCCGCCGAACATCATGGCCACCCCGTATTTGCCTCTGGCGGGAAGCTTGTTGGGAAGCGCCAGGCGGAAAAATTCATCCGGAAGGGCCAGCAGAATGCCCGCGCCGTCCCCGGTATCCGGATCGCTTCCCACGGCTCCGCGGTGCATGAGCCTCTTGAGAACAGTAATTCCCATTTCAATGATTTTGTGGCTCGGTTCATTTTTCAGGTCAGCCACCAGGCCCACGCCGCAGGCGTCCCTCTCCTGTTCAAAATCATACAATCCCTGCGGCGCAGGAATGCCTGTCTCAAATTGATCGCTATTCATCAGTTTGCTGTTTTGTTTGGGTTAAGCTGACTTATTTGCAGCAAAAACCGTGCCAACATTGCCCAGACTTCCTATTTTCCCGCTTTCAAACTGTTTTACCCCCGTTTTACAAAGACTGACGCGGCTGCCGGCATAACAGGACATTTTGAAGCGGAATAAAAATATCGTTCCCCCCGAGAAGAATTTTTTACATTTTTGTAATCACCCCTTTGTTGCGATTTTACATTTTTGTAATTCATTCTTATGCGCAGTTTTGTTTCCCTTTTTTGCAGCCCCTTTGCCACAATATTCATATTTCACTAATAATCAATAAATTAAAATTAACAATATATTCATGAGAACATTTACCTGGAAAGTTGGCACGCTTCTTGCTGAAGAAAAGGTACAACAGTTAACCATGATGAGTGACTCGACACGAACACAAGCCATCAGCGCCATCGCTTCCCTGCCCGTGGGCGGAGCAAGCGAAAGCGCCCCGGTCAGCATTGATTATTACGGAGCGGATGTCTTCAGCACGGAAGTGATGAAGAAGTACCTGCCCAAAGATACGGCAAAAACCCTCCTGGCCACTATCCAGGACGGACTTCCTCTGAACGCGGACATTGCCGCGGATGTGGCCCACGCCATGAAGCAGTGGGCTCTGGAACGGGGAGCCACTCACTATACGCACTGGTTCCAGCCCATGACGGGCTCCACGGCGGAGAAGCACGATTCCTTCCTGGACCCCAAGGGAATGGAACCCATCATGAGCTTCTCCGGCAAAAACCTGATTGTGAGCGAACCGGACGCGTCCAGTTTCCCTTCCGGCGGCCTGCGCTGCACCTTTGAGGCCCGCGGATACACCGCCTGGGACCCCACCAGCCCCGCCTTCATCAAGAGGCACGGGAACGGAGCCACGCTCTGCATCCCTACCGCCTACTGTTCCTATACGGGAGACGCGCTGGATAAGAAGACTCCGCTGCTGCGCTCCCGCCAGGCATTGGGCAACGCCGTCAAGAAGCTGATGAAGTGCTTCGGCCTTCCGGATGAACACGTGACCATCACGCTGGGGCCGGAACAGGAGTACTTCCTCATTGACAAGAACTTCTACCTGAACCGCCCGGACCTGGTCCAGACAGGGCGCACCCTTTTCGGCGCACCTCCCGCCAAGCACCAGCAGCTGGAAGACCATTATTTCGGCTCCATCAAACCCCGCGTCCTTAATTTCATGAGCGACGTGGAACAGGAACTCTGGAGACTGGGGATCCCGGCCAAGACCCGCCACAACGAAGTGGCGCCCGCGCAATTTGAACTGGCCCCTCTGTTTGAGGACGTGAACCTGGCGATCGACCACAACATGCTGGTGATGGAGGTTCTGCGCCAGCAGGCCAGCAAGCACGGCCTGGTATGCCTGCTTCATGAAAAGCCCTTTGCTGGCGTCAACGGTTCCGGCAAGCATAACAACTGGTCCATTTCCTACGGGAACAAGAACCTGCTTGACCCCGGCTCGGATCCGCAGCAAAACGCCATTTTCCTGACCGTCCTGACCGCCATCATCGAGGCCGTTGACAAACACAGCGACTTGCTGCGAAATTCCGTGGCCAGCGCCGGGAACGACCACCGCCTTGGCGCGAACGAAGCCCCCCCGGCCATTATCTCCATTTTCCTGGGCGCCCAGCTCAATGAAGTAATTGAGAATATGATCAACGGCTCTTCCGGCTGCGGCAAGCGCAACGATACGCTCAAGATCGGCGTGGACACGCTGCCCGTCCTTCCCCGGGACGCGACGGACCGCAACCGCACCAGCCCGTTCGCCTTCACCGGCAACAAGTTTGAATTCCGCGCACCGGGCTCATCTCAATCCTGCGCGGGTCCCATGATGACCCTGAACACCATTGTGGCGGAATCCCTCGATTCCCTGGCGGAAGAACTTTCCTCCTTCGCTCCGGAAACATTCCTGCCGCAGCTCCAGGAAACGCTCAAGCGCAGGATTTCCGAACACAAGAGAATCATCTTCAACGGGGACAATTATTCGGAAGAATGGGTGAAAGAAGCGGAACGCCGCGGCCTCCCCAACCTGAAAAATACGATGACGGCCCTTCACACCCTGGTGAATGAAAAGAATGTGGCCCTGTTTGAAAAATACGGCGTCTTTTCCAGGCGGGAGCTGGAATCCAGGTTTGAGATTTTCCTGGAAGAATACCACAGGCGCATCCGCATTGAAGGCCGCCTGTCCTGGGAAATGGCCGCCACCATCATTCTCCCCGCTCTGCGCAATGAATACGAGCAAACCGTTTCCGCGCTCTCCAGGGCGCTGGACGCCAAGCGGACCAGCGGCACCGCCGCCCTGCAGAAGCTGGCGGACAAGCTGGGCGACGCCCTGGATTCCATCGTATCCGACCTGGATACCCTGGAAACGGCGCTTACGAGCTGCCATGAGGACATCCTCGTTGCGATGTCCCGATTGAGAACCAGCGTCGATGCCGCAGAAACCCTGGTGAACGACCGGTCCTGGCCTCTCCCCAAGTACCGGGAAATGCTGTTCATCTATTAGAGGGTGCACCGACGGGCTCCGGAGTTATGCCCCCCCTCGCGGGTCAAGCCTCTGTCCGCAGGGGGCGGCACGGCTCCGGAGCCTTGGCGCACCTTGTTCCGGCCTCCTTTCCCCACCATGTTCAACTGATCCCCACACCCTGAAAATCCGCGTCATTGACCGTAAAAAAACTTTCCTCCGGAGCCCGGCGGGCACTTAATTCCCCCGGCGGAAATCCGCGGTCCAGGATCACAGGATTCTTCCATCGCCATTATGCCTAAAGACACCTCCATTAAAAAGATTCTCGTGATCGGGTCCGGCCCGATCGTCATCGGCCAGGGCTGCGAATTCGACTACTCCGGCACCCAAGCCTGCAAAGCCCTCCGGGAAGAAGGTTATGAAGTAGTGCTGGTGAACTCCAATCCCGCCACCATCATGACGGATCCGGAGACCTCCCCGCGCACTTATATTGAACCGATCACCCCGGAGTTCGTGGAGAAAATCATCATCCGGGAAAAACCGGATGCCCTTCTCCCGACCCTGGGCGGGCAGACGGCCCTGAACTGCGCCATGGAACTGCACCGCAGCGGCGTGCTGGAGAGGGAAAAGGTGCGTATGATCGGAGCCAACGCGGACGCCATTGACCGCGGGGAGGACCGCAACCTGTTCAAGGAAGCCATGCTCCGCATTGGCTTGGACGTGCCGCGTTCCGGCATTGCGCACACCATGGAGGAAGCGCGCCGGGTAGCCGGGGACATCGGTTCCTTTCCCCTGATTGTCCGCCCCGCCTTCACGCTGGGCGGCATGGGAGGCGGCGTGGCGTACAATAAAACGGAATTTGAGGAGATATGCGCCCGGGGGCTGGATCTTTCCCCCGTTTCCGAAATCCTGATTGAAGAGTCCCTGATCGGCTGGAAAGAATTTGAAATGGAGGTAATGAGGGACCGCGCGGACAATTGCGTGGTCATTTGCTCCATTGAAAACATCGACCCCATGGGCGTGCATACAGGGGATTCCATCACCGTAGCCCCCATCCAGACCCTCACGGACCGTGAATACCAGGCCATGCGGGACGCTTCCTTCGCCGTCATCCGGGAGATCGGCGTGGAGACGGGCGGTTCCAACATCCAGTTCGCCATTAATCCGGCCAACGGCCGCATGATTGTCATTGAAATGAACCCCCGCGTTTCCCGTTCCTCCGCGCTGGCTTCCAAGGCCACGGGGTTCCCCATTGCCAAACTGGCCGCCAAACTGGCCGTGGGCTACACGCTGGACGAACTGCGGAATGACATCACGCGGGAAACGCCCGCCTGCTTTGAGCCCACCATCGACTATGTGGTTACCAAGGTCCCCCGCTTCACGTTTGAAAAGTTCAAGCAGGCGGACGAACACCTGACCACGTCCATGAAGTCCGTAGGGGAGGCCATGGCCATCGGACGCACTTTCAAGGAATCCCTGCAAAAGGCCCTGCGTTCCCTGGAAACGGGACGCTGGGGCTGGGGATTTGACGCGAAGGCTCCGCAGGCGCCTTCCGCAGAAGAGATCACGCGGAAACTGGCTGTTCCCACGGCGGAACGCATTTTCTGGATTCAAACGGCGTTCAGCAACGGATTTTCCCTGGATGAAGTGCAGCAGCTTACCCAGATTGATCCCTGGTTCCTGGCGCAAATGCAGGACCTGGCCAGAGCGGGCGACAGCCTGGACAAGCTGGATTTGCGGGAAGCCAAGAAGCTGGGCTTTTCCGACCGGCAAATCGCCCTGGCCCGGGGAACCACGGAAGAAAACATCCGGAAGGAACGTCTGGAACAGGGCATTGTGCCCGGATACCGGCTGGTGGATACCTGCGCCGCGGAGTTCGAAGCCTACACCCCCTACTTTTATTCCACCTATGGAGATGAAAATGAAGCCCGCGAAACAGGCAGAAAAAAAATCCTCATCCTGGGCGGCGGCCCGAACCGCATTGGCCAGGGGATTGAATTCGACTACTGCTGCGTGCACGCCTCCATAGCTCTGCGGGAAATGGGTTATGAAACCATCATCGTAAACTCCAACCCGGAAACCGTCTCCACGGACTACGATTCCTCCGACAAGCTTTTCTTTGAACCCCTGACGCTGGAAGACGTGCTTCATATCTGCGAGCAGGAGAAGCCGGACGGAGTCATCGTCCAGTTCGGAGGCCAGACTCCGCTGAACCTGGCCAACGCTCTGGAAGCCCACGGCGTGCCCATCATCGGCACCAGCCCCAAGGCCATTGACCTGGCGGAAGACCGCGAACATTTCTCCGCCCTGTTGAAGGAACTGGGGCTGAAACAGGCGGATGCAGGAACGGCCACCAATGTGGAAGACGCCGCCGCCATTGCCGCGCGCATCGGTTACCCGGTGCTGCTGCGCCCCTCCTTCGTGCTGGGCGGACGCGGCATGATCATTGTATATGAGGAAAAAGAACTGCGCCGGTACATGAATGAAGCCGTGGAAGCTTCCGAAGAACGCCCCGTGCTGATTGACCGTTTCCTGGAAAATGCCGTGGAGATTGACGTGGATGTCATCGCGGACAGGGAGCGCGCCGTCATCGGAGCCATCATGCAGCATGTGGAACCGGCGGGCATCCATTCCGGGGACTCCGCCAGCATGATTCCCGCCATGGGCATTTCCATGAAAATGCACAAGGAAATCACGCGGGCTTCCAAGGAGCTGGCGCGCAAACTGAACGTCTGCGGGCTGATGAACATCCAGTTTGCCGTAAAAGATGAACAGCTTTACGTCATTGAGGTGAATCCGCGCGCTTCCCGCACCGTGCCGTTCGTCTCCAAATCCATCGGAAGGCCCCTCGCCAAGCTGGCCGCACAGGTCATGGCCGGCAAAACGCTGGCGGAACTGGGCTTTACCCGGGAAATCACTCCGGAATACTATTGCGTGAAGGAAGCCGTTTTCCCATGGGGCCGCTTCCCGGGCATCGACGTGGTGCTGGGGCCGGAGATGAAATCCACCGGAGAGGTAATGGGCATTGATCCCGACCCGGACATCGCCTTCGCAAAATCCCAGGTCAGCGCATTCAATCCCCTGCCGACGGAAGGCAAAGTCTTCATTTCCGTAAATGACCGGGACAAGGACCGGGTGCTTCACATGGCCCGGCAGCTGGCGGACATGGGATTCACGCTGTGCGCCACGCGCGGCACGATGATTCACCTGCTCCAGCACGACATTGAATGCGAACGCGCCTACAAAGTCAACGAGGCGCGCCGCCCCAACATCGTGGACCATATTAAAAACGGGGACATTGATTTCATCATCAACACGCCCGGCTCCCACGACGCGCGAGCGGACGACATCATCATCCGTTCCTCCGCCATTGCCGCCAAAACCTCCTATTGCACCAACCTGGCTTCCGCGCAGGCCTGCGTGAATGCCATTGAGGCGCTGAAGAACAAAAATCTTCAGGTGTGCACCATTCAGGAATACCACGCCCAAAACCTTTAATCCCGCACCACCTACAGCATACTTACATCACCATGAGAGCCATTCTCGCACTGGAAGACGGAAGCGTCTTCATCGGTTCGCACTTCGGGGCCACGGGCACGGAAGTGGGGGAAGCCTGCTTCAACACGTCCATGACCGGCTATCAGGAAGTATTGACGGATCCGTCCTACAGCGGCCAGATCGTCACCATGACCTATCCCCTGATCGGCAATTACGGTGTCAATCCGGAAGACGGGGAATCAGACAAAGCGCAGGTCAGCGGTTTTGTGGTGGCGGAGCTGGCGAAGGTTCACTCCAACTGGCGGGCCACGGAATCCCTGGGCCCGTGGCTGGAAAAACAGGGCGTCATCGGCATTGAAGGGGTGGATACACGCAAAATCGCCAAGCATCTGCGCTCCGCCGGTGCCATGCGCGCCTGCCTCACCACGGAGCTGACTCCTGAGGAAGCCGTGGAAGCAGCCAGAAACGCCCCCTCCATGGAAGGCTGCAACATCGTGGACAAAATCGGTTCCCGCCCCATGGCGCCGGAGGAAGTGGATGCGCTGGTTACGGAAAAAGCTCTGCCCCCTGCGGAATACGATATCGTAGCCTTTGACTTCGGCATTAAATACAACATCCTGCGCCAGTTGAGGGAAAACGGCTTCCGCGTAACCGTAGTTCCCGCCCATACGAAGGCGGAGGAAGTGCTGGCCATGAACCCGGACGGAGTTTTTCTTTCCAATGGTCCGGGAGATCCCGCCACGCTGACGGACATTCACCGGGAAGTGGCTGCCTTGATTGGGAAAGTGCCCATGTTCGGCATCTGCCTGGGCCATCAGATTATTTCCCACGCGCTGGGAGCGAAAACCTTCAAGCTGAAATTCGGGCACCGGGGCGCGAACCATCCGGTCAAAGACCTGAAAACGGGTAAAATCAGCATCACATCCCAGAACCACGGTTTTGCCGTGGATCCGGCCACCGTTCCGGACGACGTGGAAATAACGCTGATCAATCTGAATGACAATACCGTGGAGGGCATCGCCCACAGGACGCTTCCCGTATTCAGCGTGCAATACCACCCGGAAGCGGCTCCCGGCCCCAGGGATCCCCAGTACCTGTTCCGGGACTTCAAGCAGATGATCGCCTCCACCAGGCGGCAGGAGGTACGCTGAGCCATACGGACCACCTTCAAGACCAGAGCATTTTTCTCGCCTCACAGGGAAAAATGCTTTATTTATGCACCGAAGCGCATGAATTTCATGCTCTGGGAGAGGGTTCCTTTCATCAATCACTCCCGCCAGCAAACCACCTACACACCACATGAGCAAAATCGCATTAATCTCCGGCATTACGGGTCAGGACGGCTCCTTTCTCGCAGAATTCCTGATTGATAAAGGGTATGAAGTACACGGCATCCTGCGACGGTCCTCCTCCTTCAACACGGGACGCATCGAACACCTTTACCTGGACGAATGGGTGCGGGACATGAAAAAGAACCGGCTGGTCAACCTTCATTACGGAGACATGACGGATTCCAGTTCCCTCATCCGCATCATCCAGACCGTGCAGCCGGATGAAATCTACAATCTGGCAGCCCAGAGCCATGTGAAAGTCAGCTTTGACGTACCGGAATACACGGCGGAAACGGACGCCGTGGGAACCCTCCGCATGCTGGAAGCCGTCCGCATTCTGGGCATGGAAAAGAAATGCCGCATTTACCAGGCCTCCACGTCCGAGCTCTTCGGGCTGGTGCAAGAAGTTCCCCAGAAGGAAACCACGCCGTTTTATCCCCGCTCCCCTTACGGCGTAGCCAAGCAATACGGATTCTGGATCACCAAGAATTACCGGGAATCCTACGGCATGTTCGCCGTCAACGGCATCCTGTTCAACCACGAAAGCGAACGCCGCGGGGAAAACTTCGTTACCCGCAAGATCACGCTGGCGGCGGCCCGCATTGCCCAGGGCATGCAGGACAAGCTTTACCTGGGCAACTTGAACGCCCTGCGCGACTGGGGGTACGCGAAGGATTACGTGGAATGCATGTGGCTGATTCTCCAGCACGACAAGCCGGAAGACTTCGTCATCGCCACCGGGGAAATGCACACGGTACGGGAATTCTGCACGCTGGCCTTCCGTGAAGCCGGAATAGAGCTGGAATGGGAAGGGGAAGGCGTGGAAGAACGCGGCCGCGACAGGAAGACGGGCAATATCCTGGTGGAAGTGGATCCCAAATATTTCCGCCCTGCCGAAGTTGAACAACTGCTGGGAGACCCCACCAAGGCCAAAACCCTTCTTGGCTGGAACCCCACCTCCACGCCGTTTGAGGAGCTCGTGCGCATCATGGTGCGCCACGACATGGAATACGTCAAAACTCCCGTCCGTTTCTGAGATGAACAAAAACAGCAGAATCTTTGTGGCCGGACACCGCGGCCTCGTTGGTTCCGCCATCTGGAAATCTCTGGAAAACAAAGGCTATTCCAACCTGATTGGACGGACGCACCAAGAACTGGACCTGGAAGATCCTGCGGCCGTCCGGGAATTCTTTGACCGGGAAAAGCCGGAATACGTCTTTCTGGCGGCGGCGTTTGTGGGCGGCATCATCGCCAATTCCCGCTACCGGGCGGACTTCATCTTCCGCAACCTCCAGATTCAGCAGAACGTTATCGGGGAAAGTTTCCGGCATGGCGTATCCAAGCTCCTCTTCCTGGGGAGCACCTGCATCTACCCGCGCGAAGCGCCCCAGCCCATGAAGGAAAACGCCCTGCTTACCTCCCCGCTGGAATACACCAACGAACCTTATGCCATCGCCAAAATAGCGGGGCTGAAGATGTGCGAAA
The DNA here is from genome assembly GCF_030848305.1 of Akkermansia muciniphila. Lineage (NCBI taxonomy): Bacteria > Pseudomonadati > Verrucomicrobiota > Verrucomicrobiia > Verrucomicrobiales > Akkermansiaceae > Akkermansia > Akkermansia muciniphila. The sequence continues at coordinate 1,456,663 of NZ_CP114598.1, read as the reverse complement.
GCTTCAACCTGCAATACGGCACCAACTACATCGCCGTCATGCCTACGAACCTGTACGGCCCCAATGACAATTTCCACCTGGAAAACAGTCATGTGCTGCCCGCCATGGTGCGCAAGATACACCTGGCCAAGTGCCTGATGGAAGGAGACTGGAACGCCGTGCGGAAAGATCTGGATATGCGCCCTGTGGAACAGGTGGACGGAACGACTGAAGAAAGGGAAATCCTGGCCGTGCTGGACAAATACGGCATCACCCCCGGTTCCGTGGAACTGTGGGGTACGGGAACACCCCTGCGCGAATTCCTGTGGAGCGAGGACATGGCGGACGCCTGCGTCCATGTGATGGAGCAAGTGGATTTCAGCCAGTTGCAAGAAGGAGGCAGGGAAGTGCGGAACTGCCATATCAATATCGGAACCGGGAAGGAAATCTCCATCGGCGGACTGGCCCGGCTGATTGCCGCTACGGAAGGCTACCGGGGCAATCTGGTGTTCAACGCAGACAAGCCGGACGGCACCATGCGCAAGCTGACGGACGTCTCCAGGCTGCATTCCCTGGGCTGGAAACACCGGGTGGAGCTGGAAGAAGGAGTGGAACGCATTTACCGGTGGTATCTGAGCCGGATGTGCGCTGCCGGCAACTGACCTTTCCGTCGGCTCCCCCCCTCACCCCATGACCAGCCACCCGGACAAGCAAAATCCACCCCCCGCCAAAGCCAGCTTGTGGGCGTTAAGCCCCCTGCTGGTTTTCTTCCTGCTTTACCTGGTCATCTCCATAGCCGTACAGGATTTTTACGCCGTCCCGGTAACGGTGGCCTTTACGGCGGCGGCCGTCTGGGCCGTTTTCATTACCCGCGGAAAAAGCATGGCGGAACGGGTGGATCTGTTTTCCTCCGGAGTGGCCAACCGGAACATCCTGATGATGATCTGGATTTTCGTGCTGGCAGGAGCCTTCGCCCAGGCGGCCAGGGACATGGGGGCCATTGACGCTACCGTCCAGCTCACGCTGCGGCTCCTGCCGGACAATCTGCTGCTTGCCAGCGTTTTCATCGCCTCCTGCTTCATCTCCCTCTCCGTAGGAACTTCCGTAGGCACCATTGTCGCCCTGGCTCCCGTAGCCACGGGGCTGGCGCAGGCCACTCAGGTCAGCGCCGGCATGATGACGGCCATTGTGGTGGGAGGAGCATTCTTCGGAGACAATCTTTCCTTCATTTCAGACACCACGATCGCCGCCACCCGTACGCAGGGCTGCTCCATGCGGGACAAATTTCAGGCCAACCTCAAGGTAGTGCTTCCCGCCGCCCTGCTGGCCCTGGCCTGCTACATCCTGCTCGGATGGAACGTGCAGTCCCCCTCCACGGCGGACACCTCCATTGAATGGATGAAAGTATTCCCCTATCTGCTCGTGCTGGCGACGGCCCTGGCAGGAATCCACGTCATGACCGTTCTGACCCTGGGACTCCTTGCCACGGGACTGATTGGAATCGGCATGGGTTATTTCTCCTTCATCGCCTGGTTCCAAGCCATGGGCAGCGGAATGACCGGCATGGGAGAACTGATTATCGTTACTCTGCTGGCAGGCGGCGTGCTGTCCCTCATCCGTTTCAACGGGGGCATCGCGTACATTATCGAAAAAATCACGGCCCATATCCGCAGCAGGCGCGGCGCGGAATTCAGCATTGCCGGACTGGTCTCCCTAGCCAACCTCTGCACGGCCAACAATACGATCGCCATCATCACGGCTGGCCCCATCGCCAAGGAAATCAGCGATAAATTCCATATCCCTCCCAAGCGCAGCGCGAGCATTCTGGACACTTTTTCCTGCCTGGTTCAGGGAGTCATCCCTTACGGGGCTCAAATGCTCATGGCCGCCGGAATCTCCCAGGTCTCCCCCCTGCTGATCATGGAATACCTGTATTATCCCCTGATTCTGGGCGTCTGCGCCACCCTTGCCATTGCGCTGCCCCGGGGAGGAAAGGGAAGACGGCGGAAACGCTGAAAAGCCCATGAGGGAAAAGGACGGCAAAGGCAGCCTTTTTCGTTACCGACATGTTATCCTTGTTATCCTCATGTTACTCAACAGATGGGATTCTTATGCTATCATACATGTATGAGCCTTCATATAGAACCCACGGAAGACGCAGTGGACACCCTGCGCAAGGAAAGGCGGAAAAATTATATTGCCGCATTCGCGACATCCATTCTCTCCGTCGTTTTGGCAGGAGCCATTCTCTACTCTCTGACGATCATCATCGCCCCCCCGGAAGAGCCCAAGGTCGTCGGCTACATTACGCCGGACGATGCTCCGCCGTCGGACACGCCTCCGCCGCCGGAAGTGCAGAGGGAAACTTCCTCTTCTTCCCACGCGGAGACGCCCGTCAAGGTTGTGGTGGCAGCGGCCGCCGCTCCGGTGAACCTCCCCAAGATTGACATTGACGCGCCTGATGAACCCGTCATGCTGGAGGAAGGAACCGCCCTTGGCATGGGAGACGGCTTCGGCCCCGACCTGGGGGACGCCACTTCCGCCTTCGGTACGTCCCAACCCTCCGGAAGCACGCTGGTAGGGACCTTTTACGACACCAAGCAAACTCCTGGCGGACGTCCTACCAATCTGTCTCAGGAACAGTTTTGTTCCGTTCTTTCCCGCTTCATTAATCGAGGGTGGGATGAAAAGGATATGAACCGTTTCTATAAGGCGCCCCAACAGCTTTACGCAGCACAGTTCTACGTTCCCAGAACATCCGCCAATGACGCGCCTAAGGCCTACGGTTGCGCGGACAAAGTCAAACCAAGCCGATGGATTGCCATCTATCGCGGCAAAGTGCGCGCTCCAAAATCCGGAACATTCCGCTTTGTCGGAGCTGGTGACGACGTCATTGCCGTACGCTTCAATAACGAAAATGTGTTTGATTATGGCTGGTTCCAGGCATCACTAGGGAAAATAACCGCTAATCCAAAATGGATAGCAGCCATGGAAAACAAACCTGGAAACGACGACCTGAAAAAGGAGCTTAAGAGTGTGGGCATCAATACCCCACCGGTCACTTTCTATAAGTACTCTTCCTCCGGACACTGGAACAGCTCGCTAGGAGGCGTTGCGGCTGGTAAAACATTCAAAGTGGAACAGGGAAAGGTATACCCTATTGAAATTCTGATTAGCGAAATTCCTGGGGGAGAATTCGGCATGGCCCTGCTTCTGGAGGAAGTGGGCATGCCCCCCCTGAACAAGGATCCTAAAACGGGAGCCCCCATCCTGCCTCTGTTCCGGACCAACTACGGCGTCCCGAAGCCGGACAAGAACAAGGAACACGTGCCATTTGACGAAATCGGCATTGTTTGGGAATCCATCAAATAACCCGTCAGTTCCTCCCTTTCCATGCCCACAGGAAACCCTGTGGGCATTTTGCTTGCCCGCCCATAAAAGATAGCCTACGCTTCCGCCACAGCCATGCAGCCTTTTCGCTTTCATTCCATCTACCAGCCGCGCATCTGGGGCGGCCAGAGCATGAGAACCATGCTGGGACGGGAACTGCCCGACCGGGAAACAGCCTATGGGGAGGCGTGGGAAATCAGCGACCGCCCGGAAGCCATGAGCATCGTAAAAGACGGCGAATGGGCAGGAATGCCCCTGCACCGGCTGTGGGAAGAACGCCGGCAGGAAATTTTCGGGCCCGGCTACGAACGTTTCCCTCGATTTCCCCTGCTCTGCAAAATTCTGGATGCCCGCGAAAACCTTTCCGTCCAGGTGCATCCCCCGGAACGCACGGCGGCAGCCCGGCAGGGAGAAGTAAAAAATGAGATATGGTACGTACTGCACGCAACTCCGGATGCCCGGATTTACGGGGGAATGAAGGAGAACGCCTCACTTCCGGACATCCGTCATGCGGCGGAAACGGGACAAATGGAGCAGTTGATAAGCTCCGCCCATCTGGAACCGGGGGAACATCTTTACATTCCGGCGGGACTGGTTCATGCCATCGGCGCCGGACATCTCATTGCGGAAATCCAGCAGAACAGCGATACCACCTACCGCCTTTATGACTGGAACCGCACGGATGCCTCCGGACGAGGGCGGGAACTGCATCTGGAACAGGCATTGGATTCCATCGGGGAATTCCGGGAACTCTGCCAGCGCCCCGGCTACCTGACGGAAATGCCGCATTTCACCACAAAGGAATACCGTCTGGATAAGGGAGAACGGTTCACCCAGCCGGACTCATCCCGCTTCGCCGTCTTCACGGTTCTCCACGGTTCCGTGTGCTGGGACGGGAAAACGGCCCGGAAGGGCGAATTCATCCTATCCCCGGCAGGTGCGGATGCTGTCACTGCGGCAGAAGCAGAGACTGTTTTACTCTTAACAACGGTTTAAACAGATCAATATGACAAAAAAAGCGAAGAATTCGGCACAATGCTGAAGCTTTCGCACTTTTTCGTTGCAAAGAAGAAGGGCGAATCTTAGCGTGGACTTAACTTTTCCCGCATCCGTGCTGAAAATTCCCCATCTTCCGGCCTTTGTATGAGCAATATTTCCACCATCGCCGCTTATCTTGCCCGCTTTTCCGGTCAGCTCCAGCCCATGCTGGAGAAAGTCCAGGGCATGGACCGCAGAACTTTTCTGCTGGAAACCGCCGCCCTGCTTGCCCTGACCAGTTGTTCGGGACCTTCCGGAAAAGCAGGAATGGCACCCATGATCTCTTTTAAGCCCTCCGGAGTCCCCGTGGTGAAACGTTCTCCGCGCCAGTTGCTGGCGGAATGCAACGTCCGGCCTATGTTCATGCCTAAATCTTCTCCGCTCCGCCGCCGTTCTTCCCGAATGAAGCCGCGCTTCATCACCATGCACAACACGGAAAACCCGTCCGCAGACGCCATGCAGCACGCGCGCGCCCTGAATAACGGAGCTTTGCGCTGCAACTGGCATTATACAGTAGATCCGTACGTGACCATGCAGCATATCCCCCTGAATGAAACAGGGCGCCATGCGGACCGGGGCGGCCCCGGAGACATGTACTCCATCGGCATTGAAATGTGTGAGAAGCGAGGACAAAGCATCGTCAAAACCTTTGACCGCGCCGCCAAACTGGCGGCCTACAACATGTATGCCCACGATATTCCCCTGCGGAATGTTGTGCCCCACTACTACTGGACCGGCAAGCGTTGCCCCCATCTTCTGCTGGACAATGGCAAACCCGGCTTCAAATGGTCCTGGTTCATCTCCCGCGTGGATTACTATTACCGCTGCATCAGCTGATACCGGACAATACTTCCCCCCTGCGCAGGAAGATGGGGAATATTTATCATGCGGCCTACAACGGCTTTGCCGACGGAGAACGGTTAACAATCTCTCGCCATTTCATTAAAACCGCTTTGGGGAAAATGCCTCTCCAAAAAGCCGTTCCCTCCTGCCCGTTATTTCTGAAGCATATTCCTTTCCAGAGCCCCGATTCGGTTCCCTTTCTGGAAAAGACTTCCAGAAAAAGAACCGGGGCAATTCGCCTTATGGCATGACCGGATCCTCCGGCATCAGAATAGACGCCACGGCAAAAGCGGCAATGCCTTCCCTGCGGCCCAGCGAGCCAAGCTGTTCATTGGTAGTGGCCTTGATGCCCACGCGGACCGGAGAGATTCCCAGAGCGGTCCCCAAAGCTCCCTTCATCTGCTCCAAATAAGGGGAAATACGGGGAGATTCTGCAATAAGGGACGAGTCCACATTCACGATGCGGCCGCCGCGCTCCCGGATCAGAGAAACGGCTTTCGCCACAATATCCAGGGAAGGGATGTCCTTGCAGGCAGGATCGCCCGGCGGAAACCAGTAGCCGATGTCCGGCAACCCGGCAGCGCCCAGCAGGGCATCCGCAATGGCGTGGCATAAAACATCCGCGTCGGAATGGCCGTCCAGGCCGCGGGAGGAAGGAATATGCACACCGCCCAGCATCAAGGGGCGCGGAACTTCCGCAAAACGGTGGATATCATACCCGATCCCGGTCAAAGCGATCATGTTTTTCATACGGTACTGCGGCAATAATGTTCGGGTTACTCTCCCAGCGCCTCCATGATAGGGATGCGGCCGTTCCATGCGACAATGGCGAATTGTTCCGGATTATCTTCCTTCGGTTCCAAAACAACCTTGCCGCCGGCTGCTTCCACCAGCAAAACCCCAGCGGCGACATCCCAGATGGAAATGACGCTTTCCACATAGGCGTCAAATCTGCCGCAGGCAATATAAGCCAGGGCCAGAGCCGCAGAACCGTTATTGCGCACCTTGCGTACCTGCCAGGCGATCCTGGCGAAACGTTCAATCCCCTTTTCCTTGGAACCGTCCGTCTTGCCGTGCCCCACGAATACCACGGCTTCCGCCATGCGTTCCCGCCGGCTGCAATGCATGGGATGATCATTCATGTACGGAATCCCGCCCTTTTCCACATGCCAGCATTCATCCATCATGGGATCGTAAATCACGCCCAGCACCACTTCCCCGCGGCGGCGCAAAGCTATGGAGACGCAGAACCAGGGAATCGTGTAAAAATAATTCACCGTCCCGTCAATGGGGTCTACAATCCATTCATACTCGCTGTTCCTGTCCCCGGTGTATCCTTCTTCTCCCAAAACAGCGTGGTTGGGAAACACGGAAAGAATTTCCTCCGTAATCAGTTTCTGGGAAAGCTTGTCCAGCTCCAGCTTGATATCATTCTGGCTGGCTTCATCCACCTTCTTTTGCTCATAAAAATGCTTCTTCAGGAAAGCTCCGGCGGATTTGGCGGCCTGGATGGCCGTGGTCATTTCAAGTGAGTGTCTCATGATGCTTCTACTAATGGAAAATTGAACTTCATTGGGGGCCCTGCTCTGCAGCATTTTCCCGCTCCCGACGTTCCCGGACAGCTTTTCTGCGGCCTTCCTCCGCACGGTCATACACCTCCCCGGCCAGGGAGGAACAGGTTTTTGCCAACGCCGCGGAAACCCCTTTCTTTTCATAGACGGCGGCCTCCGGAGAATCAAAGCCCACCCAGGCAAAAACCGTGAAATAACGCCCCATGACGGCGGAAAAATGTCCCGTATTTCCCGGAAGTTTGACATTGACGAAGGTTTTCCTGGTTCGTTCGTCGTAGCGGAAGGGAGGAAGGGACGCCACCAGGTGAGCGGATTCCCTAGGCAGGATTTCCCGGCGGCTTTCTTCCGGAGAGGGAGCATTCACCATCACCAGGTTCTTTTTGGTGGTGCCCACCTGCCTGACGGAGGAAATACTCACATTGAGCCCGTCATTGCCGATGAGATACAGGGCATTGACGGCATGCGAAAGAGGCACGGAAAACCTGCCGGTATACAAGTCCGAAGAACGGGGAAGTTCCCCTTTGTAACCGGCCTTTTGTGCCGTTTCTATTACTGTATTGAAACCTACCCCGCGGCCAGTGACTTCCGGATTGCTGCGAATAACGGTTCTACGCTGGTCGACGGCGCATAAATTGACGATGGGAGTGAACAGATCGCCGGGCATTACCCTGGACTGCCATCGGTCCAGACCGTCCTGGGCGGAGCGTCCCCCTGTTACGGCCAGCAACTCCCCTTTACGGGAATCCACACACAATATGGCCGCTTGCACACAACGATTCAACTGGTTGTCCACCCTTTTGGGCAACCCTGCCCACACAGAAGAAGATTCCAGAGCGGCCAGCATAGGCTCGCTTACATCTTCAACCATCCGCTGGAATTCCAAATCCAGCGTGGTCATTACAAAAATGCTGGAGGTTCCCTCCTGCTCGTCGCAGCAATCCAGGTCTCCCAACTCGCGGGAAACGACCAGAACGGGATAAGAACCGGGCCGAGCTTCCCGTTTACCGGCCACCGCCATCGGTTCGCGGAGCGCCTGCCATAATTGTTCCTGGGTAATGAATTCACACTCAAACATCCTTTCCAGCGTCGCATTGCGGACCTTGGCAGCAGCCTCCGGGCTGTAAACAGGATTGTAGATGGAAGGTCCGCGCACCAGACCGGCCAGGGTAGCGCACTCCGCCAGCGTCAGATCCGCCACTTTTTTGCCGAAATACAAATCCGCCGCCTGCGCAATCCCATAGCATTGCTGGCCAAAATAAATGCGGTTCAGGTAAGCCGTCAGAATTTCATCCTTGGAATACTTGCCCTCAATGCGGCGGGCCACGGCCATTTCCAAAACCTTGCGATCCAGGGTCTTCCCCCCCAGCTCATAACAATTCCGCGCCAGCTGCATCGTAATCGTGGAAGCACCCTGGGCATAGGACAACGTAGTCAGATTCCGGCAAATGGAGCGGATAATGGAAGAGTACACAATGCCGCCATGTTCGAAAAAGTCTTCATCTTCCCGCGCAATGAAAGCATTCACCAGATTATCGGGCAGTTCATTGCGCGCTACATACACCCGGTCATGATCTGTCAAGGTGCCTATCCACTGGCCGTTGCGATCATATGCGGCACAATTTTCCAACGGCGCCAAAACCTCGTCCAGCTCATACTGGTCCGCCCTCCATGCATAAACGAGAAGAACGATGATGAAAGCGATAGGAATGAGGCTGAACCACAACAACAGACGGCCCAGATTGCGAGGCAGCAATCCAAACAGATCATACCATCTTTTACGCCTGTTTTCCATTTCCGGGTTCAATCCTTAAACGCTTATCGTGCGTCCGGAGGCAAAGACTCTCCATCCTGTTTCCAATCCGGGAATTCCTTTTGCAGGCGGCCCCGATATTGGGAAGCCTCCGATTTGCGGCCGGCCTTGTCCAAAGCTTCTGCCGCCTTGAACAGAGCCTTGGGTTTCAGTTCAGCGTCATTGACAAACAGCTCGGCCGTAACACCGTAATGCTTGGCCGCTTCATCAAACTTTTTCTCCGCATAGGAAATATCCCCCAGAACAATTTTCAAGGAAGCCATCAAAGGACCTTCCACGCCCAGAGCCAGCGCATCTTCCGCCGTCTTTCTGGCATCCGCATACTTGCCCAGCCCCAGCAAAATGGAAGCCTTGTCCAGCATGCCGTCCGCACGGCGGTAAGGCTGATCCTCATCCTTCAGGAAATTGTTGGAAGCCACCAAGGCGCGGTCATACTTTCTGAGCGCCAGGCGCACCTTCGCCAAATTACGCCAAATCACCTTCTTCACATTCTGAAGCTGGTCGTTCTGCGTAGCCCAGGTCATATACTTGTCCGCCGTTTCCAGATCCTTCATCCCATAGGCCTGAAGACCCAGCCATGCGGGAATGACATCCGGCACACGAGCCACGGCGGAAGGATTTTCCTTTTGCAGGGTTTCCAGGGCTTCCTTCAGTTTATTCATGTCCTGGAGCTTGTGATAGGACAGGACGGAAAGCACATTAACCTGTTCTCCGTATTTCTGGGGATCCAGCGTCTTGGCCTCCGCCATATGGCTGATAGAAGACTTGAAATCTCCCTGGTCAAACGCCGCACGCCCCAGCAGGAAATGGGCTTCAGCCAGAGCGGCAGGAGACGCCTTCGGAAAATTCTGGATCAGGCCTTCATAATACTTCGCCATGTTCGCCATATCCTGGCGTCCCGCATAAATCTGAGCGGCTCTCTGCCATGCGGCGGCAGCTGATTCAGCTTTCGGCCAACGGGCAATCACACGGTCAAAATCCATCAGAGCCTCAGCTTCCTTCTTGGTCTTGGCATACATGTCTCCACGCAATGTCAATGCCTCACAAATGCGGGGATCCTTCGGAAAATCATTGATAAAATCAGTCAGCAGCTTGGCGGCCACACCTCTGTTCCCGGCCTGGGCAATCGCCCACGCGCTCTTATATAAAATATCCGCGCGCATCTTCGGAGGCACCTTGTCAAAATCAATGCTGGCATAAAACCGGGCGGCATCCGCCGGATTGGAGCTGAACAGGTTCTCTGCAGCCATCAGGCGCACCATATCATGCAGTTCACTGGTAGGAAAAGCCTTGGCATAATGGTTCAGGAAGCTCTGAGCCCGCTGGGGAAGATCTTTCTGCTTGAGTTCATTATAACACAACAACCGGTAAAAGGAGGCTTGCATGGCCTCCTGCGTATAAGGGACGGACTTTTCCGCTTCCAGAAAGAAATCCGCCGCTTTCCGATACTCCTTCAATTTATAGGCGGACTGCCCCAGCAGCATCAGCAGACGCACCTGGCCGTCCTTTGTCGGCATCTTTATTCCCTTCTGCTGCTCATACTGGGAAAGTATCTCCCTGTACTTGCCCATATTGTACAGCCCCAGAAGAAGCCCCATTCGGGCCTCCGGCGCCATCTCCTTCAGGGACTCGTCCTTCAAAAGCCGTTCATAAAGGCCCTGGGCTTCCGCAGTCTTTTTCAGTTTGGTGGCCAGCATGGCGGCCTGAAGAGTGGCGATTCCCCGGTTCCTGTTATCCACACCGGGCGTTTCCAGCACCTTGCGATATTCGGAATAGGCTTCTCCCAAGCGTCCCGTATCCGCACACAGGGCGGCATATCCCATCCGGGACACCAGAACAAACTTGGCATCCGCTTCCGGATTGCCCATCACCGCGCAAAACATGGTGGCGGCTGACTCCGGATTACCGTTGGAAAGAAACAGGCGTCCCAGACGGTACTGGGCGTCCACCTTCAAATCATTCTGTTCCGCATTGCGAATCACGAGCTGGTAATACTGGATGGCCTTATCTATCTCCCCGGCAGAAGAAGCATCCGTCGCCAGACGGTAGGCAGAGGCGGCAACCAGAGCGGGGCTGCCCGTCTGAATCAATCTGAGGAACAGGCCGTGTGCCTCATCTTTCCTGCCCAGCTCCTCCAAACACATGGCAGCACGATACTCTGCCAGAGGAGCCTGGGCAGACTGGGGGAAACGTTGGGTAAATTCCAGATATTTACGCAAGCTTAAATCAAGAAGGCGTCCATATTCCTGCCGGTTCTCCTTCGTAGCCGGAGCCTGGGCCTGCTTGTACAGCATGTCCGCCATATCCAGCGTATCCAGCTCCGGATTAGCGACCAGCGGACCATCCGCGATAGGAGCGGCATCCGGAATATTTTCTTGGGCGGCAGAAAACATCGCCAAAGTTATTAAACCTGCATTAATGGAAAAGAACGCTTTCATGAAGCCTGGAAATTGGAAACATTGATGGAAGATGGAGCCGGAGGACGCGTGGAAAAAGAAACGTTATTCAGCCCGGCCTTCAGACATGCGTCCATCACATGCACCACCACGCCGGATTCCGCCTTCTCATCCACGCGGATACGGACGAGCATAGTTTTGTCCAAGCGGGCAACGGAAAAAAGCTTGTCTTCCAGCTGCGGCATTGTGTACGGCTGGCGGTTGATTACCACGGTACCATCTTTACGGATATTCACGATAATTTCATTGGACACATTTTCACCGGGCTTGGGAGTCTCTGCTGAAGGAAGATTGATGGAAAGATCCGGTTCATCATCCTCAAATGTCTGGGTTACGATGAAAAACACCAGCAGCAGAAATACGATGTCCAGCATGGGGGCTAATTGGAACCCGATAGGACTGGGCATTTTATAATGAAATTTCATACAATCTTCCGGTGAGGTGGAGAAGTAGATGCGTTCCGGCTAGAGCCCACGCACATCGCGCAGGGAAGTGGGATCTACGGGGACTCTGGGAAGTTCCTCTTCATGAAAAGCCCCAGCTGCACCGGCTCGTGGCTTCTGAAGCTGGGTGGCAACTACGGAAACACTGTGCGTGACGGCTGCCTCCAGGTCTCCTACCCGTTTGTGTACACGGCTGCGGAAATATACATAAGCCAGGATGGCGGGAATCCCAAGCATCAGGCCGCCCGCCGTCGTAATCAAGGCTTCCGCCACGCCGCCCGCCATGTCAATACGTTGCTTGCCCCCGGAAAAATCACCGTTGGCAATCTCAAAAAAGGTTTTCATCATCCCGACCACGGTCCCCAACAGCCCCAGCATGGGGGCTACGGCGCCAATATCCGACAGCCAGGAAATCTGGCGGCTTAGGAACCCCGCCTGCCGTCCTCCTTCCGCAGAGGCTATCTCCCTCACCTCCTCAAACTGGGCGGAGGGGTTGCGCAACATGAAGTTGGCTACAGTCAACATCACGCGAGCGTAGCAGGAATCTCCATTCTTGCAGAGGATGGAAAGCCCCGTGTAATCCCGCTTGCGGATGAAAGATTCCGCCTGTTCCACCAGTTTGGTAGGCAAAACGGCGGCAGCACGGGTAGAAAAGCAGCACATGACCAGCACCACTACTCCGGCGATGGATAACAGAAGCAGCGGCCACATGATGAAACCGCCTTTCATGAACAGCTCAGAAAGGGGATAATTTCTATCTCCCACCACAAAATCCATGGCGGCGGCCAACGTGGTAAACGGTACAGGGTTCATACAAAAGACATAGGGGATTATACAGAAGAAGTTTTCCTAGGCAAGCCAAGTAGCCGTAATACAGTACGTTTCCGCAGTTCCATTTCTTGCCTCATATGGCATAATGCCTGCGTGGCAGACCGCGAGCAACCAACCCTGAAAGAACTCTGGAGGGAAACTCCGCACAAACCAGGCGTTTATATCATGAAAGACGCCCGGGGAAATACCATCTACGTGGGCAAAGCCAAGGACCTTCACCGCCGCCTGGGCAATTATTTTTCTCCTACGGGAGCCACACTCTCCAATCATAAGACAAGAGCGCTCATTAATGCTATTGCGTCATTTGATTATTTTGAAACCAGAAATGACCAGGAGGCTTTTCTGCTGGAAAGCAAACTGATTAAACAATATCGCCCGCATTACAATATCCAGATGAAGGACGACAAGCGCTACCCCCTGCTGAAAATTCCGAAGGGGGAAAAACTGCCTCGTTTCCAGCTGGCGCGGGTGCGCAAAGATGACGGAGCGCGCTACTTCGGCCCCTTTGTCCACTCCCAGGCTCTTTACGCCACGCAGGAATGGCTCAACCGGCATTTCCGGCTGCGAACCTGCAAGACAAAAAATCCGGGTATCCATGACTTCAGGCACTGCCATGCGGATGTGATTCGCAACTGCTCCGCTCCGTGCGTTGGCCGCATTTCCATCAATGATTACAACCGGAACTTTGACCAGGCGGTGCGTCTGCTGGAAGGGACGGGAAAAAAAAGCGCTCTGGACGAACTTACCAGGGAAATGATGGAAGCTGCCGATGAACTGGACTTTGAACGCGCGGCATATCTGCGGGACATCCGGGACAATCTGGTCAAGGTACTGGAACCCGCCCGGAGGTTCCGAAAAGGAACTCCCGATCTTCCCGGCACCGTTCACCCGGAAGAAGACATGAAGGAACTGGGGGTAGCCCTGGGATTAGAATCTCCCCCACTCATTATGGAATGCTTTGACATTTCCAATGTCTCTTCCAACCATATCGTGGCCTCCATGGTGCGCTTCACCAACGGCAGGCCGGACAACAAGGCCTACCGGCGGTACCGTATACGCACTGTAGACGGACAAAATGACTTCGCCTCCATGTCGGAAGTCATCCGGAGGCGTTACTCCCGCATTCTGGCGGAGAGCGATGCCGTAGCCTCACGGCAGGCGGACATGACCCTGTACCAGTGGCTTAAGAAACTCAGCGCGGAAGGAAAAGCCCCCATCAAAGTTCCGGATCTGGTAGTGGTGGACGGAGGTAAAGGACAGCTTTCCTCCGCTCTGGCCGATTTGGAAGCCATCGGCCTGGGAGACATGCCCATCGTAGGCCTGGCCAAGCAGAGGGAAGAAATATTTTTCCCCCACCAGTCCCAGCCCCTTTGCCTGCCTCACAGCACGGGAGCCCTCAAACTCATGCAGCGCATCCGCGACGAAGCCCACCGCTTCGCCAACGGCTATAACGAACTGCTCTACCGTAAACGCATGCGGGAAAGCGCCTTGGACGACGCACCGGGCATGAGCGCCTCAAAAAAAAGACTGTTGCTGGAAAAATTCAAATCCGTAACTGCCATTAAAAAGGCGGACCCGGTTTCTATCGCCGCCATCCGCGGCATTTCGGAAACCTGGGCCCGCGCCCTGCTGAACTACCTTAATTCATCTTCCAACTCCTGACTCCCCATGCAATTCCTGATTCTGGCCGCAGGAAAGCCTTCTCTAGGCTACGCCAAGGAAGGCGTGGAATTTTATCTCAACCGCCTCAGACCTTTCGGCAAAACGGAACTCAAACTTGTCAGGGATGGAAACTCCCAGGACGTTTCAAAACGCCTGCTGGCAGCCAGCGAAGGCTGTCTGCGCATCGCCATGGACGAACGCGGAGAACTCTGGACCACAAAAAAGCTGGTCGATCTGGCGAAGGACTGGCAAATGCATTCCGTGCGCCGCATCGCGTTTCTCATCGGAGCCTCGGACGGTCATACGGAAGAATTACGATCCCGGTGCAACCATATCCTGTCCTTGAGCAAATTCACCCTTCAACATGAACTGGCGCTTGTTGTCCTGCTGGAACAGATTTACCGCTGCCATACTATTCTGGCAGGAACACCATACCATCGGTAACCCTCGTCGGCCAGACATTCCTGTACAGGAAAACCTGTTCCCTTCACGGCAAATGCAGGAAAATCATTGAAGCCGCCGTAAGCAATCCGACCAGAAAAGGCTGTTTAAAGACGTATAAAACAGTAAAAACAAAGTTCTTTCTGCAACAAAAAAGGAGCACTCCACAAGGAGTACTCCTTTTCCGAGAAAGAAATGGTAAAGCCAGTTCCTTCGCAACCAGCCAAGCTTAACGCTTGGAGAACTGATAACGCTTGCGGGCCCCAGGACGGCCGGGCTTTTTACGTTCCTTCATGCGGGAATCACGGGTCAGAAGACCGAATTCACGGAGCTGGGAACGGGAAGCTTCATCAACCTGAACGAGAGCACGGGCGATCGCCATGCGAATGGCTCCCACCTGTCCGTGAATCCCGCCGCCCTTGGTAACGACGTTCACATCAAACTTGTTCATGGTGTTGGTAACCTGAAAGGGCTGAAGAACAGCGTTCTGTAACTGAACGGTAGGAAGATATTCCTCAAAACCGCGGCGGTTGATGGTAATGCGGCCGGAACCTTCAGTAAGCCAAGCGTGTGCAATGGCGGTCTTACGACGGCCGGTGGCGTTGTATGGGGTTGTCTGACTCATGTTCTGAAAAATCAATTAGAGAGTAATGGCGGTGGGCTGCTGGGCTTCATGCGGATGGCTGGCTCCGGCATAAACCTTCAGCTTGGTCATTTGCTGACGGCCCAGGCGAGTGTGAGGAACCATGCCTTTAACAGCCAGTTCCAGAAGAAGTTCAGGACGGCGAGCGCGAATTTTACGGGGAGTGTCCACCTGCTTACCGCCGACGTAACCGGAGAAACGGGTATAAATTTTGGCATTTTCCTTATTTCCGGTCAACACCACCTTGTCCGCGTTCACGATAATGACAAAATCGCCACAATCAACGTGGGGAGTAAAAATCGTCTTATTCTTGCCACGCAAAATGTTAGCCGCTTCAACGGCAACACGGCCGAGCACCTTGTCGGCAGCGTCTATAACATACCATTTGCGCTCTACTTCTTGCGGTTTGGCTGAGAAGGTCTTCATGGTTCAATTCTTCGTTCTCGTTTTTCGGCATCCTGCCGTTATCTTCCAATTCGGGGGCGCATTCCTAATGATTATTCACGTAAATGTCAAATACTTTTTCTCTTTTCCGGCCTTTTTCCCGTCCCTCTCCATAGAATTGCGGTTTAATTGCGCAACTTCCGCATTCAGGGCTTGCTCTTGCGAAAATATGGTCTATCATACGCCTGCGCGAAATTTGCACACGCGCGTTCATTTAACCTTACAAGGAGAGACCTATCAGCCCGAATCCAAGATCCAGCAGCCGTCCCAGCGGCGGTCAGAATTCCCGCACCGGTTCCAGACCGACCGGCACCGGCAACCGTCCCGGACAATCCCGGTCTTCCGGCAATGGCACAGGAGCGTCACGACCGGCCGGACAGTCCGCAGGACCGGGAAATCCCAGAACAGGAGGGGGGAGCCGTCCCGGAGGTAACGCCAACAGGCAGCGCCCGCAAGGAAGCGGAGGACGCCACACCAAGGGCAGAAAGCATTTTAGCAAATCGGAACCCAAGGAAGAAAATTCCGAAAGCGAAATTGAAGTGGAAGGAACCATCTGCGCCGTACTGGCAGGAACCATGTTCAAGGTGCGCCTTCCCAACGGGCACGAAGTGCTGGCCCATATTTCCGGAAAAATGCGCAAGCGCTTTATTAAAATCGTGGTAGGAGACAAGGTGCGTATGGAAATGTCTCCTTATGACATGACTAAAGCGCGCATCACGTTCCGCATCGGTTAACCGTTCCCGGCTCGTTCCTTTTGTAAAAACCTTCTCCGGCTTGCAGGGGAAGGTTTTTTAGCTTACAGTAAAGGTTGTCTCCATCAGCGTGCCATGAAAATTTGCTCCACGGAAAATATGCAGATCGCGGAACGCGAGCTCATCGTTAGCGGAACACCGGCCAGAACACTGATGAACCTGGCCGCAGCCGGTATTGCGGAATCCCTCATGCAGTTCTTCCCCGTCCCGGGTCTGTGCATAGCCTATGTAGGCAAAGGAAACAACGGGGGAGACGCCCTCACCGTTCTCAACCTACTGAAACAACATGGTTGGGAAATAGGCTTCCGAACCGCTTACCCGCGCACCGAATGGAGTGAACTTTCTATGCGGCAGTTGGCGGAAATATCTCCCCCCCCTCAGGAATACCAGGCCCCCCCCCTTCCCCGTGTGGAAAAACCTATGATTTTGCTGGACGGCCTGCTGGGAATTGGCGCAAAGGGAATGCTCCGCAGGGAAATCTCCGAGCTTTGCGCAGAAATAAACTATATAAGAAACCGCTGCGGGGCCGTACGTACCGTGGCTATCGATATTCCCACCGGAGTAGATCCAGACACGGGGATGCCTCAACAAAATGCTGTGGAAGCAGATTTCACCATGTGCATAGGAGCCGTTAAGCAGGGCCTGCTGGACGATGATGCCACCCTGTTTGCCGGACGTTTGGTCTGCATCGACCTTCCCGGTCTTCATGTACAGGCGATCCCCGCCACGGAACTTATTACCTCTTCAAGGCTCACCAAATTCCTTTCTGCAAGACCCTATACGGATTATAAGAACAAACGCGGGCACATTGGCGTCATAGCAGGCTCGGAAGGAATGCTGGGCGCGGCCCGTCTCTGCTGTGAAGCAGCTCTTCGGGCAGGTGCCGGATTGGTTACGCTGCACGTCCACAAGAATGTCTATCCCCTGATTGCTCCATCCATGCCTCCCGAAATCATGGTCAGGCCCGTGAACAGTTACGCAGATATCTCCATCCGTACATTTAGCGCTTTCCTCATTGGCCCCGGCATCGGCTCCGTATCAGAGGAAGACGCAGAAGCTATCCGCCTTATCCTGGAAACAGGTACTCCCACCGTTCTGGATGCGGACGGGCTGAATCTGGCCGCGGCCATGCAGTGGAACTTGGAAGAACATATTCTGGCTACCCCCCACCACGGAGAAATTCGCAGACTTCTGCCGGATGCAGACAACTATGCCATCCGGGCAGACATTGCCGACTGCTTTCTGGCGGAACATGAAGCGGCTCTGATTTACAAAGGAGCTCGCACCATCGTCACCCAACGGGGAAAACCTCTCTTTTATAACATCACCGGAGATCCCGGCATGGCAACTGCTGGACAGGGAGACGTGCTGGCAGGTATCTGCGGAGGTTTCATAAGCCAGGGGGAATCCCTTCTGGTTTCCGCCGTTCTGGGTGTCTACCTGTGCGGCCGAGCTTCCGAAATGGCAATCTCCGTCGGGGAAGCAACCCAGCAAACGCTGACGGCAGGGGATACGCTGCGACATCTGCCTGCCGCCATTCTTTCCACCGCACGCCTCTGCTATTGAAATGACCTACCGCAAACTTCAGGAACTGCCCTCCCAGTCTTTGCCCAGGGAAAAACTGCTTCATCAGGGAAGGCACAGCCTCAGCAATGCGGAACTGCTTGCCATCTTCCTCCGAATGGGCATCAAGGGAAAAAATGTATTGGACTTGTCCTCGGACCTGATTCAGTCTGCTGGATCTCTAGACGCCCTAGCTCATATGGAAGCTGCTGAAATAGCGAACATTTGCAAGGGAATAGGCATGGCGAAAGCCGCTACGCTGAGCGCGGCCTTTGAACTGGGCGCGAGGGCTCTTCGCGAAACTTTGTCGCGTCAGCCCATTCAAACACCGGAAGACGTCTATGATTATCTGACAACAGCCATGCGCTGGAAAGAAAAGGAAACGGTACTCGTTCTGCTGCTGGATACCAAATGTCGCCTCATTAAACCTGTGGAAATCTCCAGTGGCACCTTAAACGAATCCATTGCTCATCCCCGCGACATCTTACGCCCCACCGTCATCCACAACGCCTATGGCTTCATCCTTGCCCACAACCATCCCAGCGGAAACCCCTCCCCCAGCCGTACGGACAACCTCCTGACCGAACGCGTGCGGGAATGCTCCAAATTATTAGGCATTCGCTTTCTGGATCATGTAATCATTGGTAAACCTACCGAGACGGCCCATAAAAATTATTATAGTTACAATCATCCTAATGGAGATCGCCTTAAAGATCCCGGTCAAGAACACCCCCTTTACCACTAAACAGCCGTTCATCCAAATTTCCGGTCTGTTCCCCTTCCAAAAATAAAAGCCCCGGCATAACACGGAGCTTTTATTAAAAAACTGGCGGAGAGAGTGGGATTCGAACCCACGGTGGGTTTTAAAGCCCACGTTCGATTTCGAGTCGAGTGCCTTAGACCAGCTCAGCCATCTCTCCACCTGGAAGACATAGGCGGTTGTACCCGGTTTGCCGAATACTGTAAAGAACAGAATCACCGCCCACGTCATTTGAAAGCCTTAACGTCTTGGCGACGCCAGCGGCCCGAGCGTTGCCTCCGCCTCAAATCTTTGAGTCTTATTATGAGGGAGTGCACTCTTTTCCGGACCGGGAGGAGGCTGCGGCACACGCTCCCTCTCCTGCGGCTCCATCAACCAGGAACAGGAAGAAAGCAGAAAAAGAGGGAAAAATACAAACAAAAAGGAGATTGTAAAGTGTTTCATCATTTCCTTTTAAAAAGTTGAACCCCACTATGCCGAAAGACATACTGGGGTTCAAGGAAAATACGTGACAAAAAACCTTATTTAGCGGACTGGCGAGGACGCAGAAGCTGTACTCTGTCACCAGGTTGAATACTCATACCGGAAGGCACGCTGTCTTTAATAATGTCAGCTACCGTCTGATTCTTTTCCAAGGAAGTTACCTTCAATTTACCAATGCTGCGACCGTTACGGGTAACAAGCAGAACCGTATTTGGATCAATGCTACTACCCTGTCCAGCTCCAATCACGACAAACCCCCACTGCGGATCCACAGACAAAACGGGATATTCCTCCCCATTTTTGGCAAGAGCAGCTCGATATTCAGCCTGTTCCTTCTGGCGGCTAGCCAGCTCACTGGCTTGTTCTGCCCGTTTCTTGGCAGCCACTTCCGTAGCACTTTTAATCTGGTCAATATCTTCCTGAAGCTTTTTATTGGAAGCTTCCAGAGATTCCATCTTCTCTTGGATTTCCTGTACGCTGGAAACACCAAAATCTTGCAACTTGCTCTTTAATTCCTCAATTTGTTTATTGATTTTGGACAAGTCTGCATTCAATTGTACTTCTTCCTCCTTCAACTCCGCTTCCTTGGAAAGCTGTTCATCGCGCTGCTGAGTCACGGAAGCCTTGTTGGAAATCAGACTAAGGTTTTCTTCCGCAGCCAATCCACGATTCTTAATCATATCGTTGCGCAGGCCTGTCCAAGTACGAATTTCCTTGTCCAAGGTTTTACGATACGAAATCATTTCTTTAAAATCCTGGTACTGGCCATTAATGCCGAAAAGGCCGCTAAGACCGGAGAACCAGGCACCCGCCCCTGCTGCAAGAATCAATAAAACTACTAAAACAGTTTTCATTGTGTATATATGTGAGAGTGTATGGAATGTATTGAACCGAGAAAATGCTAGGGACGAACAGATACAACGACGTCTCCGGCTTCAACACGTTCGCCGGCGGTTACCGTACTTGGTAAAATAGTAGCCGTGGAAACACGGGATTCAACAGCGTTTACGTCAAGTTCGGCAATCTTGTTGCCGTCCCTCATCACGGCCAACTTGGAACCGGGCACCACGCCCAGATCAGCGGCTCCTCCGTCAATCACAACTACATTAAAATCATCTATCACCTGGGACACCCTCGTTTTCAGGTTAGGCGGAGAAAGACGGGCATCCTGGTCAGCCTTGAGCTGACGGAGGGCAGCATTATTCACGACAAGCTGTTCAGTCTCAGCAACGATAGCATCATGTTTTCCCTGTTCCGCCTGCTTAACCACTTCCAACTGTTTGGACTCTTCTTCCAGCCCCTTGATTCTGTCAGCAATGGCCTGAATGCTTTCCATATCCTTACTCTTGGATTGCAATTCCGCCAACGCGGTTTGCTGCGTTTGAAGATCAGATTTTTTGGCCTCATTGGCTGCCGCCAGCTCCTGATTCTTTACTTCCAGCTCATCTTTTTCCTTGGTTAGAGCATTGATGTCATTCGTCAAAGCCTCATTTTTCACCAGAAAATCGACATATTTTGTCTTTTCTTCCGTGAACTCACCACGAAGACCGTTCAGGTTCTTATAGCGGGAGGCGCATTCCTTACGCTCCTTGGTTAGAGCTTCCTCGTTATCAAGATAATACATGGCTCCCCCGAGAAGAGCAATGACCAAGGCTGCTATTGATACTTTGACCCACATAGGAAATTATAGAGATGAGAAGGTTCCTGTTACTTTTGTGAGATTGGCATGAACATTTTCAGATTTCAACATCAAAATAACATCCTCATTGTTTTCTTGATATTTTTTTCGGACAGGCTCCGTAACGAGCCCCTCCAAGAAGCGTTTTATCAACATTTTAAAACAATTACTCTCTATTTTCTTTTCAAACGGGAACTCATCTTCTAGTCTTTCTGAACCGTGAGTTACCAGGTCTTTGCCAGAAAATACCGTCCTCTGACATTCAATGACGTCCTTGGACAGGATCATGTCGTCCAGACGTTGAAAAACGCCATTGAGCACAACCGCCTTGCCCATGCCTATCTCTTTGTAGGTCCCCGTGGAACGGGAAAGACATCAACCGCAAGAATTTTTGCAAAAGCTCTAAATTGCAGCGGTGGTCCCAAAGTGGATTTTGACCCGCATGAAGATATATGTGAAGAAATCGCGGAAGGACGAAGCCTTGATGTCCTTGAAATAGACGGAGCATCCAACCGTGGCATCGATCACATCCGGGATCTCAGGGACAACGTACGGTTCGCTCCAAGCAGAGGCAATTTCCGTATCGTCTATATAGACGAAGTGCACATGCTCACTAAAGAATCTTTCAACGCCCTGCTCAAAACGCTGGAAGAACCGCCACCTCATGTCAAATTTATTTTCGCGACCACGGAACCCCACAAAATACTGCCAACCATTCTATCACGATGCCAGCGCTTCGACCTGCGCCCCATTCCTTCTGAAATCATTGCAGAACACCTGCTTCATATCGCTTCTGCAGAGGGAGTAAATCTGAGCCGGGAAGCAGCCTTTGCCGTCGCTAAAGTGGCAGATGGTGGTATGCGGGATGCACAATCCATGCTGGACCAGCTTGTTTCCTTCTGTGGAGATCATATTGAAGAACGGCAGGTACTCCACATTTTCGGCATTACTTCCCGGGAGACCGTGGCCCACGCTCTGACACTTATTTTAAACAAGGAGCTTCCCTCCCTCCTGCATCTTCTGCATGAACAGGCGGAAGCAGGAAGGGATATGAGTCAGTTCCTTTCCGAAATTATCTCCGCCGTACGTGAAATTCTGGTCTCTAAAGTAGATCCGGAAGCCAGCTTTGACTCTCTCCCGGAATCCTCCAAGGAAGAACTTGCCGGATTGGTCAAACGCACCCACACGGACAAAATCCTGCGCTTGGTGGAAGTTCTGGCGGAAACGGAAGATAAGATGCGCTGGTCCACCAATAAAAGACTTCATCTGGAAATGGGCCTGATCAAGGCCGTCCATACTCTGGCTGAGGCCAGCATCAGTGATATTATCATGGCGTTGGAAGGTGCTCCGTTAGCCGCCGTGCCCCCGGCATCTTCTTCAGATTCTGTTTCACTGCAAAAACCAAGTGCATTCACTCCTTCCGCTACAGCTCCCACTCCGTCCCCCCAATCCAATGTCCGGCCTCCTGTTGCTGCAACAAAACCATCCCCGGCTCCGGAAGAACACTTAATGGATCCGGTTCCGGATTTTTCCGCGGCTCCTCCCTGCTTATCCCCCGCAGTACAGAAAAATCAGGGGATCGACACGCAAGCTTCTCCCTATGCCGCGCAGGAAATCGAACCGCAACAAAACACTTTCACACCTGCTGCAGAAGCTCCATCCCTTGCCGTTGCAGAGGAAGAGATTCCCTACTCCGCCACTAAATTGCGGACAGAAACCGTACCCGTGCCCAAGGAAGCCACCCGGCACCCGAGTTCCGCTGTCTCCGATGTGTCGGAACTCCCTACGGATTCTCCAGAGCCTACTTTCATGGATCCAGAGGAAAATCTTCCTCCGGAAAGACGGACCAAAAGCTTCTTTGACAATCTATTCGATACTCCAAGCTCATCATCCCACTCCCAGGTTCCGATAGAAAAAGAGGAACCGGCAGTTCCGTCCCAACAAACCGGAAAGACTATCACGGAGGAAGATTGGAAAACGGTTCTGGAACAAGTAGCCGTCAAATTCCCTCTTCAAGCGGACTTTCTGACCAACAGCGTTTTTTCCGGCTATGACGGCGTAGTAGCCGCCATTTCTTTTCATCCTTCTGACCGCCAAGGGATGGACAGCCTTGGAGCCGGCCCTCTTCGAACGGCTCTGGAAACTACTCTTTCTCAATATATTGGAACCCCTGTTACTATTTCTGTCCGTCAGGATTCTTCCATTCCCGAACCGGTCCAGGAAGAGCTGGATCCTCTGCCTGCACCGCCTCCCCCGGCATCCCCGGTTCCTGCACCCAAACCCCATACCCAGCGGGAAAAAACTGTAGAGCCTGTTCAGGAAACCACCAAAAAGGAAAATGAAGATAACTCTTATTATACGGATCCGCTGATTGATGCCGCCATGGAGATTTTCCGGGCCCGTATCATTTCCCAATAAGCCAACTCATTCACCCAGATACAACGACCATGAACATAATGAAAATGATGAAGCAGGTTCAGCAGATGCAGGCCGGACTTGCAGCTGCCCAAGAAAAACTCGCCTCGCAAACCGTTACAACGGAAGGGGCGGGCGGGAAATTGAAAGTAACCGCCACCTGCGACGGAAACCTCACGGAACTGCTCATTGATCCTTCCATCATTGACCCGTCCGATTCTGAATTCCTTCAGGATCTGCTCCTTCAAACCATCAATGCCGCTATTGCCAAGGGCAAGGAAACAGCAGCGACGGAAATGAAAAAACTGACAGGAGGCCTGGATCTCCCTCCCGGCATGGGCTTTTAATCTGTCACCTCAGTGCATCGACTCAGAAGACGCAAACATCTGGAGGAACCTCAACCAACGCTATCCGGAGTCAACCACTTGGGAATAGCGTTGGGCGGTGTCTCTCTGTGCCTGTGGGTCATCGTCGTCACCATCTTCTGGACCGGTTCGGACACGATGGCATTTGCAACGTCACTGCCCATATGGGCTTGCTGCCTCATTTTCTCCTTTCCGGCGCTCATTGCATGGCTGGTCTTCGGTTCCCGGATCGGTCTGCTTGGCATCACCGTCTGGTTTGCGTACGGCATCGTCATTACAGACTTTCTCCCTCCCATTTCCAGAACCGGAATGGAGTACTACAAGATGCCTCTGGCTCCGAACGCCAAGCAAATCAGGGTTCTTACCTTGTACGAGAGGAGTGAGGAACCTCCTCCCATTGAACAAATATCCAAACTCCGTGCAGACGTTATTTTCGTCCAAGGCTGCAGCAATTATAACCGAACGCTCAAATTTGCCTACAGTATTTTCGGTAGAACCTCTTATATCAAGCAAATAGGAAGTTGCGCCATTATCGTGAGGCACGGTCAGATTGGTCCGGCCCAGAACATCACGGACACAGCCGGTTTGATTGTAGACTGGATACCGGAAAATTCCTCCCTGGCAATTCGGCTCATCAACATCAGTCTGGAACCTTTTGAACATCGGTTCGACCTGTACGCCCCTGCCTGCTGGAAATATTTCCATACACTCCGGTTCATCCACCGCAAACAACTTCAATACCTGTTTGACACCCTGAAGGAAGTAGGAACCCAACATGGAGAACTTCCCATTATCATGGCCGGAAACTTCAGCGCCGCCCCTCAATCCCCCATTTTTTCCAAATTCAGTTCCGACTTTCAGGATTGTTTCAAACTGAAAGGCGCCGGTTATGGAGCTACGCAGCCTGTCAGATTCCCTCTATTGCGCCTGGACCGAGTTTTTTGCACACCGCCGCTTAAACCTGAAAGAGCCAGTACTGTGCTGATACCGGATACTATTCGCCGGTCCATCGTGGCAGACATCGCAATCCCCTGAGCTATCCTTTACTGCGCAGCAACGCCGGCCCTCCTCTGCAGGAAAGATTTTGCCTTTAAAAATCAAAGATTCTCGGCATCTACAACGTTTTTAATGCACGGGAAATGGCAGGGAAAAGCTGCTTCTTCCGGCTTACTACATCAGTGGCGGAAAATAGATTAGGACCAAGCCGCTCGTACTCAATATTTTCCAAAGCGTCTTCATCCCCGACGGCCAGCAACATAGAATCATGGGTGACAATATCCGTAACCAAAAGGCAGGCAAGCTTCAGCCCCTCCTTCTCCACCAGCTTCCAAAGCTCCCTCACTAAACCTTCCTGAACCTCTTCCAGGCCAAACATGCCAATTTCCTCAATCTGGGAAATACTGATCTTGTAGCCGTACTCCGTAAAAGTCTTCCTGTCCGCCTGAATAATAACGGAAGGTTCGGTTTTGGAACGCAACAGAGAACCAGTGGCAAAAAACTCCTCTGTAAACTGCTTGGCATCTATTTTGGCGATACCTGTCAGCCATTCCAACATTTCCCTATCCGCCCGTGCCGCCGTAGGAGACGTCAAATTCAAGGTATCTGAAAGAATCCCCGCGCAAAGGCAAACCGCTACAGCCTGGGAAGGCTCCACATTACGATGGTAAAACCTGCGCGCCACCAAAGTAGATGTAGAACCTACGGGTTCATTCAGAAAACGGATGGGATCACGCGTAGAAAGCTGGGTGCCCAAACGATGGTGATCCATTACCTCCACAATTTCCGCCTCCTCCACTCCCTTGACGGCCTGTGAAAATTCATTGTGATCCACCAAAGCCACGCGCGTACGGGGCGGATCCACCAAATCCGTCTTGCTCAGAACACCAATGATCTTGTCCGTCTTGAGGCTCATCACAGGAAACAATGTCTGTTTGCGCTTCACGGCAGCCTGCCTCAACTCGGGCAACAGCATATTTTCCGGAAAAACTGTATAATCCTTCTGAACCTGTTCCCTCACCTTCCGAGAACAACGGATCAACTGACCAACACTGGCCGTATCCCACGGAGTGCTTAAAATACATGTTCCCGTCGTCTGGGCCGTCTCAATAATGTCCAGGGAAGGGAACGCGCCAGACGTGGTCACCAAAGCGCGTACGCCATGTTCCACCGCATATAGTTGCACATTCGGACGGTCTCCGCAAATAACGATCAGATCCCGGACCATCCCTTTTCTCCTGTAATTTGCGAGCCTTGTCCGGACACTGGGTTCACTGGAAGCTCCTACCAGCAGGATATTCTGCGTTTCTTCCTCGCTCAAGGATTCCCCGGTCAGACATTTGCCGTCAATGGTGGTGGCAATATTGCTCAGGCTGGAAAAGACGGAGCGAACATTCATCTCCGTCATATTCAAAGGCATGAGCAGGCTCAACAAATCAAAATAACGCAACAGGCCGTGAAGATTGTGATCAGCGTCAATTACCGGTATGGTTTGCAGAGAATTCTCCGTCATCCTTCGATACGCCGTCAGGAATGTATCGTCCGGGCTTACGCTAATCACATCACGACGGCAGATTGTTCCGGCGGTGGGCGTCACGTCATGAATCAGTATCGGCTCCGGCACTCCTGCCTTTTCCAGCACCCAGGATGTTCTCAGCGTCATCTCCCCGCATCTGGCGGCAACCGCGTCAGGTTCGCCATGAGTTCTTAAAAACTCCGCGTTCCCTATGGCTGAACAAATAGCATCCGTGTCCGGGTTCTGGTGGCCGATCACATAAACGGGCCTATTCTCTGTCTTCTCCGGAAGCATCTTTCTTTTTTCCTTGCACAGGTTAATCTATATTCAGCCTGACGGGCACCACCACCTTGGAAGCAATGGGCACTCCGTCCTTTTCCGCCGGATAAAAAGTCCAATTCTCTCTCACCCAACGCATGAAAAGGCGGTCCAATTCCGCATTCCCCGTTGACTGAAGAAGATTGACGGATGAAGGTTCCCCTCGGGAATTCACTCCAACCACCACTTTCACCACGGCATTCACCTTCCCGACTTTAGAAGAATTGACGGAATTGGGCAAGGACGGAGCATGTTTATAACGCACCTTTTTATCAGGGGAAATATTCTGCTCCGGGTCTGGACGCCCCGGCGGGGATACCTCCGGGCTCTTCACGGGTTGCCTGCGCTTTACCTCATTCATGGAAATCCGCATGACGGCGAGTTCTTCCGGCAAGAGTTCCGAAGAAGCCTCATCCAAAAGAAAATCCTTCATTTTGGAACAATCTTCATTTTCCGGCAGCTTGATCGCCAGCAGGTCTTCATCTGATGCAATTTCCGGAACGGGGCTGACTGTTGAAGGAGGTGCAACAGGAACAACAGATACAGGCTGAACCTCTTCCTGCTCCTGAGGGGCTTCTTTGGACGGAGACACAAACGTCATTTCCACCTCCCCGCCCTGGACGGAGGGAAACCACATATCCTGCAAATGTATGGCTACAAGCACGGCACACAAAGCTACCTGCACGCCCACTGCCACAGCCATCGCAATCAATACTGCGGATCTGGAAGTGGAATGGGGAGTGAATTTTACAATTCCAGGCTTTTCATCCATAAAAAACGGGCAGGGAACGGGGGAACACCTGTTCAATATACCAGCCCTCTCCCTTTGACAAGCGCATGCATAGCCATAAGCAGGCCGTTATCGTTTTGTGATTTGCAAAAAATACGTGAACATCAATAATTCAATGCTTCCCGAATGCGCTGCGCAAATCCGGCGGCCTTCTCTGCAAAACCCAATTCCGGATTCTGGTACATGATGCCTCGAGAGACGTTAATCAGGGGAGGAGCCACATGACCGGAGCCACTCAGGCAGGAAAGATCGCCGCCTTGAGCTCCCAGACCGGGAATGAGCAAAGGAGCATCCGGAATACGCTCCAAAATACTGGAATCCGCATTGGTCAACCCAACCACCATGCCTACGGAAGTTTTACATCCTTCCCGGACAGAGCGGAGCACCATGTCTCCCACCAGTTCAAAAACCCTGCGGCCCCCTGCCAGTTCCTGCCGTTCCACATCCGCAGAACCGGGATTGGAAGTAACCGCCAGCAGGTAAATACCTTTACCTTCATAATCCAGAAAAGGCTCCAGCGTATCATATCCCATAAAGGGGCTCAACGTCACAGCGTCCACGCCCAGGCGTTCAAAATAAGCACGCGCATAATACTTCTGAGTCTCTCCAATATCTCCACGCTTGGCATCCAGTACCACCGGAACATCCTCAGGCATATCCGGAAGTAAATCCTCAAGTATTTCCAGTCCCCGCAGCCCCATGGCTTCAAAATAGGCAATATTCGGCTTAAACGCCGCCGCATACGGGGCGGTTTCCTCCACAACCTTCCGCAACAGCGCAGGAATCGCCTCCAAATCATCCATGCCGGGGCGCGGATCCAACCCGACGCACAAGGCGGAACCGGTCTCCTTAATGCGGGCGGCAAGTTTATCCGTAAAAGATTGGCTCATGACGTCCATTAAACCACGGCCGTCACAGGCAGGCAAGTCCCAAGCGGAGGATGCTCCGAAAGCAAGGAAAGACAGATACGACTTTTCCGCCACGGCCGTAAATGGTATTTTATAGATCATATGTCATCCACGTCTCCCCAGTCGCCCAGCTCTCTCCCCTCCTGTCTGGAAAAACCACTGCCTCTGGAGGGATTCCAAGGCACTCCGGATGAAGTAGAACAGCAATGGTACGATCAAGTCTACCTGGGTTCCGGAGACAGAATGAAGCAGCTTACCTGGAGAGCCGTCATCGTCGGCATGCTCCTCGGCTCCATCCTTTCCCTCACTAATCTGTATGCCAACCTTAAAATGGGATGGTCCTTTGGGGTAGCTCTGACGGCGGGAGTTATCTCTTTTGCCCTCTGGAACGCCTTTGTGCGCCTGGGCATCTCCAAATCCCCCATGACTATTCTGGAAAACACATGCATGCAGTCCGCCGCCAGCTCCGCAGGCTATTCTACAGGAGGAACCCTCACTTCCGCCGTAGCAGCCCTGCTTCTGTTGACAGGACAGCACATGCCTCTTGGCACCACCTTTGCCTGGATATTTTTCATTGCCGTACTGGGCGTCACCATGGCCATTCCAATGAAACGCCAAATGATCAACATTGAACAAATCAGATTCCCGGACAGCATTGCCACGGCGGAAACTCTCAAGGTTCTCTATTCGGAAGGCAAAAAGGCGGCAGGACAGGCCAAGGCCCTTCTTTACTCCGCCCTTTTCTCCGCCGCCAACGCCATCGCCATGGCTGCAGGGGGAGAACGATGGCTTGGAGTGGTCCAGCAACATATCTTCGGCAACTGGTACCAGCGTACTATCTTCTTCAAATGGGATCTCATGTTCGTGGGCGCGGGAGCTCTGATAGGCATGAAAACATCCCTCAGTCTCTTCATCGGAGGGACTGTTTGCTGGGCCCTTTACGTACCGTGGCTGGAAAGCCAGGAACTGCTTCCTGCGGGAGCAGGCTATCGGGAAAGCGTAAGCTGGACCTTGTGGGGAGGAACCGCCTGCATGGTCGTCGCCAGCATTGTGGCCTTCCTGTTCCAATGGAAAAGTATTGTTCGTTCCTTTTCTTCCCTGGGGGCCATGTTCTCCCTGAGCAAAAAACGTGAATTGACGGATGTGGAAAAAATAGAAACGCCCATGAGCTGGTTCCTGGCAGGCCAGCTTATCTCCCTGGCGGCTCTCGGCTATCTGGCTCATGCATCCTTTGACGTTCCGTACTGGATGAGCTGCATCGCAGTAGTCATATCTTTCTTCCTGGCGCTGGTCGTATGCCGAATCACCGGAGAAGCCAATATTACACCCACCGGAGCCATGGGAAAAGTTACCCAGCTCATCTTCGGAGGGATTGCACCTGGGCATGTAACGGCCAACCTGATGGCGGCCAACATCACTTCCGGAGCGTCCAGTTCCTCGGCAGACCTGCTCGTAGACCTCAAAGTAGGCTACCTGCTGGGAGCCAACCCCCGCAAACAATTTATCGCCCAGTTTTCCGGAATTTTTCTGGGGACCCTCGTTTCCGTGCTGGCCTTCCGCTCCATGGTTCCGGATGCGAACGCTCTCCAGTCTTTCAATGCCCCGGGAGCCAGAACATGGGCAGCCACGGCGGAAGCGCTGGGCATGGGATTCAGCCATTTGCATAGCATCAAGGTCCTTTCCATCATCGCAGGCGGCATTCTCGGGCTCATTCTGGTACTTATCCCCCGCTATCTTCCCCGGACAGGAAAATGGCTCCCCACTCCCATCGGCTTCGGTCTGGCCTGGGCCATCCAGTGGAATGATTCCTTCCTCTTCTTTGCAGGGGCTGTGCTCGGCTGGACTGCGGACCGTCTTTTCAAGGACAAATCACGGGAATATAAAATTCCCTCCGCCTCCGGCATCATTGCAGGGGCAGCCCTCACGGGAATGGCCATTCTGATGTTCAGCATTTACCAGGCGGCACACTGAACGGAAACGTTCTCCCTCAGAAAATTCCAGCCAGCAGCGCAGGCAGCAACTACTTCGGTTTTGCGACCCTATGGCTTCCCCCATCATGACCACTACCAATACCGCTTGGGAAGACCTGACCCTGACGGCCGACACAGAGAATATGGCGGCTTACAGAAATCATGCCGTCTCCGCCTCCCTCTCCATGTCCCATAATACCGTCGTCCTGCCCAGCGGAACCGGCAACCGCTACACTGGGATTGCTCGGCCTAGGAGCTCTATTATTGCGCCGCCGCCGATAAATTTCACCATCAAGCCATCTTTCAAGGGAGAAGAGGGAATTCCTCTTCTCCCTTTTTTCGGCAAGGTGAACAAACTGATTCCGGAAAAAACGGAAGACAGAAAACGGCAGAACCCACACGTATAACCGCCTTGCCTCTCCTTTCCGCAACAATTTGCCCGCTTCTTAATTCACCGGCCTTTTCAACATCATTTCTCCTTTGGAAGCACCTTGAGAAACACCGCTAACTTCTGCCTTCAGAGTATAGGAATCAAGGTTGGTTCTGTACTTCTTCAATTCCAGCCTGTAAACATTATTCTTATTTTCCACGCCAGTCGTGCCCTCATGAACATCGGCAGCCACCTCCTTGTTGCCCTCATATAATTTAACGGAATGGATTTTCAAGGCGCTGGGACCATTTTTCCACTGGAAAGTTGCGGTATACGTGCCCGGTTCGGTCACCTGATCCGTGACATCAAACTGCAACGGGGAACCTTGATGAAGTTCCCAGGGAATTCCCGAGGAAAACTTTTCTTCCGCACTCAGGGCATCCAGCATTTCCCGGTGGGCATTCATCACGCGATTGGCGACGGCCAGGGTATCCCCTGCCGGTTTGGCAGAATATATTTTCCCATTTCCGGCAAAAGCCAGCTCCTCCCGAACCGTTTTATCCATAAATGCGGCATGGGCGGCATCACGCGTCTTCCTGCCGGTCAGCACATCCATCTGAGATTCAAAAAAATTCCTCCACCGAGGCAAATAAAAATCGGAAACAAGCCCGGCCCACTGGCGATTGGAATAATCATTCAGCGACCGGGGAGCCAGATCACTCCACGTAGTAACAAGCATTTTGGCTGACTTGTCCATCAAGGCCTTTTCCTGGCGGGAATTGCCCCAATCCAGAGCTCTTTTCTGCCAAGTCCCCAAAAGAAACTGGCTATCCGTCGCCAACAGGGCATCCATATCTGAAATCAGAGACAGGAAACGCCTTACCTGCTTTTTGTACGCAGCCGCATCTCCGGAATCAAACGCGCTTCTGACCTGTTGAAGCTGGTAAAAAGCGGCGTCCGCAAGAACCTGACGCACAACATCCACCAAATCATAACGGAATGTCTCCTTTTTCACCAGATTCGGCTGATCATTCGCGGCTTTCAGATAACCGCGCGCCGCTTTTACAATATCGCCTAGGTGATAATACCGCTCCCCGCTGGACCATGTGGAAGCCTTCCGGGCATTCCAGGACGGACGGGCGCAAATAATAGATTCCGTACACCCCTCCTGAGAGCGGACGGGGTTGTAAATGGAGGAAGACAAGACTTCCAGCGCCTTCACGACAGCCTTTGGGGCGGAACCATAACGTTGACGCGCGTACTTCCCAAGCCACTCCCGGAGGGAAATATCCTCCCCGGTCCACAAACGGTCACTGAACAGGGCGTAATGAAGCGGGTTCGTCTCCAGCCCTTCGGACAAAGTTCCCATGCCCACCAGCCCCTTGTCCCTATAACCGGACAAATCACTTCCAAGCCGGGAAAGAAGGGGAATCCCACCGTACAGTCCCGTATTGCCTCCAAAGTTCGCCAGTTCGCACCAGACCCACGGAATACCGTTAAAAGTTCTTAAATTCTTCCCTCCGTTAGCCATATCCTTGGTAAGCTGCAATACAAGCGCGCGTTCCGGGTCCAAGCCGGACAGCAACTCGCGGGTAGGATTCCCGCCCCAAGCCTGAATCACCCATGAAGCACCCGGAGAGGCCTTTTGCATGGCTTTCTGAACGGCCTGTGCCGCATTCGTCACGTTAATGTCTCCCTTCCGTCCCCCCTCATGAAACAAATCCCCGCCAAACATCTTTCCGGAAATGCCGTATACCTTGCGGACAGCCTTATACCAGTCCGAGGCCAGTTTCGGAAAAGCCTCGCAAGTGGGATCCGCTACCCATGGCCTCTTAAAATTATCAACCCATGTACCCTGCGGAATAAGTTTCAGACCATCCATTTGGACGTTTTCCTGAAAGTCAGAGGGGACGAATCCCACATACCCCTGAAGTACGGGCGTCATCCCCAACTGCTCCATACGGGATACAATACGCCTTCCCATCTGCGCCATCTTATCTATCTGTTGCTGGCTCAACGGTCCGCCGTGGCCTTCCAGGTTCCCCATATTCCACCAGGCGGCAAATGCCGGATTAGGGATAAAACGAAGAGCTTTTTCCCGGGGATACCCCAGGCCAATCAGAAAATCCTCCCATGTCTTTTCCAAACCCGCCGTTACCAGCGCATGCGTAAACCCGTTCAACGCCAGAAAATCAATCTCCCGCTGCCATCTGTTCCAATCCCAGAAAGCAGCCGTATAAGAAAGGGTGCAGTAATTATAGGCAAAAACAATATTCCACGGACTTTCTATCGTTACCGGCCTGGCGGGAACCGGCAAAGGGGAAGGAAGCGCCATCCGATTCCCGTTCCACGAAAAATGGACCTTGGCGATATTCTTCAGATACCATCCATACCCCGCCACCAGGCGACGCACATCAGAAGCCTCCACCCGGATGCCTCCGGCAACACCGGAGATAGTGATCTTGTTGCCCAAATCCGGATTTAAATGAAACAGGACAGACCCTTTTGCCGAGGGAGTTACACGCGCCACTACATCTTCAGCCGCCGCTACAGGAGATCTTTCCGCAGCAGATACGCAAACAAGCGGGGACATGACAGTTCCAAGAACCGCTCCAACGGCAAAGGCATGAGAAAACATAGTGACTTTACTACATACAAGAATTGCAGATTCTTACAAGGAATAAAGTCAATATTATCACTAATAATAACTTCAAGAAGACAGCATAAGAGAGAGCAAGAAGCGAACAGGCCCCGCGAGTCTGGAGACTGGCGGGGCCTGATGGGAAAAAATCCCGGCGGCGACCTACTCTTGCGGGACCTATCGTCCGACTACCATTGGCGCGGCAGCGTTTCACTTCCGGGTTCGGAACGGGACCGGGTGGGACCACTGCGCTCTGGCCACCGGGCTTCAGGGGGAAGGGACTTTCATCGATCTTCATCCTGCCTGCCCGGGAGCCCAGCATTGGGGCTTTCGAGTGTGGGATTTTTTTAATGGGTTAGTATGAGTCTAAGAAGATTTTTGGGAAGGGGGCATTCAGCGTAAACTGACATCTGCGTGGCTGGTGGTTGAGATCATGCATAGGAGAATGAGACAAGAGCAAGTGTTCATTCACGACGGGGAGTGATGTAATATGATGAAGTCAATTGGTAATTAGTATCGCTTGGCTCAATACATTGCTGCACTTACACCTGCGACCTATCAACGTGGTGGTCTTCCACGAACCTGTAGGGAAAACTCATCTTGGGAAGGGCTTGGCGCTTAGATGCTTTCAGCGCTTATCCCGTCCGCACTTAGCTACTCGGCCATGCACTTGACAGTACAACCGATGCACCAGTGGTGCGTCAGACCCGGTCCTCTCGTACTAAGGTCTGAACCCCTCAATTTTCCAACGCCCACAGAGGATAGAGGACCGAACTGTCTCGCGACGTTCTGAACCCAGCTCGCGTGCCGCTTTAACCGGCGAACAGCCGGACCCTTGGGACCTTCTCCAGCCCCAGGATGCGACGAGCCGACATCGAGGTGCCAAACCACGCCGTCGATATGAACTCTTGGGCGTGATCAGCCTGTTATCCCTAAGGTACCTTTTATCCGTTGAGCGACGGCAATTCCACTTTCTACCGCCGGATCACTTGGGCCTGCTTTCGCATCTGCTCGACTTGTTGGTCTCACAGTTAGGCGGGCTTATGCCCATGCACTCGACACCCGGTTGCCAACCGGGCTGAGCCCACCTTCGCGCTCCTCCGTTACTCTTTGGGAGGATACCGCCCCAGTAAAACTGACCGGCTGACACGGTCCTCTGGCCGGATTCACGGCTCAGGGTTAGATCCTCCAGTTTCAAAGGGTGGTGTCTCATTGATGACTCGGACGCCCCCTAAAGGGCGTCTTCAGCGTCTCCCACTTACTCTGAGCATTAAAACCGAAGAAACAATGACAGCTTACAGTTAAGGTCTATAGGGTCTTTCCGTCCTTCTGCGGGTAGGCGGCATCTTCACCGCCACTACAATTTCACTGAGCGCCTGGTTGAGACAGTGCCCAACTCGTTTCACGATTCGTGCAGGTCGGAACTTACCCGACAAGGAATTTCGCTACCTTAGGACCGTTATAGTTACGGCCGACATTCACCGGGACTTGGGTTCAGAGCTTCGCCTTGCGGCTAACCCCTTGCCTTAATCTTTCGGCATTGGTCACGTGTCACACCCTATACTTCGACTTGCGTCTTTGCAGAGTGCTGTGTTTTTGATAAACAGTCGGTTGGGCCATTTCTCTGCGGCCTGCATCGCTGCAGGCACCCCTTCTTCCGAAGTTACGGGGCTAATTTGCCGAGTTCCTTAACCAGGTTTCACTCTTACGCCTTGGTATATTCTACCCACCCACCTGTGTCGGTTTGCGGTACGGGTCGCTTAGCATACGCTGGGGCTTTTCTTGGCACTCGATCCAATGATGCGCTGAGTCCGTAGACTCAACTCGGAATTCAATAACCTAGTCATCTTTTCTCATGCGTCCCCCCAGTTTAAGGGTCGCGAGCTCAGGATTATTAACCTGATGTCCATCGCCTACGCCTCTCGGCCTCGGCTTAGGTCCCGGCTAACCCAGGGACGAAACACGTTGCCCTGGAAACCTCGGGTTTACGGCGGCCGGGGATTTCACCCGGCTTAACGTTACTCATGTCTGCATACTCACTTGCATGTGCTCCAGGGTCAGTCGCCATCACCCTTCGACGCGCATGCAACGCTCTTCTACCACTCTGCCTTGCGGCAAAGTCCAGAGCTTCGGTATAACGCTTGATCGCCAATCATTTTCGGCGCAGGATCACTCGATGAGTAAGCTATTACGCATTTTTTAAATGGTGGCTGCTTCTAAGCCAACATCCTCACTGTCTGTGTAATCCCACATCCTTTCCACTGAGCGTTATTTAGGCACCTTAGCTGCTGGTCTGGGTTGTTTCCCTCTCGACAATGAAGCTTATCCCCCACTGTCTCACTGCCACGTTCCATTGCACGGTATTCGGAGTTTGATAAGGTTTGGTAAGCGGGTGTGCCCCCTAGCCTTGTCAGTGCTCTACCCCCGCGCATCAGCACGTGACGCTGCACCTAAATGCATTTCGAAGAGAACCAGCTATCACGGGGTTTGATTAGCCTTTCACTCCTACCCTCAGCTCATCAGAGAACTTTTCAACGTTCACCTGTTCGGTCCTCCACATGGTTTTACCCATGCTTCAACCTGGCCAAGGGTAGGTCACCTCCGCTTCGGGTCCAGTACCTGCGACTTATTGCGCCCTGTTCGGACTTGCTTTCGCTGCGACTCCGGGCCGGAAGCCCTTAGTCTTGCCACAAACACTGACTCGCAGACTCATTAAACAAAAGGCACGCCATCGCAGATTGCTCTGCTCTGACACTTTGTAGACATACGGTTTCAGGTTCTATTTCACTCCGCTCACAGCGGTTCTTTTCACCTTTCCCTCGCGGTACTTGTTCACTATCGGTCGCCAACTAGTATTTAGCCTTGCGCGGTGGTCCGCGCGGTTTCATACATCGTTCCACGTGTGATGTATTACTCAGGATACCACTAATTCCCACTCTGGATTTCGTCTACAGGGCTTTCACCTTCTACGGCCAGCCTTTCCAGGCTGTTCTACTATCCAGTATGGTCGAATAGGTCGTGGTCCTACAACCCCGAAGGAATACCTTCGGTTTGGGCTCCATCCGCTTTCGCTCGCCACTACTTACGGAATCGATTTCTCTTTCTTTTCCTCCGCTTACTGAGATGTTTCACTTCAGCGGGTTTCGCGTTTCATACCCTATGTATTCAGGTATGAACGATCGAGTATTGCCTCGATCAGGTTACCCCATTCGGATATCCCCGGATCATCGCTTGCTTGCAGCTTCCCGAGGCTTTTCGCAGCTTGCCGCGTCCTTCTTCGCCTGTTGGCACCAAGGCATTCACCGTACGCCCTTACTTACTTCATCATATTGCAAAAGCTTGTTACCACTTCCACAATACCACAAAGCCCTTTCGTGACTTACTGTATTGTCTCATTGCTTGGTATGCATGTTTTTGTGTTTTGTAGTTGTTGTTGTTCAACTACCCACTTTGTTGGAAAGCGATTGCTTCTCAGCAACCGTTTTCTTTGCCACGCAGATGTCAATTTTCGCTTTCCCTCAATAATCGATTTTGCTGGTGGGCCTGACAGGACTTGAACCTGTGACCCCGCGCTTATCAAGCGCGTGCTCTAACCAACTGAGCTACAGGCCCGGCTTTGGGTCTCTTTTCCGAAACTGGTGGAGGCACGGGGACTCGAACCCCGGACATCCAGCTTGCAAAGCTGGCGCTCTACCAACTGAGCTATACCCCCAGTTGCGGTTCTCGGTGAAAAAAGGTCGTCACGCACGTCGTGCCCGGTTTTGCTCCAGGCGACCGGCTGTTTACACATCTTTGGTTCGTTGCGGGCCCTCGCGGGTTCCGCTTTCTCTTCCCTCGGGAAGAGATCCGACCTGCGCACTTGTGTGCGCTTACTCCATAGAAAGGAGGTGATCCAGCCGCAGGTTCCCCTACGGCTACCTTGTTACGACTTCATCCCAGTTACCAGTCTCACCTTAGGACCCTGCCTCCTTGCGGTTGGCTTCAGATACTTCGGGTGCGACCGGCTTCCATGATGTGACGGGCGGTGTGTACAAGACCCGGGAACGTATTCACGGCGCCGTAGCTGATGCGCCATTACTAGCGATTCCGGCTTCGTGTAGGCGGGTTGCAGCCTACAGTCCGAACTGGGCCCAGTTTTTAGGATTTCCTCCGCCTCGCGGCTTCGGCCCCCTCTGTACTGGGCATTGTAGTACGTGTGCAGCCCTGGGCATAAGGGCCATACTGACCTGACGTCGTCCCCACCTTCCTCCCAGTTGATCTGGGCAGTCTCGCCAGAGTCCCCACCTTCACGTGCTGGTAACTGGCAACAGGGGTTGCGCTCGTTGCTGGACTTAACCAAACATCTCACGACACGAGCTGACGACGGCCATGCAGCACCTGTGTAACGCCTCCGAAGAGTCGCATGCTTTCACATGTTGTTCATTACATGTCAAGCCCAGGTAAGGTTCTTCGCGTTGCATCGAATTAAGCCACATACTCCACCGCTTGTGCGGGTCCCCGTCAATTTCTTTGAGTTTTAATCTTGCGACCGTACTCCCCAGGCGGCACGCTTAACGCGTTAGCTCCGGCACGCAGGGGGTCGATTCCCCGCACACCAAGCGTGCACCGTTTACTGCCAGGACTACAGGGGTATCTAATCCCTTTCGCTCCCCTGGCCTTCGTGCCTCAGCGTCAGTTAATGTCCAGGAACCCGCCTTCGCCACGAGTGTTCCTCTCGATATCTACGCATTTCACTGCTACACCGAGAATTCCGGTTCCCCCTCCATTACTCTAGTCTCGCAGTATCATGTGCCGTCCGCGGGTTGAGCCCGCGCCTTTCACACACGACTTACGAAACAGCCTACGCACGCTTTACGCCCAGTGATTCCGAACAACGCTTGAGACCTCTGTATTACCGCGGCTGCTGGCACAGAGTTAGCCGTCTCTTCCTCTTGTGGTACTATCTTTTTAATTTGCTCCCACATGACAGGGGTTTACAATCCGAAGACCTTCATTCCCCCACGCGGCGTCGCACCATCAGGGTTTCCCCCATTGTGAATGATTCTCGACTGCTGCCACCCGTAGGTGTCTGGACCGTGTCTCAGTTCCAGTGTGGCCGGACATCCTCTCAGACCGGCTACCCGTCATCGCCTTGGTGAGCCGTTACCTCACCAACTAACTAATAGGCCGCGAGCCCATCCCCAAGCGCATTGCTGCTTTAATCTTGCGATTCTATGCGGTATTAATCCCAGTTTCCCAGGGCTATCCCACTCTCGGAGGCAGGTTACTCACGTGTTACTCACCCGTGCGCCACTAGAGAATTATTAGCAAGCTAGCAATTCTCTCGTTCGACTTGCATGTCTTATCCACGCCGCCAGCGTTCGTTCTGAGCCAGAATCAAACTCTCCATCAAATTAATTTTTGAAATTGCTGGACCAAATGGAATCTTGCGATTTCATTTGCGCCATGCTTCAGCCGGCTCTTCCTTCAAGTTGTGTCTCTTGAAGGCCTCTTCGCTCTGCCTTGCACGGCGCGCGTCACGACCTTTTTTCTTTCCCCTCGCTTCTACCAAACCACCCCTCTCAGAGCCAGGTCGCTCCTTCGGGCTTTTTCCTCCTCCGGCACCTCTCGGCGCCCTCGGAAAACCCTCGGCGGTTTTCGGTAGTCATTCCCTTGAAATCTTCTTATCGCCCCTGCTTCCAGGGAGCTCTCCGGGTGGCCGGCTCCAGCCGCTTCCGTTACTCTTCCGAGTCCGT
Source organism: Akkermansia muciniphila (assembly GCF_030848305.1). Taxonomy (NCBI): domain Bacteria; kingdom Pseudomonadati; phylum Verrucomicrobiota; class Verrucomicrobiia; order Verrucomicrobiales; family Akkermansiaceae; genus Akkermansia; species Akkermansia muciniphila. The sequence goes on along the minus strand of NZ_CP114598.1, from coordinate 1,417,852 downwards.
CTGCCGCCGGGCTTTTCATCCCGTCGCCGTGTTGGCGTGCCGAGAACTTTATCAACTTCCCCCTTTTTGTCAATTTTTTTCGAGATGTTTTTTCATTTTTTCCCGCGCCTCATTCAGGCCACCCCTATCCACACAGACATTAACACACATATAATCAATGAGATGACGTTTTGTCATAATCCCCCATCCTGTCGCGTCTTTTTTTTGAACGCTTCCCTTTTTCCCCATCCCACTTCCCCGCCTCCCAAGGGGAATTCAGCCCCCTTCCGCCCCTCTGCAAGGAAGGCTGGTTTTCCAAGCACGCTGTATTCCCTCTCCATAGCGTCACTACTCTCAACCTTCTCGTCCCCCCATAAACAGGTCCTGTTGGGCAGCCATCAGCATGAACATTATTTCTCCGATTTTTGTCTAACTGCGCATGAAGAATCAGGAAATACACTTGCCAACGCCCAATCCCGAGCACCCTTATGGAGGAGGAAACGGACGTTACCGTTTTCCGGATATCAACGGCATGAATTTAATGGGAGATAATATTTCCCTGCCTCCCATCGTTCCAAAAAGTTTTCATATCATGTTGACTGTTTTTCATCCGGAAACCCTGTACGGCATGAAAAAGTGGCTTCCCTTCTGCGAAGACCTCCGCAAGCAGTACAAGCATACGCCAACCCCGGTGGAGTACAGCATTTTGCTGGTGCTGCAGCCGCCTCCCATTGAAGGGGACGTACCCGCCTTTACACAGGCCCTGGGGGATTTCCCGGATTTTTACATGAAGACCAATTCCCTGATTTCCTATTACGACCAGTCTTTTGTCCGGCGCAGACTTTCCCTTCACAAGAAGGCGGAAACAGCGATTGTCCTTCTGGACGGCAACGGCAATATCATCTGGAAGGACGACGGCGGCTTCACGACCTCACGCGCGGAGCATTTGAACGTTATCCTGGAAACTCTTTCTCCGCTGGCGCCCAGGACAAGAACGCATTAAACGGGGAATGCGTCTTCTGCGCCTCATCCGCACTTTCCGTTTGAGGTTCCCTCCGGAATACCCCATACTGGCCTCATGCCTACCATTTCTCTTGCTCTCGGTGAACGTTCCTACGACATCCACGTGGAAAACGGAGCACTGGACCGTACCGGAGAGTTTGCCTACCGCGCCGGTCTGGACGGCAAGATTGCGCTGATCACGGACAGCCGCGTCGCCCCGCTTTATGCGGAGCGCGTCATGAAGTCCCTGGAGAGCGCGGGGTTCATGCCCAGCCTGCACGTAGTGAATGCCGGGGAAGCTTCCAAAAATATGCTTCAGGCCCAGGAGCTGTGTTCCGAACTGGTACGTTCCGGGATCGACCGCACCGGATGCATTGCCGCTCTGGGCGGCGGCGTCGTGGGGGATCTGGCCGGCTTCATCGCGGCCATTCATTACCGGGGCATTCCCTTCATGCAGATTCCAACGACGGTGGTCGCCCAGGTGGACAGCTCCGTAGGAGGAAAGACGGCCGTCAATATTCCGGAGGGGAAAAACCTGGTAGGCGCCTTTCATCAGCCGTCCGTCGTCGTCATCGACCCCACCACGCTGGTGACTTTGGATCGCCGCACGCTGGCGGAAGGCCTGGCGGAAGCCGTCAAGCACGCGGCTATCAAAGATGCTTCCATGCTTCATGAATTGAAAGGGCTGGGGCCGGAACTTTCCATCGGCTTCTCCCTGAATACTATTGCCAGGCTTCCCGACCTGATCGCCCGGAACGTGGCAATCAAGGCCCGTATCGTGGAAAATGACGAATTGGAAACGCTGGATATCCGCGCCCTGCTCAATTTCGGCCATACCATCGGCCACGGCATTGAAGCCGCCGTTCCCTACGGCACTATCCTGCATGGAGAAGCCGTGGCGCTCGGCATGCGCGCCGCCCTGTTCCTGAGCGAACGAAAGGCCGGGCTGAGTTCTTCCGACGCCAACAAGATACTTTACACCCTCCAGGCTCTGGAACTTCCCCTCGTTCTCCCGGATAACATTGACACGGAGTTGATTCTCAATAAAACGGCATCAGACAAAAAATTCCGGGCAGGAGCCATCCGCTTCGTCCTGCTTTCCAAGGCGGGGGAAGCAGGCATTTCCAAGATCATTACCCGGGAAGACATGGCGGAAGCCATTGAAGAATTGCGGCGCCCCTTACCCTGAGTTTCCTTTCACGGCTCTGCCCCATCCGGGCAGAAAATTCCGGAGAGCGGAAGGGAAATCCCTTCCGCCTTTCCTTTTTCTGAAAGAGGAACGTACAGCATCTTTCCCCTCCCCGCCGGGAAACCGCCCCTTCCGGAGCCATCAGGCCATTTCCCTTCCGTAGTTCGTTCTCCGGGAACGACGGAACGGAGAAGGCACGGAAACAGTCCGCCGTTTCCACGCACGGGAATCTATTTCTCCGGCTCGTCCGGGGTGGGTTCAAAACCATCCACATCCAGAGGCACGCTGCCCGTGTATTCCCCGGCGTCAAATTGGATTCCCTTCAACGCATCTTCCAGAGACCGGGAACCATAGCATTCCCGACTGGCCAGACGGAGCAGTTCATTCATGATATTCACGCTTTCTTCATGGGGAATGTCCCGGGGGAGGGCCTTCGCAAGCTCCTTCACCTCCGCCGCATGAGCGTTTGCCGCGGCCTGGTCCTGAATAAGAAGGAGAACGGCCAGAATTTTTTCTCCCGGCGTTTTGGGGACAGCCTGTTCCCCGGCGGCGGGAACATCCGGGGGCGGGGCCTGTTTTTTCCCGCCGTCACAGGAAACAAGGGCGAAAGACGCCAAAGCAACAAGATAAACTATTTTCATATCACGATTACATTTGATCAGTTTTTCCTTCCGGGCATGCCAATATCCAGGCATTCAGACCGTTTTTCACTCTTTGGAAAAGTATTTGGGCATTCATTTTTCACATTAAAAGAACATCCGCGCATCATCCTTTTTCTCCTGTGCGCCCATGCGGGGCGCAGGAGAAAAAGGGCGTACCCTTACGACCGGCGGCGGCGCATGACGCACGCGGACAGAGCCACCAGCCCCAAGGCGGCCACGGACGGTTCCGGCGCATTCTTGGTTCCGACCTCAAAGTAAATGGAGCTGCCCGTATTGCTCACCCCGGAGCGGCTTGCCACAGTGGCTGCCCGGTAGCCTTCATAAACCTGATCTCCGTATACGACGGAAATATCGCTTACCCCGGACAAATCCGCGCTTGCGGCGGAGAAGTCAAGGCAGAGATATTCGTATTCCAGGATGCTGGCCCATTCTCCGAAGGCTGAGAAATCAAACATCAGCGCAGAGCCCGTCACCGTCACGTCATTCAGGGAAGTGCACTCCAGGGACAATACCCGGGCGTCATGGTCCAGTCTGACCGTGAGTTCTTCCTGGGACGAGGAGATCAACACCGTATTGACCATGAGCGTATCCGTGGATGTCACGCCGCTTTCCACGGCTATGGAAAGCCCGTCCACCGCCAGGGCTCCCCCCGTGATGGAGGATCCGGCATCCATAGCCACATTGCCGGCCGTAAGCCGGGAATCCTGATTCATGCTGACCCGGGTGTTGGCAAGAGTTCCCTCACTGACGCTGAGGCCGGGTCCCGCCGCGTAGGACAGGGTTCCCGCCACCACCGCCGGAGAAGCTCCGTTCCCCGTCCTGATTTCCGCGGCCGCCGTTCCGGAACCGAACCTCAGCGCGGCTCCTGCTTCCACCGTGCTTCCTGCGAAAAAAGTCGTGTTATTCGTGAAGGCAACGCTTCCCTTGCCCGTTACCGCCGCCGCCGTATTTCCGGCGTCAGTTATGGTTCCGGAGAAGACAAGATCCAGCCCTCCGTCCGCATTTTCCACCTCATACGCAGCGGCATTCAGCCTGCGGGCGTTCGTATCAAACGTAACCACTCCTTCCTGTCCTGCCGTTCCCAACGCCAGATTGTTGGAGAAGGAAGCCGCGCTTCCCGCTTCCCCCACGCCGCCGAAGGATGATCCGGCCGCCAGGTTCACTTTCAGGTACTGGTTTTCCGTGCCTCCCGCCGCATTCAGGCGGCCGCCGCCGGCAATGTTGATCACATGGTTTTTGGTACGTCCTGGAGTATTCGCCGCCAGTCCTCCCAGCATGTTCAGCACGCCTGCATTCCCGACGTTGATGACGGAGGCTCCATCACGGCCGCTGATGACGGCATTGCTCGTCAGGACGCCATTCACGTTCACTTCATTGTTTCCTCCGTTCCCCGGCCAGTTGGAGAGCATCATGGACCCCGTATTGCCAACAATGCCTCCGCTATTTCTTCCGGCGCTGTCCCCCTTGATGAAGAGCTGCGTGCCGGCGGCAATATTCAACTGGCTCTTGCCGCCGCTTGGATTGGTGGAAGAAAGGCAGAGGCCATCCACCACCAGGGTGCCGCCGCTGTTTTCTCCCGCCTCTAGATTAAGAACTCCGGTAAGCTGCAGATAATGGGACGCCATTTCGCAGAGGGAGTCATTGCTGAGGGCCACGGTCCAGGTCTTGCCGGTAGCCACACTGACCGTCCCGCTGCCCGTATTCCGGACGCCGGCGCGCACGTCAAATTGCCCGTTTCCGGCCAGGGCGATGTTCCTGCTGGACCACTGCGCCCCTTCCGCGAAGGAAACGGTTCCACCGTCCGCCAGCGTGAAGTTTTGGGTGAAGACCGTATTACCGGCCATCATCACGTCGCCGGCCACGTTCAGGGCGGCATTAAAGACAGCTCCTTCCCGTCCGTAAACCATGAGATCCCTGTTTACCGTGACGGCGGAATTGAAAACGGCGCCGCCATTCGCGTCCACCAGCAGACTGTCTTTCACCGTGACAGCGCCGCCGTCAAAGGCATAGCCGGCAGCCTGCACGGACATTCCCGTAACGGCCACACCGTCTTCAGCCACAGTCACGGCCTGGGGACCTGCCTGGTTAAAGATGACGGAATCGTTTTCATAAAAGACAATGCCCTTGGCGGAACCGTCCTCAAAGCTCCAGTTGGCGTCTCCCACGGCATTCCAGACGGAAGAAAACTCGCCCGGCGTCCACAGGAGCGTCTTGCTGCCTGCGTAGGCGACGGACAGTTCATCCGCAGTCTGCGTCAGCTCCACCCGGAGACGGTTGGCCCGCACGCCATCAATGAAGAGGTGGTCCGTCAGGGAATCGCCGCTGTAGGAAATGCCGCCTCCGGAAACCAGGGACCAGGAACCGGCCCCCGTGCCGCCCACCGTCAGGTGAAGGTCCAACCCCTCCTGGAGGGAAACGCTTCCCTTATTCACAATGCCTCCCTGCTTCCCTCCGGAATAATCAAGGTTCAACGTGCCGCCCAGCGTCACGCTGCCGCCCTTGTCAACCTGCATGGAGCCCACCGTAGTCGTGCCGCTCAGGGCCAGCGCGCCGCCCACCATGACGGAATCCGCCGTGACTGCGCCCGTCAGCCCCAGATTCGCTCCGGCGCCCACATTCAGCCCGCTGCCGGCCGCTCCGGTGATGGAGCCGGCATAAACGGTTGAATCGCCTCCCCCTGAAATGCCCAGAAGATTCCCTCCCAGGCTGACAGAGCCTCCGGTTCCCGCCAGCGCGGAGATTTCCAGGTTGCCGCCCAGAGCCAGGGCCCCACCATTGATAGTGACGGCTCCCGTCCCCAGAGCGGAAACGCTTCTGGTCGTCAGCGTGGACCCGGAGATAACGGTGCCGCCCGTATAGGAGTTATTGCCGGACAGCGTCACCCTGGAGTTGACAGACAGGGAGAGATCCCCCGATATGGCGGAGGAAATGGTCCAGGCATTTTGCAGAGTAGTGCCCAGATCCAGACGGCCTGTTCCTGAAATCGTTCCGGCCAGAACGGCGGCATTTCCGGAACAGTTCCCGTTCAGGCTGATATTTCCGTTCAGGTCGATTTTCAAATTGGAAGTGCCGGTGCCGTTCCAGAAATTGATGCTGGAGCCATCCTCCATGGAGACGGCGCAACCATTGGTGATGTTGGCATTGTAATCAAGCTTCAAGGCCGTGCCGGAAGCCATGCGGATGGAGGATATGCCGGCGTGGCCGCCTGCGTTGAACTGGATGGTTCCCTGTTTCAGGTCAAGATTTCCCACAATATCCGTACTTCCCAGCACGAGCGTTCCCGTCCCCTCCTTCGCAAGAGTATGGCCATTTGTATTCAGATGGGAAATCGTCCCGGAAGTTCCGCTGAGCATGAGGACCGCGTCCGCAGACAGCGTAACGGCTCCGGAAACGGCCGCTCCGTTGCCGAGCCTCAGGGCTCCCGCCCTGTCAGCTTCATTTCCGGCGTCCTTCCAGCCGGCGCCGGCCAGCTCAACGGCGGAAGAACTCGTGCCTGACGCCACGAAGAACTGGCCTCCGTCATCCACACGCACCAGCCCGGCGGGGGAGCCTCCCTCATACCGGCCGCTGATGATGTGCAGCGTTCCCAAATTCTCTGTGGAAAGGGAGCCGCTTTCACTTCCCCAGTCAATTCCCAGGGTACCGGTTCCCGTAATGGCTCCGGCCAGCGTCTCCCGGTCTTTCACGACAAGCTCCCCGGATTCAATGGAGGCAGTTCCCGTAATCCGCACTCCGGATTCAATAACGGTGGTTCCCCTGCCCGAATGCGTGAGGGACCCGGAGGAAACCAGATGATCTCCCGCCGCCGTAAATGTGTATCCGTTATCGGCGTCAATGAGGAGGGAACCTACTTCCGCCGTGGTGGCAATGTTCACCACATGGCTTCCGGCGCTTTCATTGAAAATAGCCGCCGTGGCTTCTCCGGGCAGAGGGGCGGCATTGCCGAATTTGTCGGCCGTCCAATTGTTGGATGTTTCCGTTCCGTCCCAGATGCTGACGCCTTCCGCCGCGGAGAAGGTCACATACAGCCCCGTATCCGCAATGGAAAAATCCGCGTTCAGATAGGGAAGGGCTCCGGAGGCAAAGGAACCATTCCGGAAGGGACTCCAGTCTCCATCGGCAAGCCAATAGGTTACGCCGGTCTTGATGGACGCCGTTTCCGTGAAGTTAATGGTCTGCTCCGCCAGGGATTCAGCAAAGGCCAATCCGCCGCCGGCGATATGCAAGGTGGCGGAATCCGAGCAGAGCACGCCGCCGGTAAAGGTAAGAACGCCGCCGGAAAGCGTGAGCGCATTTCCCGTCCCTGTCATGTTCAACGTGGCGGGCGCAGCGGACGAACCCATCAGGGCCAGCGTTTTCCCGGCGCTTAAGTTATAGCCGGAGTTCAGAGCCAGGGAGGCGCCCCCGGAAAGGGTCAAATTGCCAAGCACGCTGAGATTGGCGGCGGTAAGGTTCAACGCGCCCCCTCCCGTCACGGACACGTCATGCAGCGTGACGGAAGCCCCGTTAAACGTCTGCGTCCCCGCGCCGTCCATCACCAGGCTGAACCCGGCGGAGGCGCTTCCATTGACCGTTCCGCTGAACGTATGGCTCTCCCCTTCACGGGCGGAGATGGTCAGGGTGGCCCTGCGGGAAGACGCCTGCGCCGAATCCAGCACAAATCCCTGCAGGAAGGGGAGCTGATTGCCCGCCTTGGCCCCGCCGGCAAAAAGGTAGGTATTGGCGTTGCCGTCCAGCCCGCGCAGGGACAGGCGATTCGTATTGACCCCCATAGAGGCCATGGCCAGCCCGCTCTTTCCGTACATATTGACCACAGCATCGCTGACGGCCTGGTCTGAATTGAATATCAAATAATTCTGATATTTGTAGCCGCTCGTTTCATTCGTGGAGCGGTAATTGATTGTTCCGGAAAAACGGCCGTTCCCGCCAAGAAGAAGCTGGGATGAATAATAGTTATTTTTTGAACAATCCCAATTCAGCTCTCCTCCTCCGGAAAGGGCATTTACCGCCCAGACCGTGTTGTACTGGGTGCAGGAAAGATCCAGCCGCCCGCCTTCCTCAATGCGGACGGAATTCAGCGTTTTCGTCTGGGAATATCCCAAATTGGCGCCATTGCTCTGCAGGGTAAGGGAAGCCCCGTCCGCGACGGACAGCGTGCCGCGCAGGATCTGGTTGCTCCCGTTGCCGTTGTACGCCAGGTTGAACGCATGCGAACCGTCCTTTACCAGGATTGTCCCGCCGGAAGCGTTGACATTCTGGCCCCTGACGGAGAAATTGCCGCTGCCGCCGAGGCTCAGCACCGCCCCCGAGGCCACATCAAGCCCCGCGAAAGTGGTATTGCCCGTAACATATCCCGTTCCGGACGCCACGGCAAGGGTTCCGGAGAAAGTGCCGCCGCCGGAGACGGACACGCCCTCACTACCCTCCCCATGGAGCACAACACGGCCATTGGCTGTCTTTCCGTTCAGGAGAAGACCCGTCCCCGCATAAAAATCAGCAGTGCCTGAAGAAGAAAACGCCGTGTTGGAGCCCAACGTGACCGTTCCGGCCTGCACCTGCAGAGAATTGTATGACCCCGTTCCGCCCAGCGTTAGATTGCCGGCATCCTGCTTGATCACCGTCGCCACCTCCAGGCTGCCGGCCAGCGTCATCCCGGTATCCGGGACTGCCAGCACAAGCGTGCCTTCCCCGGATATGGAGCCTCCGGCATTCAGCACGACATTGTTCAGGGTCTGGGTAGTGCCGTTAATATTCAGGATGCCGCCCTCGGAAATCGTGACGCAGGAAGCATCCTTCAACGCATTGTCCGTTTGCAGGGACAAAGACATGCTGCCGGATGAGGAAGGGGAAGACTCCCTGTGCCCCATGATGGAGACGGCGCCTGTAACCAGGCTGTCTCCCGTCAGGGTGAGGGAACCTCCGGAAAACGTCTGACCGTCCACAATGACGTCATGCCCGGCGCTGAGGTGTTCCATGATCAAATTGCCGCTGCCGGAGAAACGGTAGCTCTGCCCCTCATTCAGAAGGATATCGCCCGTAAAGACGGTTCCCGCTCCGGAATCGGAGCTGCCGAGCGCCAGAAGAGAGTGGTTGCGCAAATCAATCGCGGCTTCCGGAGTGCGGTCCAGCAACAGAATGCCGTCAGCGTTTTCATTGACATAGGAAGACAGGAACTCCCGCGAACCGCCTTCGGTGTAATAGGAAGCGTTGGTATAGGAAAGATCGAAGTGCAGATTCCCCAAAGCCCCTTCCGTATAATCCAGCGTCACGCCGCCGCCGAACATGATTGTGCCGGAAGCCGTATTGGCCGCGTTGGTCAGCACGACTTTTCCCGTCCCATAGGAATTGCCGATGACCAGCTGCCGGTTCTCGCCCTCCAGCAGGGAATCCACATACAGCGTGCCCCCGCCGCCGCCCAGCAGCCACTGGCCGGCGGCATTCGTGCCCAGCGCCGCATCCGCGCTGCCGTAATGGACTTCCGTTCCTTCCAGCGCACCGATGAACAAGGAAGTGTGGGAAGACATGTCCAATGTTTCCGTCCGGTCGGCAGCGAGGGCCAGCACGCCGGAGGAAGAGGAATCAATATAAGACAGAATCCGGGAGGAAGACACGTCGGAAGTAAAGCCCAGGGAGGCCAGCACGCCCTGCTCTCCCACAGACCACTTGTTGGTCCGGACATCCCCCATGGAGGCGAGCGACGTCCCCTGAACCGTGCCGCTTTCCAGAATCTTCTCCCCGCTCAGGGACGCGTTGTCCCCGCTCAGGACCAGGCGCAGGCTGTTGGAACCCAGGCTGACGCTCAGGGTTCCATCTCCGTTGATGCCGCCCTTGAGCTCCATGCCGACGGTCGCGCCTTCGCTGAAGGCAATCTGCATCCGGGCTCCGCTTTGCAGGGACACATTGCCGTGGAGGCCCCAGTAATCACTGATGGCGGAGGTGCTTTCCAGCTTCTGGCCGCCTTCAATATGCTCCAGCTCATGCTGCACGCCCTCATTCACCAGGAACGTGCCGCCGGAAAGGACATTCACGTCCCCCTGAAGCCGGGCGTGATCCCCCAGGCGGAAGGTGGCGCCGTCGCGCACCTCCACATCCATGGCGGCGTCAGCATAATGCCAGTCCAGAGCGTTGAAGAGCCGATTGGAAGAACGCCCGTCCGCGGACCCCATGCCGTGCACCGTGTTGGTCCCTTTCAGCAGCACCGTTCCGGACTGCACGATGAAGGCGCTCCTGTCCTCCCCGTTGGAGCCGGAGAGGCTGGTAAGAATGGAATTGAGCACGAGCTGCTGATCGCCTCCGTCATACACCACGCGCAGGGCGGCGGCGCCATTCTCCCCGGCGTCCCGGAAAGAGCCCTTCCATGTTCCGCCCTCCCTGAACGTCAGCGTGGAAGTAGTCCCCTGCCGGAGGTTGGCAATCACGCCGCCCTCATCCAGGCAATGGAGGGTAAACGCGTCCGTCCCTTCCGGCACGGCGCTGAACCACACCTCCATGCTGTTCCCGTTGAAATCCAGGGTCGCCCCGCCATTGCCGAACGTAAAATCCCGCCCGATCTGCCCCACATCATTGATGATGACGCGGGTCCCGTTGTTGGCCAGCACATTGTAGGCGGCATACCCGCCCTCGCGCTGCAGATAAGTGGCGCCGGAACCGCCCAGGTTCAGGGCAATGTAATTATTCCCCTGCCCTTCAATGAACAGGTTGCCTTCACCCGTCTTCCTCCATTCGCGGGCGTAATCCTCGGAGTTCGTAAGCTCCACATGCACGTCCACCCCCGCGTCCACGATGTATCCGGCGGAATTCAGCATGTAGCTTTCCCCTTCCGCGGAAGTCAGGCGGAAGGTGGCGGTTCCGCTACCAGCCGCCTTGCTGAAGCGCGTATAACCTACCCCCTGGTCCACATTTCCATTCAGCACAACGCGCTGAACCTCATCCCCTGAAGCGGTGAACACCAGATCCTGCGTCACGAACAGGTCCGCTATACCGGCGTTCAGGTACCCGTCCCCGTAAGCGTACCAGTTATTGCTGTTCATGACGTTGTTCAGACTCTTCCATGCATTGGACCCGGAACGCAGGCCGATGAAGTCCGCCAACTCATTGCCGGCGGCGTCAGTCACGCTCCCGTGCCACGGCCTGGTGGAAGCGGTGTTACCCTGAATGACCTCGCCCCCGTCCCTCGTCACGGCATTGATGTAAACGGTGTGGTCCGCGCCGCCCAGGGCGCTCCCGCAGTCCACGGCCACATTGTAGTTATCGACTATCTTGCTGGTCCACGCGCAATTGCCGTTAAACTGGGAAAAACGGAAGGAATCACCGGATTGCAAACAGGCCAGGAACTCATACTGGTTCGTCTCCTCATTCCAGATATAGGCGGGACTTCCAGAGTCCCCGCCCAGAGAGACAAAGGGCAGAGGCTTGGCCGCAGTAATGCCGGACGCGCTGAAATTGCTATCTGAAACCGATGTACGGAAAGCATCCGCGTTATAATGGGTTTCCCCGGTAAGCGTTTCCACGCCGCCGGTAATATACCTGTAGCCGGCGGTCAAACCCGTTTGCTGCATGGAATGGTTATAAACCCCCATCGTGCCGGAGCCGCTGCGGTAAACCTGCTGGCCAACCAGCGCGCTGCCGGAAATATCGCCGCTGTAAATGGCGGCAGGGGAAACATCCGTGATGATTTTGCTCAGGCGCCCCGCCTTGTAATCCGTGGCGGCGCTGCCCGTCTCAAATTTTCCGCTCTTGTCGCGGGTCCTGGAATCCAGTTCTATCGTCTGGTAACGAATGGCGTAGGAGGCACCTATGTCATTCGCGGAAAAAGTCACATTGCTATTAAGCCCCACCGTATCAAGCATGTTGGTGGGGTTATGCCATACGGTGGCGATGAAATTATAACCCACGGCGGCGGCGTTCCCCTTGTCCGTCTGGCTTTCAAAGCTGATCATTTCATGGGCCAGCTTCTGGTCCGCCTGGCCGCCGGTGTAGGAAATAATGACCCCGTCAGCATGAAGATGCTGAAGCAGCGCGTTGGTGGCACCCGTGACATAACGCCCCCGGTTCTGACCGAAATCCGTATAAGTCTGGAAAGAAGCGTCCTGGTGCATGATGCCGCCCAGGGAAACGGACCCAAGCGTGAAACACGGAACGGAAAGAATACGGATAAGCCGGCGGAACAGTTGCAAAGGTAAGCGTACTTTCATACAATTTTCGCGTTAAGGACAAAACAAATTTGAAATACGTTTAAAAAAATACGCTCATGAAGTTATTTTTCAAGAGCATTTTTCCAACAAAAACAAATAAAATATTCAACTGCGCCCCGTTTCCCAGCCTCCGCAATCCGGGGAGAAAACACCTTCCTTCCCGACATCTTTTTGCGTCACCACGCGAATACGTCGTTTCATTCCGCCTCCCGCCTTCGTATACTGTTTTATCCATCATGGGTTCTTCTATCTGGAACAGACGAGATTTTCTGAAAACCGCCGCGGGAACGGCCGGGTTTCTGGCCGCCATGCCCTGCCTGAACGCCGTGGAAGCCCCGGCGGACGCCAAACCGCTCAAGGTGGGCCTGGTAGGGTGCGGAGGCCGCGGCCTGGGCGCCATGAAGAACGCGCTGGACGCCGACCCCGGAACCGTGGTCTGGGCGCTGGCGGACGTGTTCCAGGAACGGCTCGATTTCGGCACCAACTTGCTGACGGAACAGTACGGCGGCCGCGTCCGGCTGGACAAGAGCCGCCTGTTCAGCGGTCTGGACGGTTACAAGAAACTGCTTCAAACGGATATTGACGTGGCGCTGCTCTGCACCCCTCCCGCTTTCCGCCCGGAACACCTGGCGGCGGCCATTGACGCCGACAAACACATTTATGCGGAAAAACCCGTGGCGGTGGACGTTCCCGGCGTGCTTTCCGTGCTGGAATCCGCACGTCTGGCAAAACTCAAAAACCTGGTGATTCTGGACGGCTTCTGCTGGCGCTACGACAAAGCGAATGAAGAAGCCCACCGCAAGCTTTCCTCCGGGCTGCTGGGCCGCGTGCTTTCCTTTGACGGGTTATATTACACCACTCCCCCCAAGTCTCCGCTGGCCCTGGATTCCCGGCCTGCCTCCGATACGGACGTGGCATGGGCGCTACGCAACTGGACCGCATGGAACTGGCTGAGCGGAGGCCAGTTTGTGGAACAGATCGTCCATACGATTGACGGCATGGTCTGGTCCATGGACGAGCAACTCCCTCTGGCGGCTTTCGGCTCCGGAGGACGCGCCCAGCGCCGGGATGACGGCGACGTATGGGACCATTACGACGTTTATTTTGAGTACGGCCACAACGTGACGGCCCACATCTCATGCAGGCAGTGGGTAGGCTGCCACGGGGAAATCGCGGACCGCACCATTTGCGAAAAAGGAACGCTGGTCACCCCCTACCGCCCCTGCATCCAGGCGGATAACCGCTGGCGTTTCCGCGGGGAGCGCGGCAATATGTACGCAGACACGCACGTGGCCTTTTACCGTTTCCTGCGCTCCGGCGTCTGGACCCAGACGCTGGAAAGCGCGGCCAATAAGACCCTGGCCGCCATTATGGGGCGTGAAGCGGCCCATACGGGCCGGCGCATTACCTGGGAACAGATTAAGAAGAGCTCCACGCGGCTGGCGCCCGAAGACCTGACGATGGATACGCCCCTGCCCCCCGCCCGCATCCCGCGCCCGGGCAGAACGGCCTGACGGAGGCGCCAGCCCTTTCTCCCTACGCTTCATGGCCAACATCTTTCCACCCAACACCAACAGGCGCTTTTACGGGATTGCCGCCCTGACGGCGCTCGCTGCCGCGTTCGCGCTGGGGGGAATCTATTACGTTCATTTCTGCATTCCGGAGTATGAACCCGTGCAGCCCGTCCGCTTTTCCCACAAACTCCATGCCGGAGACCTGAACATGGGCTGCACGGCTTGCCATAGCGCCGCACAGCGGTCACCCAGGGCCGGCATTCCGGACACGAAGTCCTGCCTGGGCTGCCACCAGCATATTCTTCCGGACAGCCCTCTCATCGCCCCCCTGAGGGAGGCGGCGGACCCGCAATATCCCGGCTACACAGGGGAGCCGGTCCGCTGGGTGATGGTCAACCGCCTGTCCGGCCACGCCTATTTTAACCACATGGCCCACCTGAACCGGGGCATCGGCTGCACTTCCTGCCATGGGGACGTGGCGGGCATGGAACGCATCAGGGCTCCACGCGACGCCCGCATGCAATGGTGCCTGGACTGCCACCGCGATCCGGCGCCCCATCTGCGCCCGCTGGAGGAAACGGCCAGTTCCCATTATTCCGCCGCAGATTACCTCCGCACGCATTCCATCCGGGATGAAGAAGGAAAACGCATCCAGACCCCGCTTCAACTGGGAAATTTCCTGAAACGCCAATGGACCATTCAGCCGAAGACGGATTGCACCGCATGCCATCACTAACCACCCTGGCCTGTTTGACATCCGCGGCATTCCCGGATACGGCGTCATCAACGGCACGGGATTCCGTAAAAAACGTTTCCTCCCGTTCCCTGCCGATCCGTGATTGGCCCGGAGACAACAACCGCCGTCAATCACCGCTTGATTTCACTCTCCGGATTTCCTAAAAAAAGCCATTCCTGTTTCATCAATCCCCATCACTGCCCGGTTTGACTTCCCCCCCGCCATTTTCCCAGAATGAAATTCCCCGTAACCACCCCGCTTTTCTTCCCGAAGAAGAGCGGGGAATAACGCGGCGTTCCTTCATGAAATGGATGGGCGCGGGAGCGGCCCTGGCGGGGATAGGGCTTCCGGCCTGCCGCCGTGTGGAAAAATACCTGGTGCCCTACAATGAAGGGCCGGAATGGTCCGTTCCCGGCGTGGAAACGGCTTACGCCACCTGCCTGGCCATGAGCGGAAACGCGCAGCCCGTACTGGCCGCCTGTTATGAAGGACGCCCCGTCAAATTGATTCCCTCCCTGCAATACCCGGAAGGTCCGGGGCTGCCGGCCGCGGCCCAGGCCTCCATTCTGGACCTTTACGACCCCGGCCGCAGCAAGCATATCCTGTTCAACGGCAAGCCGGCCTCCGAAGACGAATTCCGGGGAGCCTTTTCTTCCTGGTCCCGCAACCTTCGGAACGGGGGCAGCGTCGGCCTTCTCCTCCCCCCCTCGAATTCCCCTCTGCTCCATTCCCTGCTGGAGGAAATAACCAGGAAAAACCCGCTCGTGCGCATTTACCGGCATTCCCCTGTGCCCGAACCGGGTTCCGGCATGCAGGCAGGGCTGCCGGAAGAAGTACGATTCCGCGTGCGTTTTGCGCGCGCCAGGCGCATCCTCTCCCTGGATTGCGATTTTCTTCATCAAAACCCCTATGGAAATACGCGCGACTTCATTGCGTCCCGCTCCCCGGAAGGGCTTCATTACAAAGAAGAGAACCCAAACCGTACACGCCTTTACGCTGTAGAGGGCCGCGTTTCCCTGACCGGGGCCCATGCCGACCACAGGCTGCCCGTTTCCCCCGCGCGCCTGGCGTTTTTCCTGGAGGAACTGTTCCGCTATCTTTCCGGCAAAAAAAACTCCGTCCAACCTCCTTCCCCCCGGAAACGGACTGTTCCCTGACGGAAAGGGAACTCGCCTGGCTCCGCTGCTGCGCGGATGACTTATCCGGCCACCCCGGAGAAAGCGTGGTTCTTCTGGGAGACAATCATCCGGAACTGTCCGGCCTTGTCTGGAAGATCAACCGTCTTCTCGGCTCCCTGGGAACATCCATCCAATTATTCAAGGCTCCGCGGCCGGCTCCTTATGGGACGCTGGAGGATTTCATTCGGGACATCAGGGAGAAAAAGGCGGAAATCGTTTTTTTGCTGGACGCGGGAAATCCCGTGCTGGATTCCGGGCGCAGTTCCGGCCTGTCGGAAGCCCTGAACGGGGTGGAAAGCATCCACCTAGGAATGTATGAAGATGAGACCTCCCGCGTCTGCCGCTGGCATCTGCCGGCGGCCCACTTTCTGGAATCATGGGGAGTGGAGCGGGACTGCCGGGGCAGATTCTGCTACCGCCAGCCGGTCATTCTTCCCCTGTACGGGGGCGTTTCTCCGGAAGAAGTGCTCTCCGGCCTGCTTTCCACCAAAGGCCAGCTCACCACAGCGGACAATTCCCCCGCCCGCCTCTCCCCCGTTTACCACAGAGCACGCAAATGCTTTGAACGGGCCGTGAATCCGGAAAATAAAGCGGCGGCCTGGGCCCGGGCGCTCCAGCGCGGTTATTCGGAAGAAACGGCCTATGCCCCCCTGTCCCCGCAGGAAGAAACGGCTCTTGGAACCGCCATGGCACAAACGCCCGCAGCATCTCTCGGAGGCCGCGGGAAAAAACTGGAAAACGGGATGCTGGAACTGCAATTCTGCCCGGACTATTCCGTTGGGGACGGGCGCTGGAAACGCAACGCCTGGATGCAGGAATGCCCGGACCCCGTAACGGGCGTCAGCTGGGCGGCGTCCGCACAGGTCTCCCCCGCCACCTTTCTGCGGCTGGGAGGGTCGGATTCCGAGCCCATGCGCTGCACGCTCGCCGCCCCCTCCATGCAAATGGAAGTCATCCTGTGTCCCGTTCCGGGAGTGGCGGATCATCTCATTGTTCTTCCTCTGGGTTACGGCGGCATCAACCACGTAGCGGAAAAGCAGGAAAATTCCGCCGGATATGAGTTCCGCAGACAAATGGAAGAAACGGCGGCACCCGGCATTGCCCCGGCACAGATTGCTCTGGCCCCCCTTCCGGAGCGTACGGAGGCCGTTCAAAGCCCCGTTATGCAGCCTGCCCCTTTCTCCCGCCATCCCGGCCCGGCCCGCTCCTCCTCTCCCCCTCCCGGCGCGGATGCCGTTTACCAGTGGAAAATGGCCATTGACACGTCCCGCTGCATCGGCTGCAACGCCTGCATGATTGCATGCCGCGCGGAAAATAACATTCCCGTGGTGGGCCGTGACCAGATGGCCAGGGGCCGCGCCCTGGACTGGATACGCATTGACAGGTATTTCACGGAGGAAGGGACGCTCACCGCCATCCCCGTGGCCTGCCAGCAGTGCGGCAGCGCCCCATGCGAATCCGTATGCCCCGTCAATGCCACCGTCCATACTACGGAGGGCCTGAACGCCATGGTGTACGCCCGGTGCTGGGGCACCCGGTACTGCGCAACCAACTGCCCGTACAAGGCGCGGCGCTTCAATTTCTTTGATTACGCCAAAGCATCGGAACGGGCCACGCGCCTTCAGCGCAATCCCAATGTCACCGTCCGCTCCCGCGGCGTCATGGAAAAATGCACCTACTGCGTCCAGATGGTGGAACGCGCCAAAATCAGGCACAAAGCCCGCTTGATGAAGGAGCATCCGGGCCAGCCGTCCACCTCCATTCATGTGACGGCTCAAGACATGCGGCTTCCGGACGGAGCGGCTCAAACGGCCTGCCAGCTCGCATGCCCGATGGGGGCCATCACCTTCGGCAATGCGCTGGACCCCGCCGCAGCCGTTTTCCGCGCCAAGTCCCTGCCGCGCCACCAGGACCTTCTCTCCCGCCTGGGCACGTCTCCCGGCACGGGCTACCTGATTCCGGCAGGAAACCCCAACCCGGCCATGGAGAAATTACACGCCCTGCCCGGAGATTGATGAACAACGGCCCTTCATTAAAAAATAAGGCCGCCTTCTTCGGGAGGCGGCCTTACCAGTCAAAGGTTTTTTGATAAGCAGGTCACTTAATCTTCCACAATTTGCTCTACGGTCGTAATCGTTTCCACCACGTCGATGTTGGCGGCGTCGGCAAAATCATTTACCGCCTTGAGCAGGGCCGGCGTCATCAGCTTATCCTTTTGAATGCGTTCGCAATTTTCCAGCATGTCCACGATGGTGTCCTGGGCATCTCCGTTCAACTTGGTGATGCGGATAGCCTGCTCGGAAGTAAGTTTCATCTTTTCCATGGACTTGTCCAGCTGCTTGGCCTGCTGGGTCAACGCATTGAGCTGCTTGATGGCGATTTCGACAGCGGCGTTGTCCTTGACGTCGTCCAAAACCTTGTTGGCGGACGAAATCAGGTCGATATTCTGTTTGACCATCTGCACGGGATCGGCAGCGTTCTGGGCAATGGCGGAGGCGGAGCATACGATAGCCACCACAGGGAGTACTTGATACGTTTGAATCATTGTTTTATCGGTGTTCGGGTTGAAGAAGAAACATCTTCTTTGCCTCTTTAGACGCATTCCGGCAGGCAAATCGTTGCCCTCTTATCTGTCATGCGCCCCTTACAGGCTGACCGTCAGCAAACGGCAGAAAAATAATCTTAACCGGCCACACGCCTCTCCGCCCCGTTTTCCAGCAGAAAACGGAGAGGGCGGTATTTGGCGGATTCCAGATTGGGATCTTCCGCCAGAATAGCCTCCGCCAGCTGCCGGCCGCGGTGGATCAGGCGCGCGTCCAGCAGCCATTCCTCAAAGCGCACGCCCTTCAGGCCGCTCTGGGACGTGCCCAGCACGTCTCCTGGGCCGCGGAGCCTCAAATCCTGTTCCGCCAGGTCAAACCCGTTCGCCGTAGTCTCCACGATACGCAGCTTCTCCCATTGCTCATCCTCCGGACGGGCAGCCGTCATCAAAATGCAGTAGGACTTGTGCGAACCGCGGCCGATGCGCCCCCGGAGCTGATGAAGCTGGGAAAGCCCGAAGCTTTCCGCGTTGTTGATAATCATCACCGTGGCATTAGGAACATCCACCCCCACCTCCACCACCGTGGTGGACACCAGCACGCTGACGCGGTTGGCGCGGAAGTCCTTCATCACCGCCTCCTTCTCCTCTGAAGACATCCTGCCGTGCAGCAGCCCCACATCCACATGAGGCAGCAGCGCCTTCCACTCGTCCCATTCCTTCGTCACGGCTTTCCCCTTCCGGGAATCCTCCCCGTCAATCAGGGGGGAAACCACGTAAATCTGCCTCCCTTCCTCCAGCTGGTTCCGAACGAATGCCAGCACTTTTTCCTTATCCTTTTCCGTACGGATGGCCGTCACGACGGCCCTGCGCCCCCCCGGCACGCCGTCCAGGATGGAAACGTCAAGCTCCCCGTAAAAAGTCAGCGTCAGCGTACGGGGTATGGGGGTAGCGGTCATCACCAGCACGTCGGGGCGCTCTTCCCGGCCAATCAGCTTCTCCCGCTGGTTCACGCCGAATTTGTGCTGTTCGTCAATCACGACCAGCCCCACGCGCTCCGGCACATTTTTCCCGTACAGCAGGGCATGCGTGCCGACCACAATCCCCCCCTTCTTGCCGAACGACACATGGGATTCCTCCTTCCTGTCCGCCGTCACCAGGGAAACGGGCACATCCAGCCTGTCCAGCATCTGCCGGAACTTCAAATAATGCTGTTCCGCCAGAATTTGCGTGGGAGCCATCATCACGGCGGAATAACCGTGCTCCACAGCCAGGAGCATGGCGCACAGAGCCACCAGCGTCTTCCCGGACCCCACATCCCCCTGGAGCAGGCGGTTCATGGAACGGGGGGCTTTCATATCCCGGTAAATCTCCCTCACGCAGCGCTTCTGGGCCTCCGTCAGCTCAAACGGCAGGGAATCCGCCAAATCCTTCACCAAATGGCAGGAGCCTGCGGTCCGCATGCCGGGCACTTCATCCGCCCGCCTTCTCCTGTAAGCCACATTCAACTGCTGAGCCAGGCATTCCTCCAGCGCAAAACGGCGCCTGGCCCGGTCCCGCGCCTCTGCGGTCTCCGGAAAATGAAGATCCCTCAATGCCGTTTTGCACGGAACGTCCGGCACAAACTCGTACACCTCCGGTTCCGGAACCGGGGAAAGCCCGGACAGCGTCTCCCACACGATTTCCCGCAACCTGCGGACGGCAATCCCCATGCGGCCGCCATACACGGGAACAATGCGGTTCAGATGAATGGACTGCTCATCCCCCTCCCGGATTATTTCAAAATCCGGATGAACCATGCTGAGCTTTTTCCCATACGGTTTCATGCGCCCGTACACAATCATCTCCTGCCCGGCGCACAACATCCTGGCTACGCCCGGCATGCTGAACCACAGGCAGGAAAAACGGGCCTGCCCCAAAGACTGCTCATCCGCCAGCACGGCTTCCACATACCGCCCCCGGCTCTTGCCGCCCCGGCCGCCCCAGCCTTTCCAGCCCACATCCACCACCCTCCCTCTCAAACAGACGGGAACGCCGGAAGACAGGGAATCATAGCGGTCAAACATGCGGCGGTCCTCATACCTGCGCGGAAGCATGAACAGCAAATCCCGTACGGAAGCCATTCCCGCCGCCTGCATGGCCGCCAACTCTCTGGGGCGGATAAAAACGCATTCCTCCAGAGGAGTCGTTAACAGCAATTCTCCAGCCATGAATCCAAAAACATACCCCACCTCAATTCCATCGCGCGCCTCCGTCAGAGCGCCGCGGCGGGACGCGTCTCCAGACAGCGCCTGTAATAGTCTACGCGGGAAATGAACCAGCTCCATTTATGGCCCGGGCGGCCGTTGGTCAGCAGCGGGGCCGGACAATTCTTGCCCGTCCAGTAATAATGGGGAACCACATTGCGGAGCGGAATATGGTACTGTTTCATCAGCACTGCCGTCAGCTTGGCGGAGCGGTTCCAGGTAATGATGGGGTTGTGGCTCCTTACCTCCCCCATCTCAATGCCGATGGAATACATGTCCCCGGGGCCGCCCCGGTCCGCATGGCGCCCCGTCTCATTCAGCGGAATATGCTGGACGGCTTGATACTGGTCCACCGTAAAATGCCAGTTCAGGGACCCCATGGCCCCCCTTTTCAACGCCCGGGCATGCGCCGCGGCGTCACCCTTGGGATTGGCGGTGCTGTGAATCGTGATAAACCGCGGATGCATGGAATGGGCGGCACGACGCGCACGGGAGCGCGGGGACATGAAATCGCGGCTGATATGCACCTCTCTGGACATCTGGGACATGGTGCGCGGCACGGGAGGCGCATTCTGAATCCTGAAGCTGACGGCAGGCGGGCGCGGGGCGTCCGAACACGCCGCCAGCAGAACCGACAGCATCAGAAACGCCACATTTGCCGACAACATTCTAACATTCATGATTCTTCCCTAGACTATCGCGGGCGAGCTGGCAAGCAGATTTCCAGTCAAAACAGTCTTTTTCACTCTTTCCGGAACACGGCGCCAGGAAAAAGGGCGGGCCTGAAGGAAGCCCCGCGCACGGCCCTCCGGCAATCAGGGCAACGCCTTCCCCCGCATGCGGTTTCCATGCCCGAAGAAACAAAACCGCCCCACAAAAAGCCGCACGGGAGACTTGCCAACGGCTATTTCCGCGCGTACACTGTCTGCACCATGAGTACCACTCACGAAGCAGCTAAGAAGTGGGTCGAAGAAATCGCCCAGCTTTGCCAACCCGACTCCATCTACTGGTGCAACGGCTCTCAGGAAGAAAATGACGAGCTTTGCAACATGATGGTAGAAAAGGGCACCTTTATCAAACTGAACCCCGAGAAGCGCCCCGGATGCTTCCTCGCCCGTTCCACCCCCTCCGATGTGGCCCGTGTGGAAGACCGCACGTTCATCTGCAGCGAGAAGGAAGAAGACGCCGGCCCGACCAACCACTGGGCCGATCCCGTTGAAATGAAGGCCAAACTGAAGGGCCTCTTCAATGGCTGCATGAAGGGCCGTACCATGTACGTGATTCCCTTCTGCATGGGTCCCCTGGACTCCCCCCTGGCCAAGATCGGCATTGAAATCACGGACTCTCCCTATGTCGTGACCAACATGCGCATCATGACCAAGATGGGCGAACAGGTTCTCAAGCGCCTTGAAGACGAAGTCAAGGGCGGCGGCAACCCGAAGCGTGACGGTTACGGAACGTTCGTTCCCTGCCTCCACACCGTGGGCGCCCCGCTTGCAGACGGCCAGGTGGACGTGCCGTGGCCCTGCAACGAAGAAAAATACATCTGCCACTTCCCGGAAACGGAAGAAATCTGGTCCTTCGGTTCCGGTTACGGCGGCAACGCCCTGCTCGGCAAAAAGTGCCTGGCCCTGCGCATCGCCTCCGCCATCGCCCGCAAGAACAAGTGGATGGCCGAACACATGCTCCTTCTGGGCATCGAATCCCCGGACGGCACCAAGGCCTACGTCGGCGGCGCATTCCCGTCCGCCTGCGGCAAGACCAACCTGGCCATGCTCGTTCCCCCCGCCTCCTACCGGGAAGCCGGCTGGAAAACCTCCATCATCGGTGACGACATCGCCTGGATCTGGCCCCATGAAGACGGAACCTTCCATGCCATCAACCCGGAAAACGGCTACTTCGGCGTGGCTCCCGGCACGTCCTACAAGACGAACCCGATCGCCATGGACACCATCAGGAAAAACGTCATCTTCACCAACGTCGGCCTGACCGACGACGGCGACGTCTGGTGGGAAGGCATGGACGGCCCCGCTCCCGCCCACGCTATTGACTGGCAGGGCAATGACTGGACCCCGGACTGCGGACGCAAGTGCGCTCATCCGAACGCCCGCTTCACCGCCCCCGCCTCCCAGTGCCCGACGATCGACCCCGAATGGCAGAACCCGGAAGGCGTTTCCCTCTCCGCGATCCTGTTCGGCGGCCGCCGCGCCACCACCATGCCCCTTGTCTTCCAGTCCCGCGACTGGACGCACGGCGTTTACGTCGGCGCGACGATGGGTTCCGAAATGACCGCCGCCGCCTTCGGCAACATCGGTCAGGTTCGCCGCGACCCGATGGCCATGCTTCCCTTCATCGGCTACCATGTGGGCGACTACTGGCAGCACTGGCTGGACATGGGCAAGACCGTCGCCAATCCTCCGCTGATCTTCAACGTGAACTGGTTCCGCAAGGACAAGGACGGCAACTTCATCTGGCCGGGCTACGGCGACAACATGCGCGTTCTCGACTGGATTCTGCGCCGCGCCAAGGGCAAGGCTGAAGGCCAGAAGACCGTGCTGGGCGTCTCCCCGACCTATGCCGAACTGGATAAGACGGGCCTCGACTACAGCGAAGAACAGTTCAACGCCAACATGGCTCTCAACCCGAGCGAATGGCAGGCGGAACTGGAAAGCCAGACTGAACTGTTCGATAAGGTGGGCAAGAAGCTCCCGGCCGAACTGGAAGAACAGCGCCAGCTCCTCATCAAGAGCTTCTCCTAAAGAACCTCATTTAAGAGAAATCTCTTAATACCCGGACACCGCCCTGTTACCAGGGCGGTGTCTTGTTATTCTGAAAAGAGACTTTCCTGAGAATTAAACTCCTTCCATCATTACTCGCGGGATTACTTCTGCACTTTGGCTTCCTGTTCCGCATTGTAGCGGCTTCCGGCAAGGCCAGAAGACCGTGACGGGCATTTCCCCGACCCGCACCGAACAGGAAAGCCAGACCGAACTGTTCGACAAAGCGGGCAACAAACTCCCGGACAGACTGAAAGAACAGCGCCAGATCCTCATCAAGAGCTTTTCTTAAAAAACTCCCCCATTTACAGCCTCCCTCCTAACACATAGAGGCGGCCCACTCAATAGGGAAGGCCTCTTCTGTTTTCCGGCAACGGATTTCAAATCCGTTTTGCAAGGGTAAAGTTCATAATTTTTTCATTTTCTTCATCAAAGAATACAGTCGAATAAATGAGAATACAGAAAATTGTATGGTAAAATATCTTCAAAAAGCTATCTATCAATGAACAAGGCAGGATAAAAATGCGACGGATTTGAAATCCGTTAAATATTTTTGCATTTACCCATTACTTTGATGATGATCAATCCATTTATTAAAAAGTTGTTTGCCTTGGGAACAGGACTGTTTCTCTGTGGTGCGGCACAGGCAGCGGAGACAACCTATACATGGGAATTTTCCTCCGCAGCTCCCGTCATGGGGGGAACTGCTACAGGCAATTTCACGACCTCCCAGGATCCAGAGAAAGGGTTGGTGCTTACCGGCTCCACCTTTGACGAACGCGGTACAAATGTATTCCGGGAAATGCTGAACGGAGCCCTTTCCGGGGAGGGGACCATGAGCATCACCATGGACATCTCATGGGGAGGCAACAATTCCCTTGAGAATATCATTCACGTTGCCCGCAGCGGGAACGGCTTCAGCCTGGGGCTCAGCAACGGGGCCATTTCCATCAACTCCAACGGCAATCTTTCCGCCGCGGGAGCAATCCCGGGAGCCGGACTGACGGCAAACACGTGGACGAAGGTAACCGTTGACATCCTGGGTCATGACGTAACCGTCACTCTTGATGACGGCGCCGCCACCAGCACAGCCACCGCTTCCATCAGCGACATCAACTGGTATACCGGAAACCTTGACGGAGGAGACACTCAAAATGAGATGTACAGCATTGGACACCGCGCCCCCGGTTGGAATAATGACGGCCTGAACGGCACGAAACTGAGTTCGCTCTCCGTTTCTTATGCCGCTGTTCCGGAACCCTCCGCAGCGGCATTGTCCCTGCTCGCGTTCATGGGATTTGCCGCCCGCAGAAGGAGAAAATAATTTCCTCTTCCTCTTTTATACCGGCCGTTCCTTTCTTCCAAAGGAACGGCTTTTTTATTGCGCCAAAGCAATAACGGCGGCGGCGGCGCTCAAACCGGAATGGGTCATGGTCAGGAGCCAGCCCGTAATGCCCAGCTCCCGGGCGGTTACGCCCGCAGCCCCGTGCAGAAGAATGGAAGGGGCCCCCGCATCATTGCGCACCACTTCCACATCCGTAAAAGCGCACTTCGCCCCAATCCCCGTTCCCAGGGCTTTCGCCACGGCTTCCTTGGCCGCAAAGCGGGCCGCCAGGCGCGGGACGGGGTCCGCGTGTTTCCGGCAATAAGCCCACTCATCCGGGGTGCAGATGCGCAACGCAAACGCCTCCCCGTTTTTCTGCAGGGCCTGGCGTACGCGTTCCAGATCCGCCAAATCCATTCCCAATCCTGCAATGCGGCTCATATTCCGGCAATCGGAATTAAATTGAAACGGAAAAATCAGTTCAGGCGGTCGATCGCCTGGCGCATTTCCCTCACGGCCTGTTCCATCCCCACAAAAAGAGCGCGGGAGACAATCGTATGGCCGATATTCAGCTCATGCAGGTAAGGGACGCCAGCCAGCAACTGTTCCAGATTCTGGTAATTGATGCCATGGCCCGCATTCACCTGGATGCCCAGGGAATGGGCCAGTTCCACAGCGCGTTTCAGACGGGCCAGTTCCGCAGCGCGCTCCTTGCCGGAATGGTTGGCAAAACATCCGGTATGCAGCTCAATCATGGGGGCGCCCAGACGGGCGGCAGCCTCCACCTGAGCCGCTTCCGGGTCAATGAACAGGCTCACCTGTATACCGTTGTCGGCCATTCTTGCCATGGTCGGAGCCAGTTCCTTCTCATGAAAAACGGCGTCCAGGCCGCCTTCCGTAGTGATTTCCTCGCGTTTCTCCGGAACCATGCAGATATAGTCCGGTTTCAGCCGCAAGGCAAAATCCACCATTTCCGGGGTATTTCCCATTTCCAGGTTCAGGGGAAGAGCCACGCTCTCCCGGACGCTCAGGGCATCCGCATCCTGCATGTGGCGGCGGTCGCCCCGGACATGGAGGGTGATGGAATCCGCCCCGCCCCTTTGCGCCGCATAAGCGGCATCCAAAACACTCGGCTCCACATTGAAGGAATCCAGCATGGTCGCATAGCGGGCCTGCCTCAATGTGGCGATGTGGTCTATATTTACACCTAGCAGCATATCGGTTTTAAGACAAAGGGACGGGGACGAACATTCAAATTAATGGAGGAAATGCCGGTGTCCCGTAAATACCATGGCAATTCCTGCGGCGTCAGCGGCGGCAATCACTTCCTCGTCGCGGATGGAGCCTCCGGGCTGGATGCAGGCGGTGGCTCCGGCGTCAATGGCGACCTGGAGACCGTCCGCAAACGGGAACATGGCGTCAGACGCTACAACGCTGCCCTTCAGATCCAGTCCGGCCTGTCCGGCCTTCCAGACGGCAATGCGGGCGGAATCCACACGGCTCATCTGCCCGGCGCCGATGCCAAGCGTGCGGTCCGTGCCGCCAAAAACGATGGCGTTGGAATGAACCTGCTTCACGACGCGCCAGTTGAAACGCATGGCGGTCAATTCTTCCTCGGTCGGGGGGCGCTTGGTCACCACCTTGGCCTCCAGATTGTCCAGACCCATCACGTCCGTATCCCGCTTCATGGTCATGAATCCGCCGGGCGCGGAACGGATGATGGGTTCGCGGCGCGCCTGCATCCAGGCTTCCGTGTTCATGCGGATGATGCGGCAATTTTTCTTTTTCTGGAGAATGGCGCGGGCTTCCGCATCATACTCCGGAGCGATGATGACATCCGTGAAAATGGCGCTCAGCACACGGGCCAGGCCTTCCGTCATCGGGCGGTTGACCACGATCACGCCGCCGAAGGGGGCCTGCGTATCCGTTTCAAAAGCCTTCTGCCATGCGTTGCGCAGGTCTTCGTCGTCCTGGCCCACGCCGCAGGGGTTCGTGTGCTTCAAAATGCCCACCGTCGGGCGGCGGAACTGGGTAATCAGCTCGGCGGCCCCTTCAATGTCCAGCACGTTCGTATAGGAAAGCTCCTTGCCCTGGAGCTGGTGGAAAATGTCCCCGAAGCTGCCGTACAGGCTGGCTTCCTGGTGGGGGTTGTCCCCGTAACGCAATTCCTGATACAGGGGAGCGCAGATGCAGAAGCTGCCCTTGGTGCTTTCCGCGCTCTGGTGGCCAAGATAATTCGTGATGGCGTTATCGTAATTGGAGGTGCGCATAAACACCTTCACCGCCAGGTTTTCACGGGTTTTCAGGGTCGTGTCCCCCTTGTGGGTCTGCATTTCATCCAGAATGCGCGCGTAATCCGCGGGGTCCGAAACCACCGTGACGGAAGCGTAATTCTTGGCGGCGGAACGGAGCATGGACGGCCCGCCGATATCTATCTTTTCAATCGCTTCCTCCAGCGTGACTCCGGGCCTGGCGACGGTTTCTTCAAAAGGATACAGGTTCACGCAAACCAGGTCGATGGGCTTGATGCCGTTTTCCTTGGCCTGGCGCACATGCTCCTCATTGTCGCGGCGGTGCAGCAGGCCCCCGTGCACCATGGGATGCAGCGTCTTCAGGCGCCCTTCAAACAACTCAGGCTCTCCGGTATAGTCGGAAATCTCAATCACCGGAAGGCCCAGGCCTTTCAGGAAGGCGGCGGTCCCGCCAGTGGAAATAAGCTCTACTCCAAACTCATGCAGGCCCTTGGCAAACCCCTCCAGGCCCGTCTTGTCGGAAACGGATATCAATGCGCGCTGAATAGCCATAAGATCAAATATCTGTAATGTACCCGCGGCGCCCCCTCCGGGAGGGAACGCGATAAATGCGGTTCCTTTCCCTACATACTACTGCCGCGTGAAGCAAGCGCAATGTCACCAATCATGACAACGGGAAGGATTTTTCCTCCCAAAACATAAAAAAACGCCCTTTTTATCGCTCTTGTCTTGACATTCGGGCGAATACTTACTACTTCAACCGCTCACAAATAACCATTTCTTTTTAGCCATGGCAACGATGGAAGTAATTCTCGCAACAAAAATTGAAGGGCTCGGCGCAGAAGCCGACCTGGTGACCGTTAAGGCTGGCTATGGCCGCAACTACCTCATTCCCAAGGGTCTGGCCCACGAAGCAACGGCATCCAACCGCCGTTTCATCGCCAATCTTCAGGCCGCCCGCGCCAAGCGCGAAGCGGAAGAACTCAGCGCCGCTCAGGAAGTGGCCGCCAAGATCAGCGGACTGACCGTAGACCTCACTCTTGAAGTGGGCCAGGGCGGCAAGGCGTTCGGCGCCATCACCAACCAGAACATTCACGATGCCCTGACCGCTCAGGGAGTGGAAGTGGACCGCCGGGCTATTGAACTCGAAAAACCGATCAAGAGCGAAGGCGAACACGAAGTCGTCATCAAGGTGCATCCCCAGGTGGAAGCCACGCTCAAGGTGGTCGTCAAGGAAAACGCCTAAGAGGCGCGCATCCCTTTTCCGGCAGGCCCGGTTCCCATCCTGGGGACCGGGCCTCTTTTTGTCACCCTTTTTACTTCCCTTCCCTGTACAAACAAGGCATCATGCCCGCGTTGGGCGTCACTCGACCTCATGCGCGGCATCGTTCCATCCCCCCACCCAAATCAACGGCATGATCCGGCTCTATCGTCAAACCCCGGAAGGCATTGAGCGCACCACCCAGGTGGATGCGGCGGAACAGCACTTGGATTCCGTCTTCTGGATTGACCTCCTTACCCCGGAACCGGCGGAAATCAAGTTTGTGGAACGCCTCTGCGGGCTGGAAATGCCGACCTATGACGAAATGCGGGAGATTGAGGCCACCAGCCGTCTGTACACGGAAGACGGGGCGCGCTTCATGACCACCACGGTTCTCAGCCGGGTGGATACGGAATCCCCCTCCCTGTCGGAAATCACCTTCGTCCTCATGGGGGCTAAAATCATCACTATCCGCCATTCGGACTCCTATTCCTTCCGCGTTTTTTCCCACCAGCTCCTGCGCCAGAAGCAGATCAGCCGGGACCAGGTTTTCACCGGTCTTCTGGAAACCATCGTGGACCGGCAGGCGGACGTGCTGGAACGTTTCGGCGCGGAACTGGACCGCCTTTCCAAAAACATTTTCCGCCGGGACGAACCTGAGGGAAAATCCAGCAAGCGTGTGCCCGTCTCCAGCGCCCTGCGCCTGACGCTCCAGGATCTGGGCCGCGTGGGCGACCTGCTCACCCGCCAGCGGGACTGCCTGGTCAACCTTCTGCGCCTGCTCACATACGCCAGCAATGAAGAGGCTCTGGACGACACCAACTCCACGCTGTACATCAAGCTGCGCCCTCTGAGCCGTGACGTCACCTCCCTTTCCGAATACGCCAACTTTCTTTCCAGCAACGTCAACTTCATGCTGGACGCCGTTCTGGGCCTCATCAACATCGAACAGAACGAAATCGTTAAAATCTTCACCGTGGCGGCCGTGGTCTTTATGCCGCCCACTCTGATCGCCAGCATTTACGGCATGAACTTCGCCCACATGCCCGGCCTGGAAAACGAATACGGCTACTACATCTCCCTGGTGGTCATGCTCGTTTCCATCATTCTTCCCCTGGTTTACTTCAGAAGCAGGCGCCTGCTTTGAACGGGGCCTGCCTCAACATCTCCCTCTCCTTCCGTTAAAACTCCTACCGTTTCATTACTGACATGGACTCCAAAATCACCCGCCTGATTGAACAGGCCTCCGTCATTGTCGGCGCCCTCCCCTACCTCCAGGCCTACAGGGACAAAACATTCCTCATTAAATTCGGCGGCAGCGCCATGGATGACGCCCGCCTGGTCAAGAAGCTCATGCGGGACATCGTTCTGCTGGAGGTCCTGGGCTTCAACCCCGTGATCGTCCACGGCGGAGGCAAAGCCATTTCCAAGGCGATGGCGGAGGCGGGGCTGGAAGCCCGTTTCGTCAACGGGCTCCGCGTCACGACTCCGGAAGCCATTTCCATCGTGGAACGCACCCTCTCCGGAACCATCAATCCCGGCCTGGTCCAAATGTTCCGCGACTACGGCGGCAAGGGCGTAGGCATCCCCGGCACGGAAATCTTCGTGGGGGAACGCATCCATGAAAAAGATGAACAGGGCAACCCCATAGATATCGGTGAAGTGGGCAACGTCATCGGTTGTCTGACGGAGCGCATCACGGAAGCGCTGGAACTTCAGATCACTCCCATCGTCTCTCCGCTGGCAAAAGAGCTGGGAACCCATAAACCGCTCAATGTGAACGCAGACCTGGCGGCAGCCGCCCTGGCCAAGGAACTCAAGCCGGTGAAGCTTATTTATATCTCCGATGTCCCCGGAATCATGAAAGACCCTTCGGATCCCTCCACCCTCATTAAATCCGTCACGCGTACGGAAGCCCTCGACCTCATCAAGGACGGCACCGTGTCCGGCGGCATGATTCCCAAAATCCACTCCGCCATTGACGCCCTGAACGCGGGCGTGCGCAAAGTGCATTTCATTGACGGACGCCTGCCCCATACCCTGCTGCTGGAAATTTTCACTCCGGACGGCATCGGCACGGAAATCATCCGTGAACAACGCTGATTCCCCGCCATGAGATTTTCCTTCTTTCTCCCGGCCCTGTCCCTGCTGGCGGCATCCTGTTCCATGCAGCCCACTCCCGACAGCCTCTCCGGCTCCTGGATCCAACCCGTCCCCGGACAGCCCGGGAACGTGCAGGGAATGCGGCTCCTGCCGGACGGCAGGGCCGTCTCCATCAACATGCACACGCTTCTCTACCAAAGCTGGCAGCTGGACGGCAACCGCCTGACCCTGACAGGGAAAAGCATGGGAAACGGCAATTCCTCCCTCTTCACCGCTACCTCCACCATTGACAGCCTCAGCAGAAACACGCTGATTCTGGACACGGACGGAACCCGGGAGACGTACACCCGCATGCCGGACGCGGACGGGAGATAAGCCCCCCCCCCCGCGGCTGCCGTCATTCATCGTCCAGCAGGGACTTGTTGGCCGCCTTCGCCAGCTCGCAATTCGGGCATTTGTCCATCAGGCGGTCCATCAGGGCTTCAATGCGGGCATCCTTCGCCATCAACTGTTCATCCTTCTTTTTGAGCAGATTCAGCGTATAGTTCACGGCAATCGTCAGAACGCCCAGGCCTCCGATGGCTCCGGCGGAAGACACGGCCGTGTCTGCGGAAATATTGCCCAGGATCGTCGTGCATCCCCCTATGGAAAACAAACACCTGGCTATGGAAAAATTCATCATGGGTCCCGTCTAGCAGACAGTTTTCCCGCCTGCATCACGCCCAACCCGTCCGCATCTTTTGCCCGGCATGGGCGGCAGCAAAATTGCCGCCTGATGCACACACTTTCCTCCGTTGCCGCATTTCCTTCTTCGGCTTTGCGGCGTTTATGCTAAAGTGGCGCCAACCTGCCCGGTCCGGGGCCAGCAATACTTCATTTCATCCAATAGAAAGGCATCAACATCATGCATATGGCGGACGGCTTCATCTCACCGGCGGCAGGCTGTACCATGTGGGCGGCTTCCGCTGCAATGACAATGCTCTGCGCGCACAAAGTCAGGCAGGAAAAAGAAATGCGGCTCGTCCCGCTCATGGGCGTGCTGGGGGCCTTCATCTTCGCCTGCCAGATGCTGAATTTCACCATTCCGGGCACCGGATCCAGCGGCCATCTGGGCGGCGGCCTCATCCTGGCAATTCTTTTGGGACCGTATGCGGGTTTTCTGGTCATGGCGGCCATCCTGGCGGTGCAGGCGCTTTTCTTTGCGGACGGAGGGCTGCTGGCCCTGGGCTGCAACATCTTCAACATGGGCTTCTTCTCCTGCCTGGTGGCCTACCCCTTCATTTACAGGCCCCTGGCCGGCAAACACCCCGGCACGGGCCGTATTACGCTGTCCAGCGTCACCGCCGCCGTCATCGGGCTTCAGATGGGAGCCTTCGCCGTCGTCCTGGAAACAACGGCCTCCGGCATCTCAGCACTGCCCTTCGCCCAATTCGTGGAACTGATGCTGCCCATTCATCTGGCCATCGGCGCCGTAGAAGGGCTTGCTACGGCCGCCGTCGTCATCTTCATCAGCAAGGCACAGCCATCCCTGCTGCGCCCGGCCGATTTGGAAACCGGAACCGCCAAAAAAGCATCTTGGACCGTGTTGGGCATCTTTGCGGTAGCGGCCCTGCTCTGCGGGGCCGCCCTCTCCTGGTTCGCCTCCGCCTATCCTGACGGACTGGAATGGTCTGTAGCCGGCGTCACCGGGTCGGAAGAAGCCAGATTGGCGGAACCGTCCCCCCTCCATCAAAGTCTGGAAACCGTCCAGGCGGCCACCGCCATCATGCCGGATTACGCCTTTCCCGCCGGTGACGGGGCAAACACCGCAGAAACGGAATCCGCTTCTTCCATTGTCAACCCTGAAACGAGCATGGCCGGCGTGCTGGGAAGCGCCATTATCGCAGCCCTTATTTTTGCGGCCGGTTTCCTGTTCGGCAGAAAACCGCACAGCCGCTGCCCCCGCTGACCCTTCCCATGCCGCTTTTTACGGACGCCTCACAGCAATTCCGCCAAATGGACCGGTTTTCCTGCGGAAATACCGGCATTCACCGTCTGGACGTCCGCATTAAAATCGGAACTTTCCTCGTCTATCAAATCTGCGTTCTTTCCTGGCCTCCGCAGGAAATCACGGGGCTCCTGCCTTTCTTCCTGTTCCCGGTCTGCGTCATCCGCCTGGCGGGCCTTCCCCTGGGCTACCTTCTGAAACGCGCCCTGTGGCTGCTGCCCGTCGCCGTCATGATCGGCATCTTCAACCCTCTGGTGGACAGAACTCCCATGGGAGAATGGTTCGGCATCCCCGTCACGCAGGGCATGATTTCCTTCATCTCCATCATCCTGAGGTGCATGCTCACCATCCTGGGCGCCTTCACCCTGTTGGCCTCCACCGGCTTTGCGCCTCTCTGCCGCGGCCTGAGGCAGCTCGGCGCCCCGCGCATTCTTATCACGCTGATGGCCTTCCTGTACCGGTACGCCTTTATCCTGGTGGATGAATGCCAACATATGCTGATGGCCTTCCGTTCCCGGCGGGGAAGCTCCGGGCCCATCCCTCTTTCCACGTGGGGGGCTATGGCCGGACAGCTCCTGCTGCGGACATTCGGGCGGGCGGAACGCATTTACCAGGCCGTCCTGTGCAGAGGCGGGGAAGACCCTGAATTCGTCAGTTCCCGCAGCGTCATCACCGGACGCGGCGCAGCGGGAGGCCTTCTTTTCTGCGTTCTCGTCATTCTGTTCCGCTGTTTCAACATCACCATGCTCGCGGGCCAGTGCGCCCGCAGCCTCATCCCATGAGCCACCACCTTGTAGAAACCATTGACCTGTGTTTCAGCTACCCGGATTCCCCTCCGGCGCTGAACGGCGTCTCCCTGCGCATCACCCACGGGGAATCCGTTGCCGTCGTAGGCGGGAACGGCGCGGGGAAATCCACGCTGCTGCTCCACCTCAACGGTTTGCTGACTCCCTCCTCCGGCCAGGTACGGGTAGGGGACATTCCCGTGACCCCCAAAACCGTCGCACGCGTCCGGGAAAGCGTGGGAATGGTCTTCCAGCAGGCGGAAGACCAGCTATTCATGCCTACTGTCCGGGAAGACGTGGCTTTCGGGCCGCTCAACATGGGGCTCCCCCCGGAGGAAATCCGCCGCCGCGTGGAACAGGCCCTGCGGGATGTTCACGCGGAAGCCCTGGCAGACAAAATGACCCATCACCTTTCCGGAGGGGAAAAACGGGCCGTCTCCATCGCCACGGTCCTCTCCATGAGCCCGGACATCCTGGTGCTGGACGAACCGAGCGCCAACCTGGACCCCGCCTCCCGCCGTACCCTCATCAGCCTGTTGCGCCAGTTCACCCATACCAAAATCATTGCTACCCATGATCTGGACATGGTCATGGATCTGTGCACGCGCTGCATCGTAATGAAAGACGGCTCCATCCTGGCAGACGCTCCCGTTCCGGACATCTTCGCGGACCGCTCCCTGCTGGAAGAAGCGCGCCTGGAACAACCCCTCAGCTACCTCCTGATGCGGCAGGAGAGGCAACGGAACAATTCCGGAGCATCCTGAAAAAACCTCATACAAACTCCAGCCGGGCTTCCGGCAGGGACTTGAGAAAACGCATCCCATACCTCTTGGTAGCTACGCGCGGATCAAGAATCACCACCATGCCGGAATCGCTCCTGGTGCGGATCAGCCGCCCTACCCCCTGCCGCAGCTTCAAAATGGCTACAGGCACGGAATATTCGTAAAACGGATTCCCCCCGCGTTCCCTGATACTCTCAAAGCGGGACTCCACAAGCGGATGATCCGGCACTTCAAACGGCAGGCGCGTGACAATAACGTTGGAAAGAGATTCTCCCGGCACATCCACCCCGGTCCAGAAACTGTCCGTTCCGAAAAGCACGCTGTCCACATCCTTCCGGAACGCCTCCAGCATGGCATGCCGCTGCATATCCTGCCCCTGCACATACAGCGTCCAGCCCTGTTCCTCGCAAAAAGGGCGCACTTTCTCCGCCGCTTGGACCATCAGCCGATAGCTGGTGAACAGCACGAAAGCCCTGCCGCGGGACTCCGCCAGATACCTTTTAATCCATTCCGGCAGAACTTCCGCATACTCCGGCTGGTCCGGCTCCGGCATGGAACGGGCTACAATCAGCCGCATCTGCTCCCGGTAATTGAACGGGCTTCCGATCTGAAGCTTCCGAACGCTTTCCGCCCCTACGCGCCCCGCAAAATAACTCATGTCCGCATCTCCGGTCCCCAGCGTGGCGGAAGTCAGAATGGCGGAACGTCCGGCGGAAAACAGGCGTTCCCTCAAAATATCCCCCACCTCCACGGGCGCGGAGCACACGCTCATGTTCCTTCCATCCGGACCGGACCGCTCCGCCCAATATACGTGACCTTCCTCCGTCATGTCCATCAGCGCCTTCAGGGAAGCCTGCGCCTCCTCCATCCGGGCGGCCATATCCGCCAGTTCATCCTTCACGGCCGCATTTTCCTCCTGCTTCTCCCTCTCCGTTTTCAATTCCCCGATCAATTCCATCAAAGGCTGTGAAAGAATATCCTGAGACCACTCCGGCTGAAGAATGCGGACAATCTTTCCGGAACCCGCAAACCCCAGGTCATCCCGCGCATTCTGGAAAAACAGGCCGGAGGCGTCCATGACGTCCTGAACCCTCTGGAACAGGGCCGGATTGTTCAGCGGTTTCAGCAATCCCTTGTGCGTGCGCGGATTGTACATCCGCAGCAACTCATAATTCAAATGCGGTTCCGAGAGCTGGACGCCAAGCTGGCGGGCGGCGATGTTCTCAATCATATGGGCCTCGTCCAGAATCACAAAATCTCCGGGAAACACGAACCCCGCCTCCTCGGAATCCTCCGCCTGGGCCATCAGCCCGAAAAACAGGGTATGGTTAAGCACCACCACTTTGGCCTCCAGAACCCGCTTGCGGGCTATCTGGTACGGGCAGGAAGGGCCGCAATGGCGCATGCTGCACGCATGCGGTTCGCTGCATACCATAGCCCATACCTTGGAAGACGGCCGGAATGCCATATCGCTCAGGGTGCCGTCCTGCGTTCTCAGGGCCCAGTCCTGGATCCTCTTCAACTCCGCGGCCTCACCCTGCGTAAAGAGGGAATCCATCTGCGCCAGAGCACGCCGCAGACGGGTATGGCACAGGTAATTCTGCCTTCCCTTCAGCAGGGCGGCGGAAAAATCAATCCCCAGGGCGGTGCGCAGCAACGGAATATCCTTGTTGAACAACTGCTCCTGCAAATTGATGGTATGCGTGGAAATCACCGCCTTCCGGTCAAAATCCAGGGCAAACTTCACCGCCGGCAGCAAATACCCCAGGGACTTGCCCACGCCTGTGCCGGCCTCCACCAGCAGGGGGGCATCCACCTGGAGCGCCCTCGCCACAGCCAGAGCCATGCTCTGCTGCTCCGCCCGGTATTCAAAATCCCTGGCGCGGGAAAACAGCCCGTCCGGGGCAAATGCCCGGTGGACATAAGCCTCAAAAGCGCTAGCGCCTTCCACGCCCTCTTCCCCGGCGGCCTTCATATGCGGGAACACGCCCCCCTACTGGCCCAAGGGAAGCTGGCGGGAAGAAACCGGCGGAAGATTCACCTTTTCAGGCAAGTCGTAGAACATGGAGCGCAGACCGTTCGCATTCATCCTGGAAGCGTCGATGAACGTCCAGGGCCCCTTATCCTTCAAATCCTTCACCAGCACCAGAACACCGGTATTCTCCACCTTCACGGGCACCCCGTCCGGACGCTTCATGGAAATAACCATCCGCGTGGGAAGGACCACCAGAACTTCGCTTCCGCCCTTCACCAGATGTTCCGCCGCAGGCTGGCCTATTTCATACGTCTCCACCACCATGCCGCGCTCCTTCATCACGGCGGAGGCGGCCCGCATCTTTTCCCTCATGGTTTCCATGAAAGAGGCCTCCCCGCCCGGAAAGGAAGCGACAAGCTGCTTCTTCATGGGAGGGTACATCTTCTCAATCATCCACATCATATCGCCCGTCTTCACCGCCCCGGAAAGCTCCCGGGCGGCCCGGACGGCGCTGTCCCCGTATTCACCGGCCTGGACGGCGCACACGGCCGCCATCATCATGCCTGCCAACAAACTCTTAATCATGGACGGAGTGTAACGGCATGCCTCCCCCTCCGTCAAGGCAAGGCCTTCCGCGGAATCATGTTTTTACCGCACGTCATCCTGCATCACCAGGCCGGACCACATCCATAAAGTGGGGTCCAGCTCCCGGGCGGCATCCTCCATCAGCGCGCGTCCGGCTCCTTCATCCTCCACCACGGCGAACATGGTGGAACCGGAACCGGACATCATGGCGCCGCGCACCCCGGGGCGCCCCACCAGCCAGCGCTTCATTTCCGCCAGGAATAAATGCTTTTCAAATACGGGCCTTTCCAGATCATTGACCAGCACATGGCCGTCCACATCCTGCTCCCCGTAGGGAATGCCGGGCAATTCCCGGGAACCGGACCAGCGGCGGTAGGCGTCCGGCGTGGAAACACCAAACGACGGCTTTAATAAGACAATCCTGGGACGCCAATCCTTCCACTCCGGCAAAGGCTCCACCTTCTCCCCGCGCCCGGTGCAGCGGCTCGCCGCGCCATAAATGAAAAACCCCACGTCGGAACCGATTTCCCCGCCCAGCTCCGCCAGACGCTCCCGGGACAAACCTCCGCGTTCCAGCTCATTGAGGGTGCGCAGCACGCATGCGGCGTCACTGCTGCCGCCGCCCAGCCCCGCGCCATGGGGCACCTTCTTCACCAGGCGGACATGCCACGGCATGGGCCTTCCCAGCTCCCGCTCCATCAGACGTCCCGCTTTCATGATCAGGTTGCTTTCATCCAGAGGCACACCCGGAGCGTCACAGCTCATTTCCAGACGGGCCGCCGGGGAAAACTCCAGCACATCGCACAAATCCAGGGGAACCATCACCGTATCCACCTCATGGAAGCCGTCCGGCCTCTTTCCCAGAATGCGGAGGGAAACGTTCACTTTGCACGGAGCCTTGCAACTGATCATACGCCGTGGATTCCACCAAGGGACGGCCTCCGGGTCAAGCTCCATCGAACGCAAACGGACGGCCCCTCATTTTTTCTTCGCAAATTCCGGGGGCGCCGCTATAATAAGCGCGACCCCGTTGCACATGGCTTACGACGAAAACAGCATCAAAACCCTGGATTGGAGGGAACACATCCGCATGCGCCCGGGGATGTACATCGGCAAACTGGGTGATGGAGCTTCTCCGGACGACGGCATTTACGTCCTTCTGAAAGAAGTCGTCGACAACTCAATCGACGAATTCGTCATGGGGTTCGGCAAAAAAATCACCATTGACGTGACTCCGGACGGCCTGTGCGAAGTGCGCGACTTCGGCCGCGGCATCCCACTGGGCAAACTGCTGGACTGCGCCGCAAAAATCAACACCGGAGCCAAATATGACAGCGACGCCTTCAAAAAATCCGTAGGCCTCAACGGAGTGGGCATCAAGGCGGTCAACGCCCTGGCCGACTTTTTTGAAATCCAGGCCTACCGCGACGGGGAGACGCGGTCCTACCAGTTCTGCCGCGGAAAGGAAATCCCCAAGGGACGGAAGGACGGCGCCACGGAGGAACCCAACGGCACCCGAACGGCGTTCCACGCGGACCCGGACATTTTTCCCGCGGCCACGCAATTCCGGCCGGAGTATATCGAAAAAATGTGCAGATACTACTCCTACCTCAACAAAGGGCTGGCCCTGCATTTCAACGGCCGCCGCTACATCTCCAAAAACGGGTTGCTGGACCTGCTTGCGGAAGCGATGAGCGAGGAACCATTGTACCCCATCATCCATCTGGAAGGGCATGACATTGAAGTGGCCTTCACCCATGGCGGCCAATACGGGGAGGAGCACTACTCCTTCGTCAACGGGCAGCACACCACCCAGGGAGGCACCCACCAGGCGGCATTCCGGGAAGCCATCGTCAAAACCCTGAGGGACTTCTTCAAGAAAAATTATGAGGCAGGGGACATCCGTTCCTCCCTCGTAGCCGCCATCTCCATCAAGGTGAAGGAACCCGTTTTCGAATCCCAGACCAAAACCAAGCTGGGGTCCAACACCATCAGCCCGGAAGGGGAAACCATCCGCACCTTTGTGGGCAACTTCATTGCCAGGGAGCTGGACAACTACCTGCACAAAAACCCGGAGACGGCCAAAGCCCTGGAAGCCAAGATCAAGGACTCCGAACGGGACCGCAAGGAACTCTCCGGCATCCAGAAACTGGCGCGCGAAAACGCCCGCAAGGCTAAAATTCACAACAAGAATCTCCGGGACTGCCGGGTGCATTACAACTCCAAGCACTCCCGCGCCGGTGAAACCACCCTCTTCATTACGGAAGGCATCTCCGCCTCCGGCTCCATCACGACGGCGCGCGACGCGGAAACCCAGGCCGTTTTCTCCCTCCGGGGCAAACCGCTGAACTCCTTCGGCATGAGCCGCAAAGTCGTCTATGAAAATGAGGAATTCAACTTCCTCCAGCATGCCCTGAACATTGAAAACGGTCTGGAGGAACTGCGCTACGACAAAGTAGTCATCGCCACGGACGCCGATGACGACGGAATGCACATCCGCATCCTGCTGATGACATTTTTCATCCAGTTCTTTCCGGAATTGATCCGGGAGGGGCACCTCTTCATCCTCCAGACGCCCCTCTTCCGCGTGCGCAACAAGCAGCAAACCATCTACTGCTACTCGGACGCAGAAAGGGAGGAAGCCATCAGCCTGCTGGGGAAAAATCCGGAAATTACCCGGTTCAAAGGCCTGGGAGAAATCTCCCCCCAGGAATTCAAGGCATTTATCGGGGAAGGAATGCGCCTGGACCGCGTCCGGCTGGAAGACTCCCACAAGGTGAAAGACCTGCTGTCCTTCTACATGGGAAAAAACACGCGGGAAAGACAGGAATACATCTTGAAAAACTTGCGTGTTGAACTGGATCCGGTCATGGACTAGAGTAACGGAGCAACGCCTATCTATGCTTACCATTCCCAAGGAAAAACTGCCGACTCACATCGCCTGCATCATGGACGGCAACGGCCGCTGGGCAAACAGCCGTCATCTGCCGCGGCAGGCAGGCCACCGGGCGGGAGCGGATACAGTGGAGCGCTGTGCGGACTTCTGCATAACCCACAATATTCCCTGGCTCACTCTTTACGCCTTTTCCTCGGAAAACTGGAACCGCCCGAAGACGGAAGTGCACGCGTTAATGCTCCTGCTGCACGAATTTCTGAAAAAACGCCTTCGCCAAATGATGGAAAAAGGCGTGCGCCTCCACGCCATAGGCGACCTTTCCCGTCTTCCCGCCCGCACCCGGAAACTGCTTCAGGACAGTCTGGAAGCCACTTCGGGAAACACCAGGCTCAATCTGGTTCTGGCCATTTCCTACGGCAGCCGTGGGGAAATCGCCGCCGCCGCCAGAAAAATAGCGGAAAAAGTCTCCCGCGGAGAACTCCATCCGGACGCCGTAACGGAAAACCTGTTCAGCGAGTATCTGGACACCGCCGGCATGCCGGAACCGGACCTGCTTATCCGCACCTCCGGAGAAATGCGCGTCTCCAACTTTCTTCTGTGGCAAATCAGCTACGCGGAAATTTACGTGACGGACACGTTATGGCCGGACTTTTGCGACCGGGACATGGAAGCCGCCCTGCTGGACTACTCCCGCAGAAAGCGCCGTTTCGGAGCGCTCTGACCCTCTTTAACCCCCATTCCTGCGAAACAGACATGAACCAATACGCTCTTATTCTGGCCGGCGGCAGCGGAACCCGTTTCTGGCCCCTCTCCCGCGACCACCGCCCCAAACAGCTCCTGAACATGTTCGGGGAAGGAACCCTCCTCCGCCAGGCCATCGACAGGCTGGACGGGCTGGTGCCACGGCAAAACATCTTTATCCTGACTAACCATCTGCAGGAAGCGGAAGTGCGCCGCCAGGCCCACGATATTCCCGTGGACAACATCATTTCCGAACCCGTGCGCCGGGACACGGCTCCCGCCATCGCCCTGGGCATCGGACTCATCAAGGCGGCGGACCCGCACGGAGTCATGCTCGTCATCCCCTCCGACCAGCTCATTCAGGACCAGGAATCCTTCCGCACCCTGATGAAAGCCGCCATGGACACGGCTGCCAGGGAAAAAGCGCTTGTCACTGTGGGGATCAAGCCTACCTGGCCCTGCCCCTCCTACGGCTACATTGAACGCGGAGAGGAAATCCACTCCGTTCCGGGCTGTTCCTGCCGTGAAGTCATTCAATTCCGAGAAAAACCGGACACGGCCACGGCCGCAGCCTACCTGAGCCGGGGCAATTTCTGCTGGAACGCCGGCATGTTCGTCTGGAGCATTCCCGCCGTGTGCGAACAGCTGGACAAGCACTGCCCGGAACTGGCCTCCTTCGTGGAACACGTTGCCGATTCTCCGGTTCCGCAGGAAACCATCCGGGAAGAATTTCCGGCGCTCACCCCCATTTCCATAGACTTCGCGCTCATGGAGCATGCGGACAGAGTGCTGAACATAGAAGCCACCTTTGACTGGGACGACGTAGGTTCCTGGATCTCCGTAGCCAACTATCTGGAAACCCACAATAAAAACACCACCAACACGGACATCACCGTGCAGAACGCCTCCGGCAATATTGTTTTCTCCCAGAAGGGAGACAAACACGTGGCCCTGCTGGGCGTGGAAAACCTGATTGTGGTGGAAACGGCGGACGCCATCCTCATTGCAGATAAAAACAAGGCGGACGAAATCAAGAAAATCGTCAACCAGCTGCCGGACGAACTCAGATGACCAGTCCGCACCCCGCTCTGGGCATCGATTACGGAGAAGCCCGCATCGGCATTGCCGCCACGGACCCCGTGGGCATCATGGCCCATCCCGTAGAAACCATCCACAGGCATCAGACGGACGGAATTTCCCGCATTGTCCAACTCGTCCAGGAACGGGGAATACGTACTCTGGTGCTGGGTCTTCCCGTCCGCATGGACGGCACGGAAGGAACAGCCGCGGCCAAGGTGCGCGCTTTCGGCAGGGAACTGGCCGCAGCCCTTCCCGGCATTCCCCTGATCTTCATGGATGAATGCCTCACCACCGTCATTGCCCAGGAAAAACTGCACGCCGCCGGCAAAAAGGCAAAAAATTTCCGCCCCATCATCGACCAGGTAGCCGCTGTGGAAATACTCAACACCTGGCTTGATTCCACGCTGGGCTGAAGCCAAACGGCGCGCACGCTCCGTCCTTCCCGGCTCTACGCTCCTGCGGAACTCCCTACTTCCCGTTTCCTGAGCAAAACCGTTCCCCCCGGCAAAAAAACGCCGCCAGCCAACGCCCCCCAACCACGGAACGCTGAAAACATCTTTCCAGCATTCCGCAGTACGGGAAAGCGCAAAAGCCCCCTTTCCGCGCATCAGGCGCAATCCATGCTCAGCACCACCTTGCCGCTGCGGAACTCCTCCTGGGCCTTCTCCACAGCTTTCCGCACATCGCTCAGCGGATAAACGGTGTCCACGGCCTGCTTCAACCTGCCGTCCGCCATCAGGCGCGCCAGCTTGTCATAGGCGGCCTCAATCTCTGAAACAGGGGCATTCTTAAGCCACTGAGTCACCCACAGCCCTTCCAGTTTAATACCTTTGAAAATCAGAAAACCGTTCGGCACCTTGATGCTCTTCCGGCTCATGGCCCCGTACGTCACCATGCTCCCGCCGGGAGCCAGCATATCCATCAGGCGCAGGGCGCTTTCTCCGCCCACGGCGTTGGAAGCCAGCACAGGCCTCTTTCCATCCAGACGGGCCAGCGTATTCTTTACCACATCCCCGTCATCCTCTCCCACCACCAGATCGGCGCCCAGCGCAGTCAGTTCATCCCTCAGTTCATCCGGCCTTCTCACAAAATTCACTGTCTTCACGCCCATTTCACGGGCCAGTTGAATAATGCACCTTCCCACTCCGGAATTGGCGGCATTCTGCACCAGCCAATCCCCCGGCTCCAGGGAAACGAACCCTTCCAGCATGCGCAGGGCGGTCAGGGGATTCACCTTCAGCATGGCCGCCTGGACGGGATCCACCTTCACCGGAAGTTTCATCACATTCACGGAGGGAACCGCCACATACTCGCTCCAGGAACCCACGCCGCGCAGGAGAATCACTTCATCTCCTTCACGGAATCCCTCTGCGCGAGACTCCTGCACCACGCCACAGCCTTCCAGGCCGGCGCGGGAGTGCGGCAGTACGGGCTTCAGACCATAAACTCCCTGTACAAAATTGATGTCCGCCGGATTGATCGGGGCAGCCTTCATCCGGACCAGAACTTCTCCCTCCTCCGGAACAGGAATGGAGCCGGAAACGTATTCCAGCACCTCCTGGGGCTTCATGCTGCATTCGGAAAACTCTGCATAATGATTCTCACTCATGCTTTCACTTTCTCATGGAACGCCCCTCCGTGCAAGCGCCGGATACGTTTTACCCGGAAGCAGTCAGCCATAATACCATTGCCATGGGAAAACCCCAGGGCGTAATCTTTACCGCGTCCCGCACTTTTCCTGCGGTGAAAGGACTTCATCCGACCCGGCTATCCGGTCTGCCCCTGTTCCCACAGCGGAGCGGGAAAAATACGGAAAAACGCCTCATTCCCCTTTTTATCCGCGATGCCGTTTATCTTCCCGGCTCAGCCCCTCCCCGCTTTCAGCTCAGCCGCCTTTGCAGCCCCTCTTCATCATGGGAGAAAAAACCGGAGTTCACGCAAGAAGAGGCATACTTCCGCACAGTCCGGGATAAATTCCAGGGCTTTCGTCCGGTTGTTCTTGACCTTAGGCAAAAATACGCTAGATTCTCTCTCTCGCATTAACAAATAACTTCGATTGCCATGTCCCGAATTTGCATCATCAGAGGTACCATGCCTCACAAAGGTCGTCGTATCCATCGCTCCGGTCTTGCCAAGAAAAA
This sequence comes from Akkermansia muciniphila, assembly GCF_030848305.1. Taxonomy (NCBI): domain Bacteria; kingdom Pseudomonadati; phylum Verrucomicrobiota; class Verrucomicrobiia; order Verrucomicrobiales; family Akkermansiaceae; genus Akkermansia; species Akkermansia muciniphila. The sequence continues at coordinate 1,374,924 of NZ_CP114598.1, read as the reverse complement.
GGGCGGTATTGGTCGTCACGTCACTAAGACTGTCAATCGTACCGTTTTCCCCAACCTTCAGGAGAAGCGCATCTGGGTTCCTGAACTCGGTCAATTCGTGAAAATGAAGATTTCCGCCAAGGCCCTGCGTACGATCAACAAGAACGGTGCTTACAACACTCTTAAAAAGGTAGGTCTCCTGTAAAAAAGATTCTTTTTTTTGAACGTTGTTTCACCACTTGAACTCTAAGGCTTCAACGAGGTGAGCAACTGGCAGAAAAAGATGTCCAAAAAGACAAGGGATCATCTGCTTAAGTGAGGCGCCTCCAAGTTGAAGGTTTTATTGAAACATTAATATGCCAACGGACGTAAACAATACGTCCTCTACTGGAAAAGATCACACAGATGAAAGCCCAAACCAAAATCGCTCTTAGAATTAATGATGACAACCCCAACCACCACCTGTGGAACAACAGGGGGGTGTGGTGGTGCCACGTCACGGTTCACAAGCCGGACTCCACGGCGGAACGCCTGAGATTCTCGCTGAAAACCCGTGACATTGAAAAAGCCCGCGCCCGCCGCGACAAGATTTTCGCCTCCATTCAACAGCATTTCGGCATCGCCGCCTAGAAAAGCTGTCGGGAGAGATTAAGGCAAGTCAACATCAATCTCTTTTGATAAGAACCGTTCCGGGTCTGCCGGAGCGGTTCTTTATTATTACAACTAATAAAGGCTCTCTTTCCGGGAAGAACCTGCCGGAATTGATGTACAAGATTCGGTTACAGGGGGCATTCGCAACTTCATTCTGCATCCCCCTTGAAATCCGGTAATCTGCCGCAGGTATTGCAGAAAAGCGGTTTTGTAAAGAAGGCTCGTTTCTTCTGGATGCCGGTTTCCCCCCTCCTGCCACAGACGTTCAGGAGCGGCCTGTTCCCGCCGCCCCTGAACAAATACAAAACCTCCTGCCTCCCTCCCGTCACTTCTTTTTGCTGAACCGGAACATGGACGCTCCATGCCCGTTCAATTCCACCGCCATTTCCCCCTGCACGGTTCCCTGGTCAGCGCGTTTCCAGAGATCCCTTGCCTCATACGCGCCGGAAAGCCCCAATTCCTTCAGATTCACCTTCAAAATTCCTTTCTCCTTTCCGGTATTGAAAAAACCGGCCGCCACGGAACCGTCGGACAACTCCTTCGTCCACACCTGGAAATTCCCCTGGCTCCACGCTTTACGGGCGGGGCGGGCGGCCGGATCCTGATCCACCGCTATCACCTCGTCATTGGTAAGCAGCCCCATCGTGAACGAATCAATATGCTCCAAATCGCAGGAGACAATGAGCGGAGCGGACAGCAGGCACCACAGGGTCACATGGGTGTACTGTTCATCCGGAGTCAGCCGCGTCTGGACAAATGTGGTGTTGGGCTGGTTGGGCTGGCCCAGTTTTCCGATCTGGAGAATGTCCGGGTCATTCCAATGTCCCGGGCGCATATGCTTCTGCCAGCGTTCCTGGGAAAAACCGATGCTGCTGACGCTGCCCCAGTGGTCCTGGATATCCCCCGTCGTCCGCCATAAATTCGCCAGCTTGCCCAGCTCTTCCGCATGTTCGTACGGAGCGGCATTGGACAGGCTGAGCACGATATCCCTTCCGGACTCGTCCAGCGCCTTGCGGATGCACTTTGTCGTAGGCACATCATTGGGGTTCCAATCCACCTTCACATAATCGAACCCCCAATCCGCCCATTGTTTAGCGTCACGGTCAAACAGCCAGACGGCTCCCACATGATCCGCCTTTCTGCGATGAACGCCCGGATACCTCCCAAAAATCTGATCCTCCTGCTTGCGCTCCTTTTCCGGAATGGCCATTTCCCCGTAGTCCGACTTGGCGTTGGGCGCGCTCCCTCCGATAAAACCGGCATACGTTCCCATCCAGGGCGTGGAATAGATGCCCGCTTTCATGCCCATGGCGTGAATAGCGTCGCACATGGCCTTCATGTCAGGGAAACGCTTATTGGGTTGAATGGCTCCATACTTCCCTCCGCGTCTGCCCTGCCAGCAGTCGTCAATATTGATATAGGTCCAGCCATGATTGACCAGTCCCCGTTCCGCAAAAAGCCGGGCCGTCTTCAGCACATGTTCCTGCCCTACAGCCTCACTGAAGGAATACCAGCTGCTCCAGCCCATGGGCGGAGTCAGGCACAATTCGTTCCCCACCTTCAGAATCAGCTCTTTCACGTCCTTCCCATGCCTGTTGGAAGCCTGAATATTTACCTTGTATTCCCTCTTCCCGGCCGGGACGGTACCCGCAATCAATCCGCGCGAATCCATCTTCAGGCCCGGGGGAAGCCCTGCTGCCTGAATCTTCATGGGCCGCTCCCCGGAAACGGGAATCTGGAACAGCATGCGGGAGCCGGGGGCGGCCCCGACGATACGGGCGCCATTAATGGAGGGAGAAAGGGGAGTTTCAGGAGTCAGGCGGACGCCGGAAGCGGGCGCAGGATAGGGATTGGGGAACTCTGCCCCAAAGGAGGCGGATACGGCGGCGCCGACAACGGCAGGAAGTAAAAAACGGCACAATCTCATAAACGGGGTTATTAAGGTGTACCTTAAAAACGTCGTTGCTTTGCCATTCCTTTCATTGGCCCCATTCATCCCTCTTTCCGCAAGCCGTCCCGTTTCCGCGTTTCCTCCGTAGAACATGGCGGACTTTGAAAAAAAGCCGGAACGGACACTCCCGGCAATCCGCCCGTCAGGGAACGGAAATGATCCTCACGCATCACACACCCTGCCGTCGCCAGGGAATCCGCCAGCGCGGCGGAAGACGCCCGGACGCTCACCTGCCTCCCTTCCGTAACGCCCAGCCCCGACCGGGGATCAAGCACGTGGGAATACGCTTTCCCGCCAATCTTCACCATCTGACGGGCGCTCCCGGAGGTGGAAACGGCCGCATGGCTCAACAGCAACACTTCCCCCTGCCCATTTCCCGTATCCACCAGCAGCCGCCATCCCGGCTCCCCGGGAGGAGAAGCGCCAGCCAGAACATCGCTGGTGCTGTCCATGAAAAAAGAACATACTCCCCTTGTTGTCAACAGCTCCGCCATCCGGTCCAAGGCAAAGCCCTTGCCCATGCCTCCCAAATCCAGCCTCATTCCAGGAACCGCCTTGACCGCCATTCCCTGACGGACGGACAACTTTTCCCATCCGCATGCCCGGAGCGCGCATTCCCGTTCCTCGCTGGACGGAAGAATGCCAAGGCGGCGGCTCTTTTTCCACAGACGGATGCAGGGCCCCAGCGTGGGATCAAAAGCGCCGTTCGTCAGCCGGGCATAATCCAGGGCCAGAAGAAGCACCCTTTCCAATTCCGGAGAAACAGGTACGGAAATGCCGTATTCCGCAGCATTAAGCCGGGCCAGACCGCTTTCCGCATCCATGGCGGACATCACTTTTTCCCAATGGACGGCACAGGCCAGAGCCTCCCTGCAAATCTTCTCCGCCTCTTCCGCGTCCATGCCGCTCCCGGGATAAGCGCGCACCGTGAATACCGTACCCATAACCGCCCCCCGAACCGTTACCCTCCCATCCGGGGCATGCGCGCAGGAAAGCGGCTCCACAGAAGGAAGCTCCATGCCCCCTTCCTGTCCCCGGACGGCGCCGGCAGCAGACAGCAGACAGGCGCAACATGCAGGAAAAACGGCCTGCCGGAAAAAGGAACTCATGCGCACCCGCGGGGACATAAGCAACAACCTACTCCGTACAAATGAACGGGGGCAAGGGCCGAATATGCCATAGGATGCGTCCCTTGACTGGAATTCCATCACTTGAAAACGGCATCCGCGCTTTCCCGGAACCAAGCCGTAAGCAAGGCAAAGGGACTTTTTACAGGAGTTCCCCTCCCGGCGGGAAAATACAATGCCGCGGCCATCAATCCACCCGGGAAGAAATGCACAGGCCGCGGCGCAGGACACCGCGGCCTGGACAATCTGTCCGGAAACGCCCTTCTATCTGGCAAACAGGCTATGAATGCGGCGGCAGACTTCCTCCACGTTTTCCCGTGAATTAAACGCGGAAATGCGGAAGAAACCTTCCCCCTGGAACCGAAACCGGAACCGGGCGTAATAACCACATTCGCCTCATGCAGCATCTTGTCAAACATTTGCCAGCTGTCCAGACCGTCCGGACACTGTACCCATACATAAGGGGCGTTTTCCCCGCCCCACACGCGCATGCCCGCCTGGCGGCAGGCATTCAGCAGAAGCGAAGCATTCCCCAGGTAATGGCTGATGAGCGCGGCGGTCTGGGCCATGCCCTCCATGGTGAACAGAGCCGCGGCGCCCCGCTGGACAATATAGGAAGCGCCGTTGAATTTCGTGCTGGTGCGGCGGCTCCAGAGCCGGCTGATAGAAACTTTGTTCCCTTCGGAATCATGTCCGTGCAATTCCCTGGGAATCACCACGTAGCCGCAGCGCACCCCTGTAAAGCCCCCTTGCTTGGAGAAGGAACGGAACTCAATGGCGCAATCCCGCGCGCCGGAAATTTCAAAAATGGATCTGGGTATGGAAGAATCCTGTATGAAAGCCTCATAAGCGGAATCATAAAGAATAATGGCATGGTTAGCCCGGGCGTATTCCACCCATTTCAGCAGTTCATTCCGGGAAGCTACAGCCCCGGTGGGATTGTTCGGGAAGCACAGGTAAATCAAATCCACATGCTCATCCGGCAATTGCGGCACAAAATTATTTTCCGGAGTGCACGGCAGATACACCAGCCCTTCATAAGAACCATCCGGGCTGGAACTCCCGGTATTCCCGGCCATGACATTGGTATCTACATATACGGGATAAACCGGGTCCGGCACGGCGATTTTGTTGCCGGGCCCGAAAATATCCAGAATGTTTCCCGTGTCGCATTTGGCTCCGTCAGACACGTAAATCTCGTCCACCTCCACATGCACGCCGTGAACCTGATAGGCTTTTTTGGCGATCGCCTCCCTCAGCCAGAAATACCCCTGCTCCGGACCGTAGCCGTGAAAACGTTCATGAGTGGACAAATCATCCACGGCCAGGTGCATGGCTTCAATAGCCGCCATGGGAAGCGGCTCCGTCACATCGCCGATGCCGCAGCGAATCAGCCTTTTGGCCGCCTCCGGATGGGATTCGGCAAACGCATGTACGCGGCGCCCTATTTCCGGGAACAAATATCCCGCCTGCAACTTGAGGAAGTTATCGTTAATGTTAGGCATGGTTTTAGTAGTAAGCACTTTTATTCCATACCCGGAACGGGACGGAATCAAGGCCCCTTTCCGGCATGCCGTCCTTCCCTGCGTCACGAAACGGCGCGTCTTTCCCTGATGCTGTTTCCGCCGTGCCAAAGCGGCTGCTCCTGTCCCTCTGCATTTCATGCTCCTCATCAAACGTCTTGTCTTCCCTGATTTCCCTGAGTTTCTTTCCGGGCAAGATTCCCAAAAACGGGCAGACAGATGCCCGGCAAGAAAAAACCTTCACTCTGCGGGGCATCATGGTCCTGAAGACGCCGGCAAGCTTCATCCCCCGTTCTGCGCCAGTCCTGCTTTTGAAACCGGAACTTCCAGGGACATGACAGACTTCTCCGGAACGGAAAAACCCGTTTCCCTGTCTAAAAAGAACAAGAAAAAATCTTATGATCATGAATGAAATGGAAATCATCGACGTCCGCGGCCGTGAAATTATCGACTCCCGGGGCAATCCCACCGTGGAAGTGGACGTAGCCCTGGCCGGCGGAGCTATCGGACGCGCATCCGTCCCCAGCGGAGCCTCCACCGGAGAGCATGAAGCCTGGGAACTCCGGGACGGGGACGCCAGGCGCTACGGAGGCAAGGGCGTCCTCAAAGCAGTGGAAAACATCAATAAAATCATTGCCCCGGAAATATCAGGGCACGATGCCACCCTTCAGCCGGCCATTGACAAAATCATGATCGACCTGGACGGCACGCCCAATAAATCCCGCCTGGGGGCCAATGCCATCCTGGGCGTCTCCCTGGCCGTGGCGAAAGCCGCCGCCATTCAGCTCAACCTTCCCCTTTTCAAATACCTGGGCGGACCGAACGCCAAAGTTTTGCCCGTTCCCATGATGAACATCATCAACGGAGGGGCCCATTCGGACTCCCCCATCGACTTTCAGGAATTCATGATCATGCCCAAGGGGGCTCCCACTTTCCGGGAATCCCTGCGCTACGGAGCGGAAGTTTTCCATGCGCTCAAGGAGGTGCTGCATGACCGCGGCCTTTCTACTGCCGTGGGGGATGAAGGGGGATTCGCCCCGGCCCTGAAATCCGCGGACGACGCCCTGGAATGCATTGCACAGGCCGTAAAACGGGCGGGGTATGCCTTGGGCACGGATATCTTCATTGCCCTGGACGTGGCTTCCTCCGAGTTCTACGATCCCTCCCGGAACCTGTACGTCTTCAAAAAATCGGACGGCATGGGCAGAACGGCGGAGGAACTGACGGCCTACTATCAGGAACTCCAGAAAAAATACCCCATCATTTCCATTGAGGACGGCTGTGCGGAAAACGACTGGCAGGGCTGGGAACAGCTTACTAAAGCCATGGGCGGCAACACCCAGCTGGTAGGGGACGACCTGTTCGTGACGAATGTGGAATTCCTGAATCAGGGCATTTCCCGCCATGTGGCGAACGCCGTTCTGGTGAAAGTCAACCAGATAGGTTCCCTGACGGAAACGCTGGATACGGTGGAACTGGCCAAGGACAATAAATACTCCGCCATCATCTCCCACCGCTCCGGGGAAACGGAAGACGCCACTATTGCGGATATTGCCGTAGCGACGAACGCGGGGCAAATCAAAACCGGCTCCCTAAGCCGCTCCGACCGTATGGCTAAGTACAATCAATTGCTTAGAATTGAGGAAGAATTAGGGGATGACGCAATTTATGGTGGCAAAATTCATATTCTATGATCAAAAATGTGTCGTTTGACTGCAAGGAATGCTCTGGAGACGCCGCTACTACCACCGTTTTACCTTGGCGGAGCTTGAAATCCGCCGGGAGAAACGTGCCCTGATCGTCCAGAGAGCCCTGCGCCTCTTTGCCATTGTCCTGGCGCTGTGCCTGACGATGTTGCTTTCCCTGGTGTGTTTCAAGCCATGGAAAGATCTGCGCTCCCTGGAGCATGAACGTTCCTTCCTTCAGGCTCATCTGGAAAAATCCAGGGAGCAGATGGAACAGGCAAAAAACGAATTCATCTGGATCTCACAGGATCCACACTACTTTGAAATGATTGCCCGGGATAAAGGCAACCTGGCTCTTCCCGGGGAGCACATTCTCCGCATTGCGGAACCCAAGCGACTGAAATAAAGCGTTTTTCAGCAGAAAAAACTTGTGCGCGGTTCCTGTTTCTCTCCCGCCGTGGTTGGTTCCCAAACGCTGGTATGCAAGGCGGAATACGGGACAAAGCCAGTGCGGCCTTATTCAGGCTGCCTGTCCGGTTCTGTCTTGTCATGCTCCCTCATCAATTTGGCGGACCAGCTGATGCTGTCAGGGAAACGGCATGCAGGCGTCGTCGTCAGGTATGTTCCCAGCTTTTTGGCGAAAGAATCCGCATCCTGATGCCTGGAAAAATACAAATCCTTCTGCTCCTGGGGATCATCCGCCACATTGTAAAACTGCGGAGCGCGGTCCGGCGCCAGCAGGTACTTCATATCCCCGTCCAGCACAGCGGACGTATAATCCGTGCACCAGAAAAAGGTGCGCGGAACGGGAGCGCCCCTGTTCCCCACCAGCTCCAGAATATCCATGCCGTCCAGCTTTCCGGGAATTTGACGGCCATTCGCCTTCAACAGAGCGGGAAGCAAATCAACGGAAGAAACGGGCTGCCGGCAAACGCTTCCGGGGACCAGACGCTTGTCCGCCGGATATCTGATAATAAAAGGCACGCGAATGCCTCCCTCAAAATGCTGCCTCTTGGCCCCCCGAAACGGCGCATTGCAGGCGGGAGCCTCCGGAGCGCCTCCATTGTCCGACAGAAAGACGACGATGGTATCCTTTTCCAAACCGTCCGCCTTCAAGGCATCCAGAATGCGGCCTATTCCCCTGTCCATCGCATACACCATGGCGCAATAAACCCGGCGTTTCCCATCCTGCACATTCTTGAATCTGGCAATATCCTCCGGCTTGGCTTCATTGGGCCAATGGGGGGCATTGTAAGAAACGAACATGAAAAACGGTTTCTTATCCTTTCCGGCTTCCTGAAGAAACTCAACCGCCCGGTCTGTAATATCGTCCGTCAAGTAGGTGATGTCCGTCTTATCCGTAAAATTGGATACAATCACGGAGGGATTCAGGCCTTCAGCCTCCTTCTTCACGGGGAAATAATGCCGGGAACCGCCCAGGAACCCCCACCAATGCGTAAAACCGCGTTCCGGCGGCGTGTATCCCTTCGTATGGCCAAGATGCCACTTGCCGAACACCGCGCTCCGGTATCCGCAGGGGGTCAAATACTCCGGAATCAATTTCTCCGTCTGCGGCAGCCCGTAGTGGGACTCCGGAAGATAATCCATCTGGATATTGGGATTCGTCGTGATGCCGTAACGCTTGGGGAAACGCCCCGTCAGCAATCCCATGCGGGAGGGGGAACACATCGGCGCCGTCACATACGCCCGGGAGCAGAACACGCCCTCCTTGGCCAGCCGGTCAAGGGAGGGCGTTTTAATCTGCCTGGAACCCGTACAGCCCAAATCCCCATAACCCAGGTCATCCGCCAGAATGACAATCATGTTCGGGGGTGTGGAAAAGCGGGGCTGCGCAACTGCTGTTCCGCAAAACAAACCGCACAGAATCAACAAAAGGCGTACCCTCTTCATCATACGTCCATCTACGTGTCTTAGCCGCCCTATCAATCAAAAAAACATTCCCGCTTTTTATCCGGCAGACAAGCGTCTGGTTCCCGGAAGCGTTTGCCGGAAGGCCCGTTGGCAAGAAAAACGCCGGGAAATAAAAAGGAACAGCCCCGCTTCCGCAGCGTCATCCTCCTTGCCGGCAATTCAGGAAATGAATGATCCGCCTATGCTGACGGTGTCAAATTCCACAATCTTCACAATAATATTCTCCGCTTCATCCGCCTCCCGCTTTCTGATGGCTGCGAGAAGGTCGTCATGCAGCTTCATGGCGCCGGCGTCATATTGCTTCTCCTGAAGCAGCCTTTCCAGATTCTCCTGCACATGGCGGATAACCACGTTGTACAATTCCGAGAGCACCGGATTATGCGTGGCGCGGGCCACGGCGGCATGAAACAGCATGTCATCTTCAATGCCCGGCCTTACCCTGCCGTGGCAGTCCTGCAGGGCATTTTCCAGCTCCTTCAAATCTTCATCCGTCCTTTTAACGGCGGCCAGCCGCGCAATTTCCTTTTCCAAAGCCAGCCGGGCCTCCAGAATCTGGGGCAGATCGGATTCCTTGAGGCGATTGCTCACCGCGACGGCAAAGCGGTCTGACGCCATCACATATGTGCCGTCCCCGGGGCGCGCCTCCAGCATCCCCATGTGAATCAGGGATTGAAGGGCTTCACGGATGGTGTTGTGGCTGACGGAAAAGGCGCGTGCCAGTTCCGCTTCCGCGGGAATGCGGTCTCCAACCTTCCATTTGCCGGACCGTATCATGGATTCCATGGCGGTGAGCACCTGGCGGGCCAGGGACACGCGCACCGGTTTCTTCAGCTCCATTGTCTTGGACTGCTTCATGAAAAATTAGCGGATAACGGTCCAGAGACGCCCTTTTTCCGTCTTGATTAACTGGATATCCAGCTCAAAAGCGTCTTTCAGGTTTTCTTCCGTCAGCACCTCGTCCCGGCTTCCATACGCTACGATCTCCCCGGATTTTAAAATCATGCCGCGGTCAAATACAGGGAGGATATCTTCAATGCGCTGGGTAATGAACACGATGGTCAGGTCAGGTCTCGTTTCAGCCAGTTCTTCAATGGTTTTCAGCAAAAATTCCCGCCCTGCCAAATCCAGGTAAACGCTGGGTTCGTCCAGAATCATCAGTTCCGGGTTCGTCATCAGAGCCCGGGCAATCAGCACTTTCACCTGTTCCCCGGAAGACATGGCCGCCACCGGCCTGTCCATCAAATGCTCCGCTTTCAGGGATTTCATGATTCCCGCCGCTTTTTCCTCCTCTTCCGGCGTCGGCGCTCTCAGGAGGCCGATCGTGCCGTCCGGGCCGGAAAGCACCATGTCGCGCCCGTTCCAGGAGCCATCCTCCAGCCATTTGTGCATGAACGGGCTCACCCACGCAATGGACTTGCGCAGCTCCAGCAGGTTCACGTGCCCGAAGGTCTTGCCCAGAACCTGCACCCTGGCCCCGAAGAACGGCCACGCAAACCCCATCAGCACCTTGACCAGCGTTGTCTTTCCAGCGCCGTTGGCCCCCAGAATAAAACAACGTTCTCCACGCTGCACCTGCCAGGAAATATTGTGCAGGATTTCGTGCCCGCCCAGGTATACCCTGGCGTTTTCCACATTGACGGCCGGCGATGCGTGCTCCATAAACTGAACAAATGACGGATTTCCGGGAAAAGCCCGGGAATATCCGTGCCGTTCCGCCGGAATGCGGCGGAACGGCACGCGTTCCAGGTAAAAGAAACCTTAGTTCCTTTCAAACAGGCTACGGATCTTGGCGCCCACGATTTCCACCGGGTGCTGGCCCAGGGCTTCGCGCTTGGCCTTGAGGTTGGGAGCGCCCTTGGCTGCTTCTTCCAGCCAGTCCTTGGCGAACTTGCCGGATTCAATGCGCTTGAGGGATTCCTTCATGCGTTCCTTCACCTCTGCGGGCAGGATCTGCGGGCCGTTGTAATATTCGCCGAATTCGGCCGTGTTGGAAATCACGGAGTTCATCTTCTGAATACCGCCGTTGTAAATCAGGTCCACAATGAGCTTGGCTTCATGCACGCATTCAAAATAGGCCATTTCCGGCGGGTAGCCGGCTTCCGTCAGGGTTTCAAAGCCGTACTTCATCAGGTCCACCAGACCTCCGCACAGGACGTTCTGTTCACCGAACAGGTCTTCATACGTTTCCTGGGCCATGGTGCATTCCAGCACGCCGCCGCGGGTCAGGCCTTCAGCCTTGGCCATGGCGAGAGCCACCTCACGGGCCTTGCCGGAGGGGTTCTGATGCACGGCAATCAGGCCGGGGCAGCCGAACCCTTCTTCAAATACGCGGCGCACTTCCGTGCCCGGCCCCTTGGGGGCCACCATGATTACATCCACATCCGCAGGGGGGACGATGGTATTGAAAACATACGCAAAGCCATGGGAGCAGCAAAGCGTCTTGCCGGCCTTCAGGTAGGGCTTGATTTCAGCTTCATACACGGCGCCGTGGCTTTCATCCGGCAGCAGAATGTGAATGATGTTCGCTTTTTCGGCGGCTTCCGCGACGCTCATCACCTGGAATCCGTCCTGGGCGGCGGCGTCAAAAGACTTGCCGGGGCGAACGCCAATAATCACGTTCACACCGGAATCACGCATGCAAAGTGCCTGGGCGCGGCCCTGGGCGCCATACCCGATCACGGCAACGGTCTTGCCGTTCAATGCGCTGAGATCAGCGGCGTTGTCATGAATAATATCCATTGTTACTCCTTCTTTAAGTAATTCATCCAAACATCCAATGTTTGGATGAATGCAACATACATCACTTCATGCTGATTGCAAGCACATTCCCGCGGACGCCGGAATATTTCCACGGAACAGCGGGCGTCCGCCCGCACGCAGCCCCCCTTCCCCGAAACGGCAGAAACCGGAATCCAGCGCTCCTTGCCCGGCGCTCCATAAAAGAAAACCGTCCCGCACCAATCCCCTCTCCGGGGAAAAACATCGTACCCGCAAACCCTTTCTATTCATTCCGGGATGAACGCTCAATCCACGCAAAATAAATTTTCTTTCCGCATTCTCTGGCCGCCATGAATCAAAAAAAAGTCCTGCCCTGATCCGGAAAATATCCGGCGCATGGTTCGCATCCGGCCCTCCGGGCGATCAACGGCAAAAACTGTTTGATTAAAAAAATAAATGAATATATTTCCTTTTGAATCTATGAATCTCTGCTCTCTTTTCGCAAAAAGCCTGCTCTTCCTTGCAGGGTCGGCCCTGATATCTCTGGGAGAAGATTTTACCCTCCAGACATCCGGAACAATCTTTCTGCCCGGCGTTTCCGCTGACTCCGGATGGGTCAGCGTAAAAAAACACAACATTACGGATTATAAATACGACGACTCCGCCATGTGCAGCGCCGCCAGCGCGGCCAGCGTCATGGCATGGTGGCGCAATACCAAAGAGGGAGCCGCAATGACCGGGGATGAAATGTACGAAATGTACGACAAAATGTGTTCCTACACCAACTGGACAACGACGACAGCTCGGAGCACATGGACTTCCTACTGCCGGGACGTTTATAAAACGGAATGCAAATTAATCGCTGATTATACAGCCTGCAACAAATTTTCCTATTCCACGGATTTCATACCAGTCAACACCTGTCCATGGGTGGCTCCGGGGCTGGGAGCCTACATGTCCATCTCGGAAGCTCTGCTGTACGGGATAAAGAACGGTTATGGCATGTCTCTCATGCTCAATAATCAGACAGGAGGTCATTCCGTCGCCCTTTGGGGTGCGGACTACACCAACTATGGAGGGGAATTCAACGTGACTTCCCTTTATTTTACAGACTCTGACAGCCCGGGAGGACTGAACAATGGTTCTGTTACAGCCCGCTACGAGGAAGGACAGGGAGGAGGAAGCTCCTCTACCAATTATTACATGAAGTTGAACGGAAGCGAGTGGAGGATTTTTGGGGTAGAATTTCTTTACCACACGCAGGACAATGTCCCGGAACCAGCTTCTTCCCTCCTCTTCATGGCAGGAATGACGGTGCTTTGCTGGCGGCGGCGCTGCTAACCCGCCATCCAGGCGAAGAGACCTGATAATTCTACGCCCAGTTACCGCACCGGGAACGCAGGGGAACCGGAATAAATCAACCGGGAAGTGTCATATCCCAGTTCCTCCGCGCAATGGAGCATCGGTTGAAGCTCATCCTCCTTCAACTGCGGCTTGCGGGCAAGTAGCCACAGATAATTCAGGGAACCGCCGGAAACCACGGCGCGGGTGTAATCTCCATCCAGAAAAGCCACTTCATACCGGCCGTACACCAACGGCACAAAGTACACTTTCAAATGATTGGGGGCATCCCCCTCCACCGCCCGCGCACGGGCCTCCTTCCGCTCCCCGGTTCGAACGTCATAACCGCTGTTAATCACGGTAATGGAACCGTCCTCCCTGCGGTCGTACCGGGCAGAAACCTTGCTGAGGCCGCGCTCGAACCAGTTTTCCAGGCGGGCGATTTCGTGCCACTCCCCCAGATAACGTTCCAGATTGAAATCCGGCATGGGTTCGGTTTTGACGGAATGGCCGTGAAACAGGGATGCGACAATGGTCTGTATCATGCTCATGAGCTGACGGAAAATGCTTTGTTAAAAAAGGTGAGGATATCCGGATATTGAAATTGAAACCCTTCCCTCATCAGCGTCTCCGGAAGGGCGCACCGGCCGCCGGTAATCACCTGGGAAGCTTCTCCCATCAACAGCCGCAGCACGGCGTCAGGAATATGGATGGACAGACGGGTGTGGAAGTGTTCTGCGGCGGCCCTGTAGAATTCCCGGTTGGAGGTGCGCTCCGGGGCCGTTATATTGACCGGGCCGGAAATGCCCTCCCTGCCCATAATGAAAACCAGGGCATCCACCAAATCTTCCAGAGCCACCCAGGAAAAAAGATGATCCGGATTTCCTGCGGCGGCCATAACGCCGAACCGGGCCGGACGCATCATTTCGGGGAGCGCGCCGCCATCCGGAGAAAGAACCACGCCAAAGCGGGTAAGAACCAGCCGTACGGAACCGTTCACCAGCCCGGCCTCCTTTTCCCAGGCTACGCACAATTCCGCCAGAAAGGAATCAGCCTCCGGAGCGTCCTGTTCCCCATGACAGCAGCTGGACGGCCCGTAATACCCGACAGCAGAGGCGGAAATCATCACTTCCGGCGGTTCATGTAGCCTGTTGACCGCTTCCACCAGCTTGCGGGTGGTCATGACGCGGCTTTCCACCAGTTCCTTTTTATAAGCGTCCGTCCAGCGTCGATTGATGGGAGCTCCGGCCAGATTGATGACGGCATGGCACCCAACCAGGGCTTGCGTCAGGCAATCCACGCCATCCTGAGTAAACAGGTAGTGTTGCAGGGGAGCCACCCGATGCCCGAACATCTTGAGGCGCTTGACCAAATGGCTCCCTATAAACCCGCCGGATCCTGTAATGGCTACATTCATCATCTTAACCCAGATGGAGACCCGCCTCCGGAGCGGCGCTCCGGCTACCTCGCCGGAATGCCCCTCACGAAACAGGCAACCTTTGCCGGATAAGACATTTCTTCCACTCCCCTGTGTTCAGAAGAGGACATACTTTGCCGCCTGCCCTCTTTCGGAAAGCATTTCCCGGCCTCACGGGAAAAGATAACTTGATTTTCATCAACCTCTTCTTATGTTGAAGGCCGTCACAACCGCTACCCTGTCATGAATAAATCTCCCAAAACCGCCTTCTCCCTGCTTATTCCCGCCGTCATCTTCATCGCTGTGGGCACCGCTATCTTCGCCTTCCAGAATTTCAGCAACAAGCGCGTATTGTCCGGCTTTGCCGGCTATGTTTATTCCAAACCCATTTTCGGACAGAACAGGTTTGAAGGCATCCTGATCGGGCCGTCCTCCACGGGATGGGCGTGGAGAAAGGAAGTCAGCAAAGTTTCCATCACTCCGGATACCACGGTGGAGGAATTCGACGCCCGCAATGGAGGAGCTATCCTGGGCAAGGACAAGCTCCCCATCTCCTGCAAGGCCTCTCTTGTTTACCGTCTGGATCCGTCCCGGGTGAAGGAATTCATGGAAGACTACGGAGGCATCGCCCAAAGCTCCGGCCGCAATGACGATGAAGTGGCGGACGAGATCATGCTCTTTGCCTACAAAAATTTCATTCAGCAGCCTTTCCGCACAGCCGTGCGGGCGGAATTAAGCCAGTACAATGCCCTGGACGCCTCCGGCAGCCTGCAAAAAATCTCCGACAACGTTTACACGCAGTTAAGCAAGCGGCTGGACGGCACCCCCTTTATTGTGGACTCCGTAGCCGTGGGAGAAACAAATCCCCCGCAGGCCATCATTGAATCCGTCGTCAGGAAAGTTCAGACGACTCAGGAAAACGAACGCAAGGAAACGGAACTGCAAATCGCCCGGAAAGATATCGCCATCCAGCGCGCACGCGGGGAGGCGGAAGGCGCCATGAAAATGGAAATAGCGCGCCAGGAAGCAAACGCCAATCTGGCCCGGGGGGAAGCGGAGGCCAAAGTCATTGTCATGCGGGGCAAAGCTCAGGCGGAAGCCGCCCTGGAAGCGGCCCGGGCGGAAGCGGAAGGACTGGCGCTGAAGGAAAAGGCCATGGGACCGAACATGCTCCGCGCCAAGGCTTTTGAAAACATGCTGAACAATGCGAAAGTCTACCTTCCCTCCGGAAAAGATGCGGAAGGAAATATGTCTGTGCTGGGCATCCTGAACCTGGACAAGGAACCCGCCAAATAAACGCAGCCTGTTCCCGGCGCTGCCGGAAAGGCGGCGGCATCACGAATCCGCGGATTCGGAAACGGAAAAACCGCCTCCCTCTCCGGGACATATGACTTGAAGCAACATTGATATAAGAAAAATGCCCCTTCTGGCAAGCCTCCCGCCAGGCCACGGGAAAAAACCGGAACAACGTTCCCGAACGGAGGTTCTCATCAATACGCCGGGGAAGTAAATCACTCCCGCCGCCAGGAACACGTCCCATACAAAATCCTCCCTTTGTTTCAGGTATAAAATGCCTCCACAATCCGGGCGATGCGCTCCATATCCTGCGGCCCGCAGCGCTGGTCCACGGGGAGCGGCAGAAGATGCAGAGCCAGTTTCCGTTCCAGGCTGCCGGCGGGAGCCTGTTCCAACACCTCCGGCCACAGGAGCGGAATCAGGATACGTTGATCAATCAGCACGTTCCTCAGCTCGGGGAAAGCCGTCCAAAACGGATAATAACACGGAGCGGACAAGGAATCCGGCTCCACGGAAAGGCGGTTCAAATGGCCCAGCCTTTCATGAAGAAACAGGAAATGATTCATCCGGAGCAGCCGCGCCTGTTCATAATCAATGCCGCTCATCAGTCGCTCCGTCAGCCGGGAAATCCTTCGCAGCGGGGTATTCTGCAAGCGCCGTTCGTTCCGTTCGCAGGCGGAGGAAGCCCTTTCCTGCCCATGCTCCAGGCATTCCAGCAAAAAAGCGGCATCCGGCAGGGATTCGTCCCGTTCCTCCGGTTCCGGCAAGGGCCGCTCCGCATCCATCACGGCAATCCCCCCATCCGGAAGACCGGAAAACTTGCGCGGACTGTACAGGGAGGCCACTCCGGAACGGGCCGGAGAATACAGGGCCAGCGCATTGTCCACAATCAGGCTGCTTCCATACCGGAAAGCCAGATGATCCACGCACTTCTCTTTGATTCCAAAGTAATTTGTGTACAAAAGGTATTCCCCCTTCTCCAATTCCGGCAGCTCTTCCGGTTCCAGGCGTTCGTCAATGCGGTAAGGAATCACGGGAATGCCAAGCCGTTCCACCGTTTCCACCACCGTCCGGCACGTATACAGGGGCACGCGGACACAGCGCACGTCCCCCAGGCGGCGCAGGATACATTCCAAAGCGCGTCTGCCGGAATTCACGGCTACACTCCTGCCGGGATGCCATTGCGGAAAATTGCCGTACTCCGGCAATTCCAGCCCGAAAAAACCGCCTATGCCCATCCTCCTTTCCATACACCATGCCATACTACATCTCCCCTTTAAAGAAAAGCGCCATCTGGCACGGAATCCTCTTCCGCAACAATCTGTCTGAAAAATGCAAAAAATGAACATTATTCATGCAGGGCGCGGCGTCCGCGCGCTTCCCCGAAGAGGGAAGTGACGTTCTTCATCGCGTCGTGCATGCAGTAGAGATGCTCTTTCACTTGCGTCCCGTTCGCCTCCCAGCGCGTCATGGCCAGGACGCGCGTGGCCTGAGGTTCCGAGGGGTCCCAGAGGTAGCTGCGCACAAGCTTCGGCGTTTCCCCGGTCAAGTCGCACTCCGCCACCTGCAGGTAGTCCCGGTAGAGGTAGCGCGCGTGGAAGCCCGTTGTCCCTCCGACCGTCACTTTTTTCTCAAACCTCCTGCCCATGGAGTCGTAGGCGCATTCCACGGTTGTCCCGCCGTCCTCGCTTTCAAATTTCACGGGCCGGTTTTCGGCGTTGTAGGTGACTGTCCAGATGCCGGTGGAAGTTTTCACCAGCGTCTGGTTGCCGTCGGCGTCGTATTGGGGAACGAATGCCGCCGCGCCATTTCCGGCAATGCCCGCGTACCGGTTGAGTTCATCGGTTTCATAGTCCGTCGTGTTGCCGAATTCGAAGGCTTCCTTCCGGTTGCCGATGTTGTCGTACTGATAGTTATCAGATCTTCTACAACACCTGAGTCAATTTTTATTTATACATTTTAATTGATTTTCGATTTTTGTCCGAAAAGAGTTTCAGTAACCCTGGAACTGCTTCCAGCAAAGTCCCATATGACAATTTTTTTATCCTCTGTTCGCTGCATATTGCTTGGACCAAAATTGGAATACCTTCCCCAGCCAGCCACAACATCGTCAGGCGAGTCCAGTTTCCTCATTTTTTCAATTAGGGACACTTCATGTCTGTTGCATTGATATTTTATAATATTTTTTGGATCGCGCTTATAGATTTTACTTGTCTTTCTATCAACATAAATCACAAGGTCTTCTATCACAAATATAGAGGAATTGCTAAAAAAAGCAATATCATCAAAGCAGATAATGAATGATTTTCGAGATGGCGTCTTAATGTCTGGCCAGGCGCTAAAGAAAATATGAAATTGAAAAAAAGATTCGCATATGTCAGCGAATTTTTCACATTTCAAAATATTTAAATCAACAGGACAGAATTGATATTTCCTATTGTTATATGTTATAATATAGGGCTTATAAACCTTATCTTGAAAATCAATTTCCTGCGCGCTGGAAACACAACACAAGGCTGCATATGCCAACAAACATGCCAATTTTGTCGATCTGAGCAAGAAATCCGTATAGAAAGTTGTTTTTTTCATTGTTACCATTAGTATTTCATTATGATTTTATAATACCTTATAAGTATCCCACAGTTTATACAACTTGCAGAATAATTACATTGTTAATTGCGTACACTTCTAAGTCTCTTAGGAATCCTTTTAACTAATAATCTTATTATCTAATATTTCTCACATTAATTTGGTTCAATGATTTTTAATAAAAACCATTTCACAAAGGGGTTCCAGAACAATTATATATAATCCCGTTTAACATTAAAAGAAAAAACTAGCTACGTATGTTAATATAAAAAATACAATAATCCATTTAACAATCATCTTGATGTCACGTACAATAAAAAAATTAGTACACTGATTACGTTGTAATTTATCAATCGGACATTTTTCGATGAGTAGCAAAAGAGCATCATTGATCTGTCTGATAGAATCAAACCATTTAGTTTTAAAATGTATATTGCATTTACTACTAATAATCCATACATCAAATATTTGATATTTTTCCAATTTTTTAAATACTTGTGGATTGATAGCTTTGCCTACTTTATAGGCATCGAAACATGAAGCGTTAATGATGATTCTATCTATATCTCTATATAAAATCTCCTTTTTTTGCCACCATAATTTTTTGATTATTCTATCATTGCGTAGTAATAATTGATAGCTACTTAATTTAATAGCTAAGTAAACTCCTATAAAAAAAATTACTGCTAGAACAGGTAATTGACCATTATTAATATTCTCTGGATTACAGAATTTCCATAAAAATAAACCCAATATAATTCCGCAAGATACTGTTGCCAGAACGAAAGCTTTACGAGGTTTTAAATAAATATTAATTATTTTTTGAGATGACATTTTAGTGTATCGGAATTATAATTATTGCTTCCTGTCTTTCTCCAAGGGTATAAGATTGTTTATTTATGTCAATAGAAATACAACGATGGTAGAATGTTGTATGAAAATATAATTGAAAAAAGTGATGGATTTGACCTACCAGCCTCTAGCGGTATATGTGGTTGTGACATCAATGGTAAATTCGAACTGCCAGAATAAATTCTACTAGATTCCAAGGTTCCGTTGCTTAATATCGTGCTAGGTAAGGACAAGGTAATTCCTGGCAAAGAATTATAAAATTCTGATCCACTATACTTCGTAATGACTCTCAGGCGAATTCTTCTGATAGTGCTATTTTTTAATTTAGTTAGTGCTGTTTTACCTACAGCAGACCAAGAATTTCTTCTACTATTTAATCTAGAGATTTTAACAAGTTTTACTATAGGCGTACTAATAGCCCCTATAGTAGGTAGTTTCAGTAAAAGCAACATGATTGGAAGTTCGTTGTCCTTCCAATCCCTACTTTTTTGAAACTTTTGATCATATACTTATTAAAAAAATAACCACACAGAGGATAACAGCCTCTGTGTGGTTGTAATTCGTAAAAAATTATTTCATTTCAAGATCAATTAATAACAATTACAGTTTCTATAGAAACTAATGAAAATGCTATAATCATGAAAACAATAGAAAGAATGCAAACTATAATATTTGCCCAAGTTCTACATTTATTTATTATATAAAAAACACTTATAAAAAAACACAATATATTTAAAATCAATGATAAAATCAACATCATCCATGATATCCAGTCATACCATGCATCTGAATCCAATGACACTGGAAATATCAAAGTAAAAATTATAAATATTATAACTAGAAAATAACCTGATGTTGTTAAAATTAACGGCTTCATTTTTTGATTTTTTAACTAATTCGTCATATTTTTTCAATACTCTTAATGCACATGACTTCATCGCTGTATTCGCTGCTCCACTGGATGGGCTGGGTGACGTCCCCTTCGGCGGTGACTTCTCCGTGAGGTGTGTAGGTGTAGACCGTCCGCAGGTAACCGGCTTTCCCGAAGATTTCCGTGACGTTCCTGGTCAGATCCCACCCGTAGGCGTACCAGGTGCCGTCTTTGTGGATGGCCAGCGGGCGCGTAGCCTCAGGCTGCGCCGGGTCCCAGAACAGGAACCACCGGAAGACTCCGCTGACGGCATCTATGGCGGCTATTTGCAGGTAGCCACGATACATGTTGCTCAACGTCCCATTGACGCTCTCTTTGCGGGTGTACCGCCTGCCCATGTAGTCGTAGGTGCATTCCACCACGGTATTGGCGCTTTCATTGACGAAGCGCACCGGGCGGTTTTCCGCGTTGTAGGCGACTTGCCAGATTCCTGTAGATATCTTGATAGCTGGCACCCAAACACAAATAGGCCTGCAATTAAATAACTGCAGGCCTATTGAAAATTATTAAATCATATTAGCAAAAAACTGCGTATCAATATCTTTACTTTTCAAATAAGCACTGTTTAAATGTACCAATTAAAACTGCTGTTTTCTTTAGACGGTCATATTTATACAACATGTAATCCTTGCCATCTTCTTCATTATTGCTTAGATGGATTATATATAAATTTAATTTTTCATCTAGCATGAATAATCTTTTCCCAAATTCACCATCTCCGTTTATGAATAAATATAATATTTTTTCTTCCTGATCTACCCAAAATTTACCTTGCTCAATTCTTTTTTGAAATGATTCTCTATTTTCTTCGTAGAAAAGATTTGGAGGCAATTCCATAATCTCTTTTAATATCAATTTTTTATCTTTGATATTAGAATTAGATATAGAAATAAAAGATATAATGAAAATTAACAAAAATTTCATATTGCTGATTATTTGAGACACTTAGATTCAGATGAGACAATTTACTAACTTTAATTCGCGCCTTGATATTAGCTCTCTTCCGGTAAACATTGCTACAGCAACTTTATTCGGCATTGTACGACATTTCCTGATATCGATAGAAGTTTTTACTAGCTTCAGGTTGTCGTCGGCATACATTTTTCGAGTTTCTAATCCCATATCATGGCAAGCCCACCAGTCGGGGGCATCCCTATAGTCGCGCATGTCTAGGGGTATGCCGTAACGCTGGAAGAGGGGAAAATGCTCTTTTGGATTCTTTTCGTATTTTCAGCATACTCCGTCCATTCCGCTGAAGTCAAGCCGTGTTCGTCAACGATGACCGTTTTTGTTTCCAGAACTCCGGAGAGTTCGGACAGGAGCTGCTCCGTATGGAGACGAGCGGCTCCCCTCAGCATGTGCAGAGCAGTAAATTGGAACGGAGACAGGTGTTAAAATGAATATCTAAAAATACACAACTATTTTTCAACATTACATTTAATTAATTACTTTTCACGAACACGTTCAACAACAAGAAAATCCCCACGTAGAGTTCTTACAACTTTAGCACGAAAAATATAACCATTTTTCCCCAATCGCTAAAAAAAAGCATACTAAGCTTGCGAAATTTTCATTTTTTCTTATACATTCTAGATTCAATATACTTTATGTCACCTTCCAGAGGAAATATAGTTTTTATTTCTGAAGGCATCTTGACTGAAACAGGAGAATATAAAGTCCAAGAATAATGTTCGTAACTTATGTCTTTTCTTTTTCCTCCTCCGTCGCTCGCAGAAAGAACTATACTACTGGGAGGTAAAGTAATTCCAAGATGTTCATTTAATTTACAGATATCCCATGATTCTTGTTCAGAGTCACATCCTGTTGTTAACAGGATACAAAAATCAAAAAAAGTTCTATATAATATACTCACGGAATTATTTACTTTAGTCTTGTTTCATTGATATTCCCTCATCGGAGCAATCTGAAATATAACTGTGCACAAAAGCCATTATTTCCTTAATTAATTCGTACTTCGCTATCTGCAAACACCCTTAATAGAGAACTACCAAAATTGTTTTTACTCTCTTTATAGTACGGCATTCCATATAATCAAAATAAAGAAAAGAACAAATATAGTATTTTACTTGAAAATTTTCATGAAATGTCACCTCTGAAAAATCAGAGGTGACAAAATTAATTTTTTTTAATATATTTATTCTTTCTTTTTAATAGAAAAATCACGCTATTTAAATAGTCCTTTCAATCCTTTATACATCAAGAAAAAAAACGTGTGAACAAAAAGAGGAATGCATCCATAATCCAATAATAAGGGAATAGATTCGTATTCTTCCATATCTATTCCAGGAAGATTCATAGCTAAATAGATTGCACCCCCACCCAACAGAGGAATGCAAGATGATTGTTTGGATTTTATTACAAATGATTTAAAAAATATTATCCAATTATATAAACTAACAATACTTCCAAAAACAACTAATATCCAAAATAAAATTATATTAATCACCATTTTTTATTAATTCTAATTAAGGTTTATAAATTCTTTGTTTAGCAGGAACGAGTAATTTTATAGCCCCATCAATTCCTTTTCCTCCCGGACATTCGATGGACTTTTTGGGAACGACATACGATTGGACTTTCCAAGGAGGAGAAAATTTATTCCCCATTCCTGGCTGCCATTTTCCAGACCAAATATAATTCCATAATGTTGGCTCTCCTTCCATGACCCAAGTATTAGGTTTTAATTCAGCTCCCCATCTAGATACAGTAGTTACTTCAACATTTTCGGCTTCTACTATGATTGTTGGACAACAAGATTTCACAGGAGTTGATAATGCTTTTGCCCCTAATGCAATTTCTGCACCCGTAGCAATATTTTCGGAGAATTGCGGAGAAACACCAACTGCCTTTGCAGCACTAGTTATTGCTTCATGTGTCATTGTTGAATTATATTCTCCAGTAATAAGAACCCTAAGACCAGCTTGGGCAACATCATTTCCATGCACATATAAAATAGCTCCAATGACTTTAGACATTGCTGTAGGCTCTGGAGCCAAAAGACCTGCAGATCCTGCAGTTGCTTCAAATCCACCTCCCATTACCTGTAAAGCTCCTTGAAGCCTTGTAGTAATATTATATTTTTCAATAGTTTTTGCAACAACAATTACCTTTCGTTTTATGCCTTTCCACAAAACTTTAGTCAAATTCTTTTTTCTTGAATTTGATGGTACTGATGATGGTATTCTTAATGATTCATACCCAGTAGTACCTGTCCAAACTCCACCAGGAGGAGGAATAGTGCCTAGATAATCAACAACGAGGTAAGAATTATTTTTTAAAGATAAATACAGATTCCACCCGCCCTGTTTCATGATGGGATCGCGGCTGATCCGCCTGCCGTCGTGCGGATTGAGATGCCGGTAGTTGTAGTAGACCAGCCCAAGCTCATCATCGTTGTATTCGCGGCTCCACTGGATGGGCAGGGCGACATCCCCTTCGGCGGTGACTTCTCCGTAAGGCGTGTAAGTGTAGACTGTGCGCAGGTAACCGGCTTTCCCGAAGATTTCCGTGACGTTCCTGGTCAGATCCCACCCGTAGGCATACCAGGTGCCGTCTTTGCGGATGGCCAGCGGGCGCGTAGCCTCAGGCTGCGTCGGGTCCCAGAAGAGGAACCATCAGAAGGCTCCGCTGACGGCATCTATGGCGGCTATTTGCAGGTAGCCACGGTACATGTAGCGCAGGTAACTGCTCAACGTCCCATTGACGCTCTCTTTGCGGGTGTGCCGCCTGCCCATGTAGTCGTAGGCGCATTCCACGGTTGTCCCGCCGTCCTCGCTTTCGAATTTCACGGGCCGGTTTTCGGCGTTGTAGGTGACTTGCCAGATGCCCGTGGATGTCCTTATCAATGTCTGATTTCCGTCCGCGTCGTGAACCGGTTCAAAGGCGGCTTATTCTCCGCGCTCGATGGCGGTGTATTGGTTGAGCGGGCCGGTTGTGTAGGCAGTCGCTTCTAGCATCCTCAACCTGTGTTAATTACCGAGATAGTTGTATGTAAAACTCTAATCGGGCGTGGCGACATAATAGCTGATTCCCGTCAGCAGATTACAGTATATTTCGTATATATACACTTTGTAATAAAGATAAAAATCTGATAAGAGACACCCGGCAAGTGTAGCTTACCGGGTGCCCAAAAGAATCTCTATTTAGTTATGTTACTCATTAAGATGAAAATTCAGCTTTAACAAATATAGTTAATTTTCAAAAAAATAATGCTAATTAAAAAAATATTAAATATAAATTTAAAGAGACTTCCTTTTTTGCAAACAGCGAATACCTATAAATTTTAAAATTTTATTCAGCACACATCCATATTTATATTCATAATATTTTTCTCCATATCTAGATATTGGATAGATGATACGATCAAAAAAGTTAACATGAAATTCCATGGATATATTCACATTAAATTTTTCCAAAACAAAATTAATTTCATCAATATTTTTCTCTGTTATAATAATATCAATATCTTCGTTTTCAAGTGAAAAAAGAATGTGTTGATTACTATCAATATCTAGACTATCCTCCTCCCACCATTCAACAATATAATTTATTTTTTCATTTTTAATTTTATTAATTAGATTTTTGTCCATTTCCTTTACACTTTTTGTGTTGTGTAAGAGTATTGACGGACATTCGAAAATGCTTCTTTATTTCTGCAAATTGCGCCGTTAGAAATGCATGAAGGATCAGTTCCCCCAGAACATATAAATATAATTATTTTTTCTATCAAACCAAAACATGGGATCTTGATATGGCATTTCCGTCGTATAATAATCACACTTTTCAATAATAGAAGTATCCCACCATATTTCTGTAGAACAATTTGGAACAAAGCCAGGAATGGAATTATGCTTTTTATAAGAAACGTCTCTTCTAGATATTTTTTGAAAATCCTCCATAAGTTTTTTTTCATTGTTTATTTCAGATACTTTAATACGTGCAAAAATCGCACGATTCCCTTCCATAAAATAATCTATAAATAAGGTTTCTTCTGGTAAATGAGACTCAAACTCTCTCTTAAACACATCAGGAGAAACGCTCCCCCTAAATACTAAATCATCATCAGAAAAAATAAATAAAAACAGAGATATAACACCAAGAATCGTTAATGACGTACCCCAAAAAAATAATTTTCTCTTCATAAATTTTCTATTCATAAAATTCTTAAAACTCTTTACGCCCTCTCATCTCCCATTTCCCATTAACATGGAAAGGTCGCAAATATCCACTATCTTCTAATCGATATCCGACAGCTGTAGGTGATTTTTGACCTCGGAAAGTTGTTGCTAATTTTCTATTCGCAGGACTTATAAATGTATAGTAATCAGTTAAATTAACATTAATAAGGTATTCTACAATACATTTTCCTGACTCCTTCATTTTACATATTTCACCATCAAATGTAAGTCGTGCATCACCAAAAGCGGTATATATATCTGTACCTTTATTAGATTTGAAATTATGCGCGTATGTTTTCATTTTATACATCCCATCAGGTTTAGAACAATAGTTTACCTTCAGATAATTTTCAAACCAATCTTTAAATGATTTTCCAGATGCGTCATGCTTACTTGAACTTTCAAACTCTTTTTTTGCAATTTCAGCTTCAGCGGCATTAAGTGTCCAATTACCTGAGATAGCTCCGTCTGCATGATCCATTGCAGTTTTTGTCAATACCCCAGCAATGGAAAATTTACCACTAATCCACAGAGCCTTGTCTACCGGAGTACTGCTGTAGGAATATTTAAAAGCACTATACCAAGTTCCTTTATAAAATTCTCCAAGATAATCCCATCTGTTCACTCCGTTATTTCCTACAAAGGCGAACAAATTCCAACCGCCCTGTTCCGCGATGGGATCTCGGCTGATCCACCTGCCGTCGCGCGGATTGAGATGCCGGTAGTTGTAGTAGATGAGGCCGAGCTCGTCGTCCATGTATTCGCACGAGAAGCGGAATTTGTTCTCTTGCGCCATGTTGCCTTCCGACGTGACCAGCCCTCCATACGGACGGTATTCATACAGGGCGCGGCGTCCGCGCGCTTCCCCGAAGAGGGAAGTGACGTTCTTCATCGCGTCGTGCATGCAGTAGAGATGCTCTTTCACTTGCGTCCCGTTCGCCTCCCAGCGCGTCATGGCCAGGACGCGCGTGGCCTGAGGTTCCGAGGGGTCCCAGAGGTAGCTGCGCACAAGCTTCGGCGTTTCCCCGGTCAAGTCGCACTCCGCCACCTGCAGGTAGTCCCGGTAGAGGTAGCGCGCGTGGAAGCCCGTTGTCCCTCCGACCGTCACTTTTTTCTCAAACCTCCTGCCCATGGAGTCGTAGGCGCATTCCACGGTTGTCCCGCCGTCCTCGCTTTCAAATTTCACAGGCCGGTTTTCGGCGTTGTAGGTGATTGTCCAGATGCCGGTGGAAGTTTTCACCAGCGTCTGGTTGCCGTCGGCGTCGTATTGGGGAACGAATGCCGCCGCGCCATTTCCGGCGATGCCCGCGTATCGGTTGAGTTCATCGGTTTCATAGTCCGTCGTGTTGCCGAATTCGAAGGCTTCCTTCCGGTTGCCGATGTTGTCGTACTGGTAGCCGAAGCGCCCTCCGGGCCTGAGCTGGTCTCCGATCAGTTCGCCGCGGCTGTTGTAGGTGAACAAACGCGTCGTTTTGGGCTCCGCCGTGTTCCACGTGTCCCTGCGCCGGGTCGGACGGCCCAGCGCGTCGTAGTCGTATTCATGTCTCGCCGGCGGGTTGGTGCTTCCGGGCCTCTGGTAGTCGATGACGGAGAGGAGGTCGCGGCTGCTTTCATAGGTGTTGACCCGGGTCATGCCGTTGGGGTAGGCGAGTTGTTCCACAAGCCCTCCCTGTTCGCAGTAGGTCCAGGAGAAGGGGTTTTCCATGCCTTCCGCCGCGAGGGCGGAGAGGCGGCCTTTGCCGTCATAGGACAGGCGCTCCTGCTGGACGCGGCGGCCGTCTGCGCTTAATTCATACCCTGCCTGACGGCCGAGCCCGTCATAGAGTTCGGAGACCTGCCAGGAGAGGCCGTTTGCCTCAAGGCAGTCTGTTTCCGGTTCTCCGTAGGGATTGCAGGCGAAGGTCCGCGTTCCGGCGGCATCCGTGATTTGCGTCAATTGGCCGAGGTGGTCGTAGGCGAAGCTCTGGCCGGGCGTGGCGTCCGAGTAGCTGATTCCCGCCAGCAGCCCGCGGGCCTGTTCGTAAGTGCGGGTCTTCACGATGCCGCGGGCGTTTGTTTCCGTGGCGAGCCTGTTGAAGGCGTCCCAGGTTTTGTCCACGTGCGTTCCGTCGGCATAGGTTTTGCGCGTTTCCAGCCCCGTGGCGTCGTCATAGCTCCAGGCGGTGGTGTCGCCGTCCGCGCGGCCGGTGGGGTCTTCCGCGATGTCTCCTTCCTGCGCCGCGCGGAAGGTGGTCAGGCTCACCAGGCGGTCCGCCTCGTCGTAGCCCATCAGCAGGGGCTGCGTCCCCGTTCCCCATTCGGCCGTTTTCCGGCCTCTGGCGTCGTATCCGGCGCACGTCGTATTTCCCAGCGCGTCCGTCACTACGGCGGCCAGGTCAAAGCGGGCGTCGTACTGCGTGACGGTTTCATTTCCGGCGGCTTCCGTCACGCTGACGGCGCGTCCGGCCAGGTCGGTCCGGACCGTCGTTGTGTTGCCGCGGCCGTCCGTGCGGGTCAGGGTCACGCCCGTGGCCGTATAGGCGCGGGCGGCCGTTTCCGTGATGCCCGCGTGGTTCTGCTGCGAGAGCATCAGGCCGTCCGCCGCCACCGTTTGAGCCGTGACGCTGGAAGAGGGGATAACGCTCTTTTGGATTCTTTTCGTATTTTCAGCATACTCCGTCCATTCCGCCGAAGTCAAGCCGCGTTCGTCGATATTTATGGTTTTTGTTTCCAGAACTTCGGAGAGTTCAGACAGGAGCTGCTTCCGTACGGAGACGAGCGGATGTCCATCTGCATGGTAGCGGGTTTGCGCCGTGACCAGATAGACGCCGTCTTCCGCGTTTTCCACGCTGAAGGCATATTCCCGGATGGGGCTGTTGTCCGGTGCGGGCTGCTCCGCCAGGGCGAGCGTTTCCCTGGTCATGTTGCCGAAGGCGTCGTATTCGTAGAGCATGGGCGCCATGGCGACGGCCCCCTCCTGCGTTCCCGTATCTCTCCATGTGCGGATGAGGCGCCCCTGTGCATTATATTCGGAATGGTCATACAGGAACCCGGCAGTCGTGGGCGTCACTTGCAGGACGCTTTGTCCGAAGCCGTTGACCAGGGTCCGGGAGAGGATGGTGGTCTGGCCGGCCAGGGTAACGGTTTCCCTCAGGCAGTTATGGTCGATGTCATAGACATGGCGGCGTTCGCGCTGTCCCGTGCCGTATTCATGGAGTACGGAGCCGTCGGGGTGACGTTCGGTGACGAGGGTGGCGCCGGCGGGCGTCGTGACGGTTTCCGTCAGGCCGTCTTCGCTGTAGGCTGTCGCCGTCACGCGGCCCAACACATCGGTTTGCCTGACGATACGGCCGAGCCTGTCGTATTCCACGCTTTCCGTCGTGGTCATGGCTCCCCTGTCCCGGCGCGTCTGCAGGGCGCGCCCGGCGGCGTCCCGGGTGTAGGTGGTGATGGTTTCCGGGGTAATGACCGTGTTTCCGTCGCTGATTTCCGAACGGATGGTTTCCACCAGCTGGTGGGCGCTGTTGTAGCCGTACGACGTCAGGATTCCGTCTTCGTCCGTTTCCGAGAGCTTGCCGCAGCACATCCAGGACGTGGCGCTGACGCGGCCGTTGCCCCGGGTGGTTTTCGTGCGGCGGCCTTCTTCGTCGTATTCATGGGCGCCGCTTGAGAGCAGCAGCCAGTTGTCGCCATCCCAGACGCTTTCCTGTTCAACAAGCACCGTGTCGTTGGCGGCAAGGAATGATTCCGTCTTGCGGCTCTGTCCGGCCGCCAGTTCGCCGCCGACCTTGGTAACGGCCGTCTTTTTGTGCGCGGCGCCGTGTTCCGCGGCCGCCTCATAGTTATAGAAGGTTTCCACGCCGGCAATGTCCCGGGTGAATTTGGTTTGCCCGGCGGCATAGGGATAGGCGGCGGCTTCTCCATACGTTTCTTCCACGCTTGTCTGTTCCTGGCCGGAACCGGCGGCAGTCACGGTTTTGGTCACACGTTCCATGAGGGGGGAGCGCTCATAGGCGTAAGCGGCGGCCGTCAGTTCGATTTCCGTGCCGTCGGACAGCACCCGGGATTCGGCGATACGCGCCGGACGGTTGTCGTAGAAGCGCAGGCCGGCGTATTCGGTCCGGGTTACCTGTTCTCCTCCGCCGGCCCAGGGCGTCGCCTCAAGCGTGACCCGTCCTTCGCCGTCGTATTCATAGCGCGTGTAGCCGCCGTCCGGACGGTTGATGCGGGAGACGCGGTACTGGCTGTTGTATTCGTAGGAGGTCGTCCGCGCCAGCGGCGTGTTGAAGGCTTCCGTTTCGCTTACCAGCAGCCAGCCGCCGTCCGTGTATTGCCTGACGCTGCGGTTGCAGGCGACCGGCTCGGCGTCGTTGATGCCTCTGACGGTTTCGATGCGTTCCGAGAGGCCTCCGTAGAGGCGGTTGGTTTCAATGGTGCGGATGATGGTGTCGTCCCCCTGGCCTTTGGCGATGCTGACTTTGCCGGGTTCTTCCGTACGGGTGATGGTGTGGGCCGGCAGTCCGCGCTGCTGGCGCGTGATGACGGTGGTCCGCACGCCGTTTTCTTCCGAGGACAGGTAGGAGGAGGTTTTATAGGGTTCTCCCGTTACTTCGTATGTTCCGTCGGCCAGAGCCGTGACGGCGGCGGGAGCGTACCATTCCAGGACGAGTTCTCCGTCCGCTCCGGTCCGGGTGCGCATCAGCCCCTCCGCGGCGCTGTAGCTGCTTACCAGGTTGCCCGCAGGATCATACGTATTGTTTACATTGCGGAAGTAGTCTTCCGCCAGGAGCACTTTGCCGGAGGCGGAGGTCATGGCGACCACGGCGCCGGTTTCCGCGGAGAAGCGGATGTTTTGCCCGTCCGCGTCCACCAGGGAAAGGTAGGCGGGGGCGCCGGAAGCGGCAGGCGCCAGGGTTTCGTCCAGCAGCTGCACCCTGAAGTCGCGCTTGCGGGAGATGCCCGCGGGGAGGGCCGCATCGGAACCGGCCTGCACGTTGAAGTAAAGCGCGGCGCCCGCCGGCGGCATGATGGTGATGAGGCCGGACGTTTCGTCCAGATGGGCGCGCCAGGCCCATGGGCTTACGTATTTCAGGCCGCCGCAGGCTTCCGCCGTTTCACGGGCGTTTTCCGCGGCGCGGAGGCTGAAGGCCGCGGGAGACGGAGCCCCTCCCCCGGCCAGGAATTCGGCCTGGGACATGCAGATTTCCACGCCGGGGTCACCCGGCAGTTTTTCCGCCGCAATGGTGTATTCGTTGCCTTCCGTGTCCGTGCACGTACCGCAACGGCAGCAGATTTCCTTTTCTTCCGGCGGCACGTCCGAAGAGGAGCTGCTGGAGGAGCTGGATGAACCGCCGGAGCTTCCATGGGCAGTCACCGTCACGGAATAGCGGCATACGGATTGGTTGTATTCGTTGTGCGGTATGTCGATGTTCTGGTGCGTGATGGAGAGGGCGTACGTTCCTTCGGATAGTTCAAAGGAGCCTGATTTGGTCCATTCCTGGTGGCCTCCCAGTTCTCCGGGTTCATCGGCGTCAGGGGTCAGGTCCAGTTCGAAGGTGCCGCCCGGGCCGGAGATGGTCAGCTTGCCCCAGTCGTCCACCGTCAGGCTGGCCACGGCCGTGGCCCCGCCTTCCGGGACGTTGAAGGTGTCGTTGACGGGGGACATGAAGACATCGGCTCCGGCAGACGTCTGAACGAAGTTGTCGGATTTTTCATAGATGACAGTATCCGCGCCGTAGGGCTGGATGGGGGTGGATATGGCATTGAGGGATGTCGCGGCGCCAGGCGCGCCAGGCTGGCCGTCCGCCCCGGGAAGCCCGGCGGCGGGGTTGGGGTTCATCTTGTTGGCGGACCCCCTGTTCAACGTGGGGGCGTCGTTTTGTTGTTCGTTGGTATACATGGTGTGTGATGGTTGTTGCTTGATTGCGACGTCTATAAACGCCGAGTAGATTGGTTCATCTTCCCATCCGTCCGCACCACGGCGGACGGGGAAGGAAGAACAGGGAATGGAGACCATGCCCGTCAGGACACGGACTTCGGAAAAGGTATCTGCCGGCTGCCGGCGACGGGGGTCAGGGAGAACGGACCGCGGGAAAATCCGCTGCCGTTTTTTTCCAGAGCTTCCGGCGTCCAGTCATTCCAGAACAGCGTGAGAAGCCCGTCCTGCAGGACGTAGCGCCCGGCGCAGCCGCCGGCGCCGCGCATGAAACGGCCCCGGGTAAAAAACAGGAGTTCATCCCTCCAATGGGGATGCACGGCGTCATAAACGGCCACCGGCTCATCATGGAAAAGGGCCTCAATGCCGTACATCTTACCTGGAGAGCACCAATGGGCGCTCACCTGGTCATTCAGGCGGTGGGGCGCCGGAGCATGGCTGAGGAAGAGACGCGGCGTGGCATGGACGCGCGCGCCCAATTCCCGCGCCAGCCGGCCGAAGATGACGTCCTCCGCCCCGGCGGCGGGAACCCGGCCGCCGTGCGCCACCATGCCCTCCACTAGCGCCCGGCTCATCAGGTAGCCCGCTCCGCCGCTGGGGAATCCCCTGTCCGCCAGGGACATGTCGCCCACAAGGTCATAACGGCCGTCGCAGAGGCTTTTCAGGCGGTCAAGCGCCAGATAGGTATCGTCGTCGCACTTGAAAAGCCAGTCAAAGTCATAATGTTCCAGGGCATATTGATAAAAGGCGAGCCCCTTGGCGGGCAGGTGCCTGTAATCGTCCTCCACCCAAAGGGCCACTACATCGGACTCATGGGGCAAGGGAGTGCGCCGCCCCAGGAAAAATCTGCATTCCACACCCTCCTGAGGATGGGAAAGCCAGGTCTCCCGGCACGCCTTGCGGCGGTTCGCCGCGCCTGTGCAGCTGCAGATGCCCACCAAGATATTCACTTTTTTACGCGATCCGGGGGCAGGCTTCCAAGCGTGGCCCGGCAGATGCCGGTCCAGCAGTTCGCCTGCCATGCTGTTGCGGCTCATATTTTCCCAGGCATCCGGCTCCCGCCTGGCCATCTCTCCCCAGAGGTGGACGCACCAGGCATTGGACAATTCCGGTCCGGCAAGGCGTATGTTGCCGTTGTAGCAGTCGCGCCATCTCGTCCAGGGGACCGGATACATGTGGGAAGACGGAGCGGCCCGGTCAAACAGGCCGTAGTGGCGCAACGCGCGCGTCATCCCGGTGGGGCCGCAAAATCCCCATGGCACCTGGCGACGGCGATCGGCGACATCCGGCACACGGCGGAGCAGTTCCTCCTTGGCCCGGATTTCTTCCGGAGAGTCCCAAGGGACGCGGAGCGCCGGATCCTCGGCAAGGCGGCACAGAGTTGCGGGAACGGAATGACCGGGAGGAAAGGCCATGGCGCCCACGGCCACCACCTCCGCCCACTCCTTACAATACCAGAGAGGAGGGGAAGGAAGTTCATCACCCAGGCAGATGACGTCCATATCCACCCAGAAGCCGCCTTCCTGTGAAAGGAATTTCATGCGGAACCAATCGGAAAACGGCGCCAGGCTATTGTGGGAATCATGGAAAATCGCCTCCTCCGGAAGAATATCCCGCGCATCGCGCACAAGTGTTCCCGCGGGAATATTGTCGTAATTCCGGTAGGTGAAAAGCTGGAAAGCATGGCCATGGTCCAGGAACGATTTGATGCAGAGAACGGACATCAGGGGAAGTTCCCCGCCCACCCAGAGGCTTGTAACGGTTCTTGTATTCATTGTTTTACGGGTATGGGTTCGTGGCGGAATTACAGTGTCACCCAATGGGGAAGGTAAATATCCCGGTAGTCTTCCACACCGCCGACAAACCAGTCGCGCGGAACGATGACATTCCGGGTATTTCCCAGCCACGCGCCCCACCAGGAAAAGGAAGAACAGGACATAACGAGTTCCTCCATCGCTGTCATGCGGCGGAGGGATTCGCACGGAGAGCCGCGGTCAATCTCCAGCGCAAAACGACCGAATGCCGGCATGCGCGCAAGCATCTCCGCCGCCTCGTCCGGCTCATCACTGAACAGCACCAGACGGTTCTTCCCGGGTGATAAATGGCCTGCGGCTCGCCGCAGGAAATCAGGGTCCAGAATGCGGTGCTTGTCCCGGAGACGCCTGTAGTCTCCAAGCCGGATGTGAATGCCAACGGAGCCGGGCTCCTTCTCCGCGGTGAGAGGCGCAAAAAGCGCCCGGATGAACGCTTCCTGCCCTTCCAAATACCGCGCGCTCTGGAAGTAGCCGCGAAGCCCGCCCGTCCGGATGCGGGCGGGAATCGGACAATAGGAAAAGGAAGGCTCCTGCCAGGATGGAGGTTCATTGGTGCCGCACGGCGTAGAAGGGAGCACCCAGCCGCCGAGCCGGGCACGCAGCATCAGGGAAGCGTCGTTATAGGTCCAGGGCACCCGGCACTCCACACCTACGTTCCGGGAGTGGGCGCAGGCGGCCGCCAGCGTGAACATGATGTTACCCAGTCGCATGCCGGGCAGGAAACACGGGGAAACATATTTTTTATTCATAAGTCCGGTTTTCCGTTCCATGTTCATTCCGGGAGCCTTGCCATCGCCTCCAGCACTTCCTTCCAGCTCTCCAGGGAAACATCCAGCCCGCCCAGCGCCCGGCCGCGCGCGCGGGCCGCCTCCGCCATGTCGTCGCGAAGATTCGGTTCGCAGGCCATTTTGGAAGCGTAGTAGATGAAATCCCTTTCGCTGCCGCACAGCCATCCTGTTTTGCCGTGCTCCACCATCTGCCGCCACCCGCCCCGGTTATCCACAATGAGCACGCTCCCGCTGGCCATCGCCTCAAAGCCGATGCGGGGCCAGTTTTCCGTCGTATCCGTCGGCTGGAGGATGATCCGGCAGTGCCGATAAAAATCCTGCTGGGAAACTTCCCTTTGATTGCGGGCAGTCCGAATCCAGTCGAAGGGCCGACCTATCTTGGCTTCGCTCCTCTTGTCAAAACCGAGAAAAAGGCCGCGCTTCTCCACGGGGGATACGAACGCGTCGTAGATACGCAGGGTGTTGGTCGCGAACTTGTCGGCATCCTGGCGGGAGATGCGCCCACAGCCGAAGAAATCTTCATCTCGTTCCCGGATAAAGGGAAAGGATTCCGCATGGAAATAAGGCCTGAAGGTCAGGAACTGCACTTGCGGGTCGCCGTTGAGCTTGCGCAGCACGGGCATGGTTTCTTGGCGGACGGCTTCATTCTGATAGAGGAACATGGCGATTTCCCCCTTCTGCATGGCCTCCTTTTCCCTGGGGAAAAGCCATGTCATGCAGTTGATGAAAACAGTGCGTTTCGTATGCCTGCGTATTTCCGACAAGGCATTGAGGAAATCGGCATTGCAGAAACCGAGCACGGGGTCGCTGGGCTGAACGGCCGACCAGTCCGCGGGGGCGTGCATGATGACGCCCAGAGAAACCATCTCGTTGTAAAGAGGCTCCCCGTGGTAATCCCAGGAGGGAATGAGATGGACTTCCACGCCCATCTTGCGCCAGACAATGATCTGGTGATGAAGTTCCGTTCCCGCTCCTCCGTAGAGGCTCGGGAACCCGTTGACGAATAATCTTTTGATTGGACTGCTCATGAGCGCTGCTCTTCGTTGCGGAGGGTGAGTAAAATTTAACCGATGCTCCTGATGAAGGAGGAGAATTCCGGTGTACTGCGGCCCGCACTGCGCAGCGCGGGAATGAAAATGCCATTATGTTCCAGTCTCCTGAGCCTGGTAGTCAGCTTCCACTTGCCGGCGAACAATTCATTCTTCAGGGCAAATCTGGAAGCCGTGAGGATGTCGCGCCCCGCAAGGTAATAAGCCATGCCGCGCAGGGACCAGGCGGCCAGCCCGAAAGCCTCTCCTTCGTACTCCAGGGGAAAGGGATAATCCACGCCCTCCGGCGCCTTGAAAAGCGCCTGCACATGCAGGATGGGAGTGAAAGAAGGCCGGTTTCCCGGATCTCTGCCGACCATGCCTCCGGAGGCTTTTACCTCTTCCAGAGAATTGAAAACGGCAGGCTTCTCCACGGAATCAAAGGGAAGTTTTTCAATAAACTGCTTGCGCGCGGAAAGCACGGAAAGCTCCAGTGGGACGCTTCCGTCGGAAAGCACGACTTCCCTGTTGAGGATGATGCTGCCGGGGGAAAATATCCCGGAAAGAGCGCCTACGCTTTGAACAATGTTCAGGCGGGGAAGAACAATGTCGTTGTTCCTGATATCTCCGGTAACCGTGCCTACAGGAAGCAGGGGGTTATGGGAGGGGCCTGCCGCGGCATCTGCCACGGGACAGGAAAGGGAACTTTCCGAACGCTGAGGCCGGGAACTGGAATTCCCGCATGTTTTTGTTGTATTCATCATTTTGTTTTTCAAATGCTTATGGTTCTTGATAAAGTGAATAAACGGATCTTCACGGAGCTGTCCCGGACAGGGCATGCACCAGAAAAGAAAGAACGTTCATCTGCCTTCACAATGATTGCTTGCCGCGTTTCCGGAAATTCGCCGCCTATTTCTTAAAAAAGTGAATTTTTCTTCCCGGAGCCGTTTCCTGAGGCGGCGCGCCCTGCTTTCCTCCAGATGAATGCTTCTGGCTGCCCGTGACAAATTTCCTTCAGCGTCAATCAATGCCTCAACCAGCTCCCTTTCCTGCGGCTCTAGGGATTCCATTTCCCGCTCGAAGTCTTCCCGGAACATCAGACCGGAAAGGAAGTCCGAATGCCCGTCAGCGTCAATTTCCCGGCCATCTTCATATTCAAGCGGACGGGCTTTCCGCAGCAGCAGCCTCTTCTTCCGGTTCCTTTCGCGCAAATAGCGTTCCGGCTCAAAAACGGTTACATTGCCTAGGTATGTTTTCATGCCGGCGCCTCCGCTTTTCCGGTAACGGCGGCAAATTTCCCAGCACCGGATTCTGAACCGTTGGAGGACATCCAGATATTCTTCCTCAGATATCTGAAACCCGATGGATTCTGCTTTTGTTCGGAGGCGCTGAACGAGGTATAAGGCGTGGTTTTCCACGGTTTCCAACAAGGGTGGTGATTGCTTTTCGTGCATATTCACCAACCCTGTGCGGACTTATCCAGCTAGCGAAAAACGCCTCACATATTCATCATCATTATTATTTGAAATTCATATATTTATCAAAAGAAAGCGGCTAGCTGGACGAATAAGCTCATCCAGCTAGCCGCTCATGGGGAGGGTTTATAACGGCTTGCCCTCCTACCTGTGCCTTTCCTGCTTCCTTTCAAACGAAAGCATCAGTTCCAAAGGACGGATATAAGATTTACAGGGAACTACCTGAAACCG
The DNA here is from genome assembly GCF_030848305.1 of Akkermansia muciniphila. Classification (NCBI taxonomy): domain Bacteria; kingdom Pseudomonadati; phylum Verrucomicrobiota; class Verrucomicrobiia; order Verrucomicrobiales; family Akkermansiaceae; genus Akkermansia; species Akkermansia muciniphila. The sequence goes on along the minus strand of NZ_CP114598.1, from coordinate 1,338,484 downwards.
GCGGTACATACCCTGCCTTGACTTCTCCCTTTTCTTTGCAAACGGGTCCCTTTCCGCCAGCTGGGGCAGCCTTTCCATAAGAACTTTTCTCAAATCCGACCTGGCTTCCGCCTCATTCCCGATTCCGGCCCTTTTCAGAAGTTCCTTGTCCAAACAGGCTTTATCCGGATTCATTACGTACAAAAACAGCATCTTATAAGCCGGCTTCGTGGAATCCTGTCCCACAGCCGCCCGTTGCCTGCTGAAAAAACGTTTTTCCTCCCGATAGGAAAACCTCATGAATTCCTTCACTTCCCCACTGCCCCGTGAACAGGAAAAAACTATTTCCCTCTCATCGGTCACGGAAATCCACAGATCCTCCCACATGGCGCCGGTTGGAAGACTTTCCCCCGTACGCGCATGAACAGGCATGCCCTCCCTGAGCCATTCCCAGGAATAACCGTATGCCCAGGCAAATCCATCTTTCGTCGTCACCATGACGTCGGGAATGGAAACAACGATGCCTTGGTACTTCTCAACAATTGCAGCCTCCATGGCGGCAGTCCGCCAACGCTTCCCCATTACAAAGAGAAGAAAGGGCTTTTCCGGCTGTGCCTGCCGGATGACACGCAGGCATCTGGAAACAAGCCGCTCATCAAAAGCAAAAGAAAAATAGGCGGTTACGGGAAAATCAAAAAGCCTGATCAGGCACTCCGGAATCAGCTCCGTTCCGCTGATCTCCCTCTCCGTCTTTCCGCAGGAACGGGCAATATTCAAAGCGATCTTCCTGAACACCAGGGCATGCACGAAAAGCTCGCTTCTCTCAACAGGCTCCCGGCAGCAGGGTTCCTTCAATACATAAAAACGCCTGCGGTCTTCTTCCCCGGGGTTCCCTCCGTACTCGTAGAAAGGCTCTTCTTCCGGAGGCAGAGCCACCACTTTCAAAGGATTGCCGATATCGCCGGGGTTGTAATAGTCACTGGATATTCCGGCAAGTTTACAGCCGCATACCCAGTGCCCCGGATAAAAATCCCCGCCCACCCTGGCTTTCCATATCCAATCGGGAGACTCCAGGCTCTCACTTTCAATAATGATATCGAGGATATTGCCGTAATTAAGCTCCATGAATCCGATTGTACAACTGGTCAAAACCAGCCTGTTCAAAATACATATCAATGAGCCTGTATTGCTCGCTTTCCAATTCCAGGCCATTGGAATCGGGAGTCAAAGAAACGGTTTTCGGGTTTCCTTCTTCAAACTCAAAATAAAAAAACGCTTTGTCCACATGGAACCCGCTGGGGACGACAATCAGGGGACCATCTTCATCGCCAAGCTCGGAAAGGCTTTTGTAAGTGCCTGTAAATCCTCTCATCAACACCTCTTTCTCCGTCCTCTTCCTTGCATGGAGAGGCCTGGACATGACAAGCTTATAAACAGCAACCCTTCGCAGACCCGGAATATTATTGAACACCTCAATGTCGGCAATGGACTTCTTATTAAAGACGCCCATGGTATAGCGGTTCCTTAATTCCCAAATATCCGAACCGAACAGCATGCGGCCCGCAATCACGGCATAGGCCCGCATCATCCATTGGATTCTGGCGTTAACCTGTAAATTGACGTACAGGCATTTCGAACTCCCCCTGTAGATGACAATGTCCGTATTACCGGGAGTACGTATGCTGCTGACTATTTCTTTGGCCGACGTGTCAACCTCATCAACGGTCTCCTGATAATGCCCCCGTTTGATGGTAAACCAGTAATCAGAGGAAATCCGGTCACAGCTGATAACGCATACGTCAGTCATTCCCTTCTCCGACAAAATCCGGGACAGATATTGACGGCAGCCTTCTTTTTCCTTCTCCCTTTCTTTCTCCGTAATCATGGGGAAAGGAAGCACATCCTTCATAGGGGGAAGAATCCGATACGATTTCCTCTTTTTAATGGAATGCAGCTCCTCAATCTGCCTGAGCAAGCTGATATTGCCGTCCAGAAAATGCAAAACGGCGAGCTCAATTCCATTGGAGAAATCTCTGTTGACGGAAACGCCCAATGACTCGGCGTATTCCCGCAAATCCGCGGTAGCCTCTCCGGAACTGCACGTTTGCAAAAGGAGGAAAATACGGTAAATCCTATCCGTCTCCTTTTTAAGGCCGTACATCCGGTAACAAATGCCGGAAATAATAGTTTGCCCGAGAGCCCTGCGGTATGCCTCCAGCTGCTGGCGGTCGGAAAAAGATTCAGGAGGAATTACTGTAGGGAAATTGGTTACCTCTTTTCTGAGGTACGCTTCCAATTCCCTGAGATATTCATATCGAAGAAATGGTAGAAATCTACGGATGATAAACGATGTTAAACGGTTATTCATAATGGCGTTGGTTGGCGCATTATGGTATCTTCATGAATAAAATACAAGTATCGTTTCCTGTGACGGATTTTGCCGATTAGGGCAAGCAATAAAAGTATCCGCGGAATCTTTGCAAATCGCGGCACCAACATCAGAACAACTTGCACGGAGGCCAGCCCCTGCCTGCCTCACAGATAAGAGATTCCGGGAAAAATCTTTTTCCGGCGCCTTGAGCATCCCCGGCAAACTGGAGCTCTCCGTACAGAGAAAACTTTTTAACGCTAACCGACAATCACATGTTCAAATACATTCTCAACCGACTGACGGAACGTTCCACATGGCTGGGCCTCCTTGCCCTGGCCACAGCCTGCGGAGCCACTATCGAACAAACGCTTGCCGACCAGATTATCGCCGCAGGCATGGCGGCGGCAGGCCTCATCGGCATCGTCACCAAAGACCGGAAAAAGGAACAGGAAGACCACGACAATGGCTAACAGCATTTCCGACCTTCAGAAAGATACCTTCTATTGGCAAAGGCTCTTGCGTCTGGCCGGATACTACCACGGAGCCATTGACGGCATTCCCGGCAACGGCACGCGGGCCGGAGCGGAACGCTGGGCTACGGACGCCGACCGATACAAAATGGAGACCGGATGCTTTGACGAACGCACTGAACGGAACATCTCCACCCTGCTGCCGGAAGCGCAAAAAGCCGCCCGGCAATGGTTCAAACTGGCCCTGGATAAAGCCATCAACCAGGAATATGAAGTAAAAATTATCTGCGGAACGCGCACGTATGCCGAACAGGAGGCCCTCTACGGACAACGCCCGAAAGTAACGAATGCCCGTGGCGGCCAAAGTTGGCACAACTTCGGACTGGCCTGGGATTTTGGAATTTTCCAGGGCCGCAACTACCTGGCAAATCATCCTCTTTACGCCACTCTGGGTAAACTTTACGCAAAGATTGACGGCCTGGACTGGGGAGGAACATGGAAATCCTTTACAGATCCGCCGCATTTGCAGCTCCATCAATTCGGAAGCATTTCCGAAGCGCGCAGAAGTTTCGAAACATAACCTTTCCTTACCCATGACCCAGACCGCTGTTACTACAAGTGTCGTCTTAGCCAACACCCTTGCTGTTGTTTGCATGGCTACTTCTGAACTCAATCCCCTGCTTGAATACGTTCAAAACGGCGCCTCCGTGGCAGCCGTGATGGGCATCTTCCTCTGGAGGGAAATGAAACGCGCCGAACGCTACGAGAAACTTTACGACCAGGAGCGCCGACAACGCATTACCGCTGAAAGGAAATGTTCATCCTGCATGTTCATGAAGCTGGCGCATGAACAATTCGCAGGCATTCATTCCCCAAAAGGAAAAGACCCCTCCCCTGAAAATCACAGGCGTTCCTTAACAACAGATCAATAATCCTCATCCTTGCCCTTCACCAATCTTCCGGCGTTGCGTCAAAGCCGATGCACAAATACATCATAAAACCAGTAAGGCCCTGCAAGCAGTTAACTTGCAGGGCCTTGTTTGGTGCGCCCGAAAGGACTCGAACCTTCACGGGGGAACCCCCACTAGAACCTGAATCTAGCGCGTCTACCAATTCCGCCACGAGCGCACATGGTTTGGTAAGAACGGGGCTTATTATGCACGGCGACGCCGGATTGGCAACTATTTTCCTCCACATGAAAAAATTTTTTTCAAAAAGAGTCTTCCGACCTTTGGTCGGAACGCCTTTGGAAACGATATAAGAGCTTCTCAAATCTTCCCGTATGCAGTAGTCTCCCCCCAGCATCAGAAACATCACCATTGCAGGCTTGTGAATGAGACGAAGAAAAAACCGCTACTGAACCATTTTGAGGCCATGGAAATGGGGTTCGGCCTGTGCACACTGGCCGCATTGATGTGGCTGCTGTGGTGGAACGGCTTCGGAGAGATCCATGAAGACCAGCTTTCCCTGCGCTATTTCCGCGAAATTCTCTCCTTCCTGGTGCTGGGCCAGCTCACGGGCGTCATCGGCATTTTGCGGGAAAAATGGCTTGCCAGAACCATCCGCAACCCCCGGTGGGTAGAACTGTGCCTGGGGCTGTTGATTCTGGTCATGCTGGCTGGTGACTTTTTCCGTTCCACCTTCATCTCCAAAATAGAGCTTCAGAATATTTTCCGCGCGCTCTGCCTCTGCTACGGAGCCGCCCCTCTGCTGAACCTCAAGGAGTATTTTTTCCGCATCGCCCGCCGGAACAGGGGATTCCACCTCCCGCGCATCCGTCCCGCCCTTCTTTTCCTGCTTACCCTGATTGCCTTCATTGCGCTGGGAGGAACTCTTCTCATGTCTCCGGGAGCAACCAAGGACGGCATCGTCCTTTCCGCCACGGACGCCTATTTCATCAGCACCAGCGCCGTCTGCGTCACGGGGCTGGTCCCCCTGAATGTCCATGAACATTTCACCAATTACGGACAGACCATTTTGCTGGCGCTTTTCCAGGTGGGCGCTTTCGGCATTATGACGTTCACTTATTTCGTCTCCCTGATGGTAGGCCAGGGGTTGAGCCTGCGTTCCAAGGTAACCATCAGCAACCTGCTGGATGAAGAAGGCATTGCCCAGGTAGACCGGTTCATCAAGAATATTATTGCCGTCACGTTCGGGGTGGAAGCGCTGGGGGCCATAGGCCTTTATTTTTCCTGGAGACATGTTCCGGGGCTGGAGGGAGACACGCTCTGGTGGTACGCCGTCTTCCATTCCGTTTCCGGTTTCTGCAATGCGGGATTCAGCCTGTTTGCGGATAACCTGGCCACTCCGGGCATAGCCTATAATACGGGTGGCCAGATCACCATCATGGTCATGGTGCTTTGCGGAAGCCTGGGGTTCGCCATGTATCTGGAAATCGTCCGCCGGGCCAGAGTAGCACTGGGCTGGGACAACCGGAACACCGTCAGCCGCCACTGGTCCACATACAGCTGGCTGGTCGTACGCATGACCGCCGCGCTGGTGCTTGGCGGCGGATTGATCCTGTTCCTGATTAAAGTGATTGACGGCAGCCTGTTTACGTCTGCCGACCCTTGGTACTGGATTTTGTGGGAGAGCCTGTTTAACGCAACGGCGCGCACGGCAGGGTTCAACATCTCGGACATGGCGCTCAACAGCGTTCCATACGCCTTGTTTCTGGGGGCTCTCATGTTCATCGGCGGCAATCCCGGTTCCACCACGGGAGGGGTCCATACCACCGCATTCGCCGTTTCCTGCGGGGAGGTGGCGCGCATCTTACAGGGTAAGAAGGACGTGGTCATGCACAAGCGCCGGATTGCCCGCAATGTGGTGGAACGAGCCGTCATCACCGTCATCCTTGCCGGAGCCTGGGTGGGCATGATGACTACGGTCATGTGTTTTGCGGAACCGCAGTTGAGCCTGGAACGCCTGTTTTTCGAAGTGGTCAGTTCTTTCGCCACAGTAGGCTTTTCCTGGAACGTCACTCCGGAACTCAGCGATGTCGGCAAATGGATGATCGTGTTCAACATGATTGTGGGACGCGTAGGCATGGTGGCTTTCGTGCTGGCGTTCATGAAACAACCCACCAAATCCCCCCTGCGGTATCCGGAAACCAGACTGCCTCTCAGTTGAACCGGAATATTACCCGCATTTTCACGACATGTGAGAAAGCAAACGAATTTCTTTCTTGCAAGAAAACATTTTAATTCAAAAATATTGGGCCTTTAGCGCCTGCCCTCGGCGAACCATGCCCGCAGGCTGCCCCCGCTATGAATAATCCTTCTTTTACTTCCTACCAAAAGATATGGCTCATGTCATACCCCCTCATGATCAGCCTGATCATTGAGCATATGATCGGCCTGACGGATGCTGTCTTCCTAGGACGCGTGGGGGACGTGGCGCTGGGAGCGTGCGCCCTGGGCGGCGTGTATTACATGGCCATGTTCATGTTGGCGTTCGGCTTCGGTTTCGGCGCACAAATCATCATTGCGCGCCGAAACGGGGAACGCCGTTACAACAGGATTGCCCCCACCATGATCCAGGGCTGTTATTTCATGCTGGTCCTGGCGATAGCCCTTTTTGCCGCATCTCAATATTTTTCCCCCATTATCCTGCGGGACATCATTGATTCCCCACAGGTGTACAAAGCCACGGCGGATTACCTTCACTGGCGCACCTACGGTGTCTTTTTCTCTTTCCTCTGCGTGATGTTCCGCGCCTATTACGTGGGGATTACCCAGACGAAGATTCTGACGGTCAATTCCCTTGTCATGCTCCTGAGCAATGTTGCGCTGAATTACTGCCTCATTTTCGGGAAAGGCGGCTTCCCCGCCGCGGGCATTGCAGGAGCGGCCATTGCTTCCAGCGTGTCGGAAGCAGTCTCCCTTCTCTTTTTCATCGTCTACACAAGCATAACGGCGGATAAACGGAAGTACGGCTTTCGCCGGGCGTTCGCACTCCGCCCCCATCTGCTGAAGGGGATGCTGTCCATTTCCGGATGGACCATGGTGCAATCTTTCATTTCCGTTTCCATCTGGTTTATTTTTTTCCTGGCGATTGAACATTTAGGAGAACGCCCGCTGGCCGTCACCAACATCGTGCGCAACATTTCCGCCCTGCTGATCATGGTAATCAGCGCTTTTGCGACCACGGCAGGAGCTCTTATCAGTAACCAGATAGGCGCGGGAAAACAGCGCTGCCTGTTCAAAACCTGCGGCATGACCCTCAAACTGACATACGCCATCCTGATCCCCCTGCTCATGATACTGTGCCTGTTTCCGGAACTCGTCCTCCGCACCTTCACGGACAGCCCGTCCCTGATTGCCGCCAGCGTTAATTCCGTGTATGTAATGGCTTCTTCCACACTGATCATGGCTCCGTCATTCATTCTGTTCAACGCCGTATCCGGCACAGGCAATACCAAGGCGGGATTCATCATGGAAATGATTTCCCTGGCCGTTTACACGGCCGTCATTTATTACGGAATCATCAGGCTCAAGCCGGATGTAGCTCTCTGTTGGTTTTCCGAACACGTTTACGGCGTTACCCTGATCACCCTGGCATGGTGGTACCTCAAGAGCGGGAAATGGAGAGGCAAAAAAGTTTAGGAGGAATAAGAACGGGGAATGACATGAAATAAAGCCCGCTTTCATACAGGCGTCTTCTATGCTCTCCATTCTCAAAACTTGCTCTGGTTGGGAAAAGGCTGTTTTTTGAGCACAGGTGAAAAAGGTTGACGCATGCTGACTCCCAATGCACCGGAGAAAACACGGCCATTCAAATTCCGGAGAATCAGCCCCGGAGGATACAAAAATGCCCTGCGGCATCCGCCGCAGGGCAAAAACATCATCACAGGCAGGAATTATTCTTCTCCGGAATCTTCTTCGGAATCCCGTTCCTCTTCTGAAGAAGAAGTTTTCTCCTGTTGCTGGAGAGCAGCTTCCTGGGCATGTTTGCGGCGAGCTTCCTCCATCATGAAGAATTCCGCACAGCGGAAAGCGCGGCGGGCCGCCTCTCGCGCCGTCTGGTCGTCCATCAGGGCAAGGCCTTCTTCAGACACTTCCGCCAGGAACATTTTCCAAGCGCGGGAAGCCACCTTCTTACCATCCAGCTGCTTGAGAGAAGCGGCATCCTGCATAGGTTGGCGGTCTTCGGAACCGCCGCCTTTTTTATTGCGGCGGCGGCGCTTGCGCTTGTTAAAGGGACCTTCGGAGGCGCCGCCCACCGTTTCCGGCTGGGCAAAGACATCTCCGCCATGCTGTTCATGGCGTTCCTGCTGTTCCGCATTGCGATTGGGGCGGAACGATTCCCGCTTGACCTTGGCCGGAGCGGCAGCCTGGGGCTTCTGGGAAGCTTCGGGCATCATCTCCTTTTCTACGGGAGCGGAAGGAGCCGGGGCCTCGGAAGGGACAACAACCGGTTCAGAGACAGGAGCCTTTTCATCAACCGCCTTTTTGGCTGTTTTCACGGTTTTTGTCTTCACCGCGGTTTTCGGGGCGGACTTGACCGTTTTGATTTTGGTTTTGGGTGCTTCTACGGAAGCGGCGTCTGCAGCAGATTTTTTTTCAGCTGCGGCGGCCTTTTTAGTGGTAGAGGCCGTCTTTTTGGCCGCCGTCTTGCGAGCAGTCGTTTTTTTAGCTGCGGACGCTTCCGGAGCACCTGTTTCTAATGGTTTTTTTGCCATAAAATTTCAAGTGAAAGAAAGGATTATGAATCAATTCCGGAGATTGTCGAGATTTATCACGGAGCCTCATCCGGAAGAGCCGGGAGATCTTTCAAAAGTGCCTTATACTTTCCCGAATCAAAAGGGCGCCCCCCCACCATCATCGCATTAATGGTAATGGCCAGAGCCTGCGCCATCAGTTCCAGAGCTTCCTGTTCTTCCAGTTTTTCCCGCCCTGTCAGGCGCTCCAGACAGTTTTTAACATAAGCGGTGTCCGGCGACTCCAGTTGTTCCCGAACGGCAGGCACCAGCGTTTCAATCATTTCCTCCGGTATCTCCATGATAATTCTTTTGTTGCTTTTACTGTGGGACTAAATCAAAGCTCATCTTTTTTTCGGGCAACCCCGGGGCAGACATTCTCTCACGAATGACATGCGGACACGGTATTTCCCGTTCCTGCCAAGGCTTTTATTGAAAATAACCGCCACCCAGTGAGTTCCTGCTTCCAGTCCATCTCAAAGGGAATATTTTCCGGTTCCCTTACATGGCTCCCATGCGGCTGCGAATAACGGTTTGCAGTTCCACTTCAAATTCCCTCAAGTCGTCCGCCGTAGGTTCTCCAAGCGTAGCGTCCCAGTTGATACGGCCGGTACGATCAATATCCCATGCGCCCTGGGCGCCACTCTTGAATAAAACCTTGCCGGCCATCAGGGCATGGGGAGGCGTTATCTCATCCACAGTTACCTGGGTTTTTCCCAGCAGGGAGGCAGGGGGCGACATCGTTCCGGGAAGCTCTCCGGGCTGTTCGTCTTCAGGTTCCGGCTCCGGCTGTCTGATGCGGATATCCAGATCCTGAAGCAGGAATCTCGTATCCATGAACGTCAGCTTGATGTTCAGTTCTTCATGCAGTTTTTTCTGGATGGCGTTTAAATCCAGTCCTTCTTCCGCCCAGGTTCGGATGGACTGGATTTGTTCCGGAGATAATTGATCAGGGTTTATCATGATATGTATTTGAGTTAGAATGATCTTTTCTGTTCGCAGCCAGCCATGCATTCCAACACGGAATGAATGCAGGGGAGAAATCCTGCGGACGGCGTTCCACCCACGCCTGGATTTGCTCCGGCGTAAACCACTGCACGCTGTCCACTTCCGCCGCTGGAAAACGAACCTTCCCGGAATACCGTCCTTCATAAAGGGAGATGAATTCCCAGCCGTTATTTTCTCCGGCGTCAAAATCCGCGATTTTCTGCAGCCCGCAGCCGGACACGCCCAGCTCCTCCTTCAGCTCCCGCACCGCGGCTTCCTCATAACTTTCCCCGGCATCCAGATGCCCGGCTGCGGAGGAATCCCATTTGCCCGGCTGCCTGTCTTTCCATAAGGACCTTTTCTGGAGAAGAACGGCTCCATGCTTGTTGACCAGAAACATGTGTACGGCACGATGACGGAGGCTGCCTTCATGTATCTCCCGGCGCGTGCCCTGCCCCGTCACCTGGTTGAGTTCATCCACGATGTCAAACAATTCATCCCCGCTCTGCGCCACATCCTTGAGAGGATTGGCATCATAAACGCGCGTTAGTTCCACCCACTGGGACAAATTCAACTCTTCAGCCCTGGCGGAAGGGGAAAGCCCCAGGGAAGCAGCTACATCCTCCCATGGGGGAGAAGCGGGGAGCTGTTTTTTCAATTGTTTGCGCCGCTGGGAAAAAGCCCTGCGCATCAGTTCGTCCATCAGCCGGTCGTCATATGGAGGCAGCTCGCGGGCTGGACGGGGAGTGAGCAGCATCACGGTGGAATCAATACGCGGACGGGGATGAAACGCTTCCGGCGGGATGGTTTTGAGGGCACGGGGAATCCAGTTCTTCTGGATGCGCAGGGACAACAGCCCGAAGGCATCATCATCCGGCGTCGCCAGAATACGGTCGATAAACTCCTTCTGAAGCATCACCACGGCACGTTCCACAGCGCTGGGCCTGGACAGAAAATTCTGGAGGATGGCTCCTCCCGCGGAATAAGGGAGATTGCCAAGGAATTTGACAGGGGCCTCTGCAAACAGCCCCCTCGGATCCCAGGAAGCGCCGTCGGCATGGTGAACTTCCACATGGGGATCATCGGCCCAGCGCTCTTTCTGGTATTCCGCCAGTCGGGAGTCAAATTCCACCAGAACCAGTTTGCGGCAAAGGGGGGCGGCATGTTCCGTCAGGGAGCCGGTTCCTGGCCCTACCTCCACCACACAGTCCTCCGGCCGGATTTCGAGCTGCTCCACAATCCAGCGGGCTACATTCTCATCCGTCAGGAAATTCTGACCCAGGGACTTGCTGGGGCGCACTTCATGGTCTTCCAGAACATTCCTGATCTCGGACGGTTTCATAATGAGGTCATGTTCTCAAAAATACCTGTCAGGAGCTAGTAAAAAGCGGGGCAGTTTCCGGCATGAAAACGGAGAAGTCCCAACCGCCGCCGGCAAAGAACGGAGAGACGGCGGCAAGATATATCGCAAATTGACAAAAAGGGGAAAACATGTCACTTTTACAGGCGTCTGGAACAGGGATTCAGTCTGCCGTGAACTGAAAGGTTCCGCAGCCTCCAAAACGTCTGGACGCCTATTGCCGGAGAAAAAGTTAAACCGGCTCAACAGCAAATTTGATAAAATCATGAAAGTACTTGTAACCGGCGGAGCCGGATATATTGGTTCCCACACGGTGCGCCAGCTCATCAAAACAGGCGCAGACGTGACCGTGCTGGACAACATGGTGTACGGTCACGTGGGAGCCCTTGTGGACCCGGAAGTGAAACTGGTCAAGGGGGATTTGGGAGATGCCTCCGTGGTTTATCCTCTCCTGATGAAGGGCGACTTTGACGCCGTGATTCACTTTGCCGCCTTTATTAATGTGGGGGAATCCGTCCAGAACCCCCTCAAGTACTACATGAACAACATCGCCAGGCCCCTCGTCCTTCTGGGCGCCATGCAAGCCGCCGGCGTCAAGCGTTTTGTTTTCTCCTCCACCTGCGCCACGTATGGCGTTCCCACCCAGATTCCTATCCCGGAAACGGAAAAGCAGGATCCCATCAATCCTTACGGAAGTTCCAAATACATGCTGGAAAAAGTTTGCAGGGACTGTGACCGCGCCTGGGGCCTCAAAAGCGTTTTTCTGCGCTATTTCAATGCCTCAGGCTGCAGCGAGGACGGCCTGATCGGTGAAGACCACGAACCGGAAACCCACCTTATCCCCAACATCCTGCTCACGCTGACCGGGGAAAAGGAATACATCGAAGTCTTCGGAACGGATTACGACACTCCGGACGGCACCTGCATCCGCGACTACATCCACGTCAATGACCTGGCGGACGCCCACTTGAAAGCGGTGGACTACCTGATGAAAGGAGGGGCTACAGAGTGCTTCAATCTCGGAACAGGCCTGGGACTTTCCGTCCGGGAAATCCTGGAAACGGCTGAAAAAGTCACCGGCAAAAAAATTCCCGTCCGCTACGGCCCGCGCCGTGAAGGCGATCCGCCCCGCCTGATTGCCAATCCGAAGAAAGCCAAGGAAATCCTTGGCTGGGAAGCCAGGTGCAAGGATGCCGGAGCTATCGTGGAAACCGCATGGAAGTGGATGACCGGCCCGCGCCGCGGCCACTATTAATGCCTTTGCGCGCAAAAGAAGCACCCCTTTTTCCGCCCTGCCATGTGCTCCCATGGCAGGGCTTGCTCTTTTCCAAAATTCTTCGTACGCTCTACGCTCGGAACCGCCCTCCCCTCCTCCGGCCGCAGCAGAACAAAAAACTTTCAAAGGCAACCAGCTCCTGGCCTGTTATTCATCCTTCCCGGCTTCAACAAGCCTTTTTATTCCCCTCCGGCAAATCAAAAGCACGGCCTGTGTCCCAGTATGCGCCCATGTCCCGGAACGTCCAGTTTCCCACCAAACCAATGATGCAAATAATATAAATCCTTCATTATAAAATTTTATTTTATTCACATCTGGTCATTTACAACTTGACAGACCATTAAAATTTTTGAACTCGTCACCAGCCGGTGAAACATTATATTATCCTCAGAAACCTTCATATACTGTATGAGTCTGCATATTGAAAGTACTGAAGACGCTCTTGCGGAATTGAAGAAACAGCGGACCAAGACACTGACCGCCGCCATTTCCGTCTCTTTCCTCGGCGTCGCCCTCATGGGCCTCCTCCTCTACCTGGTACATATCATTGTAGCCGTCCCGGAAGATCCGCCCATGGTCGCCTACGCCACCCAGGAAGGCGACAACCCGGATATCGACACGCCGGAAGTCACCCAGACCACCCAGCGCCCCAGCAGTTCCTCCACTTCCGCTCAGGTGAAGGTCATAGCCGCTGTGGCAACGGCGGACGTCGCAGTAGTCAATCCGGACATTGAAGTGGACGTCCCCTCGGAAGAGCTTTCCATGGGCATCGACATCGGCGACGGCTTCGGGACCGGCACGGGAGACGGAGACGGGGGAGGCATTCCCGGCATCATCTCCAAACGCTGCGACTTGAACGACCGCATGAAGCGCATCACGGAAAACGGAGGCACCCCGCAGTGCGAGGAAGCCGTAGTCAAGTCCCTCCGCTGGCTGAAAACACAGCAGAACGGCAACGGCTCCTGGGGTGAAGGACAATTCCGCGCCTCCATGACCGGTATTTCCCTGCTGGCCTATCTGGCCCATTGCGAAACGCCTCTTTCCGAGGAATTCGGAGAAAACGTCCTGAAGGGCATCTCCTTCCTGGTAGACTTGGGCATGAAAAACCCCGTCCTGTCGGAACAGCCCGCCTTGAAGGAAATCTGTTATGACCACGCGGTAGCCACCTACGCCCTGTGCGAAGCCTATACCTTCTGCAAGCAGATGGACATCCCTTCCATTTCCAATCTGGAAAAGGTCGTCGTAAAAGCCGTGGACAGGATTATTGACGCCCAGTGCCCCAACGGCGGCTGGGCCTACAGCTACA